>CAZTNR010000082.1:0-9304 GCA_964614955.1 uncultured Oscillospiraceae bacterium | reverse complement strand
GAAGTTCAAAAGTTCGTACAACAAGAAATGGCTTGATTATGTAATGGTTGATGAACTGGGTGATTTAATCACACCCGATTATATCACCGGAGCATTCAAAATCTTTTTGGCAAAAAATGAACTTCGTGAGATACGCTTCCACGACCTTCGTCACACTTGTGCTTCGCTATTGCTCAACAAAGGCAAACACGAGGGAATAACGCTTAAAGATATTCAGGTATGGCTTGGGCACAGCGACTTTTCAACTACTGCGAATACATATTCACATCTTGATGCAACATCGAAAAGCTTTTCGCTTAATGCTTTGGAGAAGGCTATAACATTCTAAGGCAAAAGAAATACGGGGTTTTGCCTAAACAAAACCCCGTGATTGGCGGAGAAGGTGGGATACAGCCGCTGCGCGTCCACCTTGCTCGACCGTAAAGGTCTCGCACCTTTTTGCTAAAAACTTGCCACAGGCAACTTTTCTTAACGCAAAAAGCCCTCTCAGGCTTCGAATCCCCTCAGAATAAAAAATTAAGCGGCACACTTACGTGCACCGCCCAATTTTTTTGGCGGAGAAGGTGGGATTCGAACCCACGTGCCGGAATTACCGGCAAACTGATTTCGAGTCAGCCCCGTTATGACCGCTTCGATACTTCTCCCTATATGTTTAACAGTTGTCCTGAGAAAGCAAATCTTTGGGAACTTTCTTTGGGAACTGCTAAAATCGTAAATATTCAGTTTTTCAAAAAATCCAGCTATACAGCGGATTTCAAGCACTTTTTGAAGAGGATATTTCCAAAAGGCTTACCTCATTTCGAGTCAGCCCCGTTATGTCCTGTTGCGGTGCCCAAAATTTGTTGCTCGCCGTTATGACCGCCAAATTTCGACCGCTGCCACTCCTTTTTGCTCCCTTCATCCGCCACCGGCGGCGGTCGCAAACGTCCCACTTCGATACCTCTGCAAACTACGCCGGGCTACCGCCCAACGGGTATTATTTTACCAAACATCAAGCAATATGTCAACTATATAATTGTGAACATTTTCTCTGCGGCATTTTCGCAGGGATTTTTTTATTGATTTTGGAAACAATAGCTTTGGCGGTGATTATATTGTCTTCCAAAAAAATCGATATTTGTTTTTCATACATCAGAAAAGCCTTTGACAGCTGTGCCGACTTCAATTCAAGACTTTTGAATTTCTCCGACGGCAAATGCGCCTATCTTTTAAACATCGGCTCTTACACCGACAGAGCTTACATCACCGAGAGCATAGTATTTCCTCTATTAAAGTCAGGACTGGCACCAAAGGACAAAAACGAGCTTTTCGGCATCATTTCAAGCAGCGAGCTTTCTTTTGTATCAAGTGCCGATGAGGCAATCAAAAGGTTATTATCGGGTTTTGCGGTTTTGCTTTGCGAAGATACGGCGGGTGAGTTTTACATTGTTTCATCTCAAGTAAAGCTTGTTGCATCAAGAAGTGTTGCGGAGCCTTCAAGCGAGCTTGTTATAAAAGGCCCACGCGAGGGCTTTGTTGAAAGCTCCGAGGACAATCTGGCACTACTGAGAAAACGCCTCAGAACAACCAAATTTAAGGCTGAACGACTTATTTGCGGCTCCTTTTGCGGCACAACCGTTTATCTGTGCTACATCGAAGGAACAGCAAAAAAAGACACAGTATCAAGAGTCAGAAAAAGGCTTGAAAATATGACGCTGCCCGCCGTTATTGACTCGGGATACATCGAGCACCTCCTTCAGAAAAGCACCCCTTCCCTATTCCCGAACACGGGAAACTCAGAAAAGCCAGACGTTGTATCGGCAAAGCTGCTTGAGGGCAGAATCGCAATAATATGCGACGGAAGCCCCACGGTGCTCACGGTTCCATATCTGTTTATTGAAGCCCTTCAATCCTCTGAAGACTACCTCAAAACACCGTATTTTGCCACGTTTATGCGATGCTTACGGTTCTTAGGCGCCATTATTGCACTTTATCTGCCCGCAGTATATCTATCGACCGTCGAGCATCACAGCTCGGTGCTGCCATACAAGATATACAAGGCTTTTATTACTTTGCGGCAGGATGTGCCTTTTGACGTTTTCGGGGAATTTATTGTTATTCTGATAATATTTGAGCTGATACGCGAGGTCAGTATTCGTATGCCCAAAGCTGTGGGAAATGCCGTAAGCATAGTTGCGGGGCTTACCTTGGGAGACGCCGCAATCAGCGCAAATCTTGCAAGCGCACCGGTAATTATGGCATCGGCTCTTTCGGCAATGTGCACTTTTATTGTGCCGGCTCTTATGAACAACATTGTATTATTGAGATTTATAAACCTTATGCTTTCCTGTTTTCTCGGTTTTCCGGGCGTTATTCTTTCGGCTTGCTTTATACTGGCAAGTCTTGCGCGTGCAGAGTCCTTCGGTGTTCCCTGCCTTTTGCCGTTCGCACCTATTCGAACAAAGGGGCTTGAGGATTCGCTTTTCGTTAATCCGTTGACCGCCATCAACGACCCGCAAGCTTCGCTGTATCAAGAAGGAGATGAATGACATAAGGCGATTTATTTTACCTGCACTTCTGGCATTTTTATTCTTAATTCCGGGATGTACAGCCAAAGAAGAAAATGAAACTTATTTTATTCACTGTGCCGCCTTTGAGCGTGACGGCGAAGACGTAAGGGCTACCCTTCTTCTTGAGCAGCTTTCGGGTGAAAAAAGCAAATATTTTGTCGCCGAGCAAAGGGCTGACACTCTTGGCAAGCTGTCAGAAAAAATCAAAGACAGATACAAGGAAAGCTACTTTGCCACCTGCCGAGCTTATTTTCTTACTGAAAAGTCGGACAAGGAATTTATCGAAAAGCTTTCAAAAGAGCTTTGCAACGGCAACGATTTCCCGATTACAGCCGATATTTTTTTTATAAAAGATAAAGAGCCGAGGTACTTTCTTTCCTCTATGGAAGACGGAAAGGATTTAAAAAGCTTTATGTCTCTTTTTTCTGAGAAAAAGCTGAATGTCATACGTTTTTTTGCCTGTTATTTCTCGGAAAAAGACATATCGGTTCCTGCACTCAGGCTTTCGGATGACGGAAAATTTGAAAAAGACGGCAAAGCAGTTTTTAATAAGAAAAGTGGTGTTGTATTTGAACAAAAATAGCAGCAAAAAGATACAGCTTTGTCTTTCATACTGTGCCTTTTTTCTTTCGGGTACAGGTATTTTTCATCCTTTTAAGGGTTCTGACAACATAATTATTTCACTTGCAACAAGCTTAATTGTTTCATCGGTCATTCTTTTTATTCTTTTGCATATTACAGAAAAATATAAAGTCTGCTTTGAGAAAAAAACAGCCGCAGTCAAGATAAATGTTACTGTAATCTCTGCAGGATGTGTTTTTTCACTTCTGTTGCTTCTCACTGAGGTTGTTAAGGACACCTCCTTTATAACAAACCGCGGCATAAGTCTTATGTATTATACGGCTATTTCAATATCCGTGCTATTGGTAAATCTCTTTCTTTCAGGCGGCACAGGCAGGGGTATTTTCCGCTTTTTGGTAATTTCATTTATTACCTATTTTACTCTGTTTTTAATTTCATATCTGCCGTTTACTACCGTGAAAGGCGCAGTATCAGACTTCAGCTTTTCCAAAAATTCCGTTTTAAGCTCTGTCCTAAGCGGTGTCAAGGCAGGGACATTTCTGACAGCAGACTCTGTATTTTTTATTTTACTGTTCAAAGAGCTTTATGAAAGCACAAAGCAAAAGCAAAGGTGCTTTTTTACATCACTTATGATTTCATTCGTTTACATTTTTTCATCAAGCCTTATACCCTGTCTTGTTTTCGGAACAGAGCTTTCGGGAAGCCTTGATATGCCCGATTATTCCCTTTCCCGCCTTGTTTACGGCTTTGACATAACCGAATTTATATCGGGACTGAGAATAGTTTCTTTTTTGATCAAGGGCTCTGTATATATGAGTCTTTGCACAAAGCTTATAACCTCATCATCAAAAAGGCTTCAAAGCAAAACAGGAGTATTATTATTTTTACACCTGTTACTGCCGACAGCTTTTCTTTCACTTGCAGTCTTTGACAATAGTCTCGGTTACGGAAGTCTGCAGCACCTTATTATTCCCGTGAGCATTATAACTTCGATTGTTCTTATGATATATATTTTTGTCTCTGAAAAAAGCAACACTTAATCTCTGTTTCGACATTATTTTTTTATCTTTTGGTGTATGCTGAAAAAGACAAGGAAGGAGAAATATTTATGGATATGACAACACTCGTCAAGGACGACAAAATGGTAATCTATCTTTCGGGAGAAATCGACCATCACTCCTGCAGGGAAATCAGAGAAGGTGTGGACAGGCTTCTTGTCACGCACAGACCGAAGGTATTTATATTCGATCTTTCGGGGGTTGACTTTATGGACTCGTCGGGTCTCGGGCTTGTACTCGGAAGATACAGGAGAGTAAAAGAGCTTGAGGGAGATATGTATATAGCAAATGCCGATGAGAGGACATTGAAAATTCTCAGAATGGCAGGAGTTGACAAAATAATAAAGACGGTAACACACAGCGCGGAAGGCTGTGAATAAAAAAGCGGAGAGAAAAAATAATGAAAATAGAGATTTTACAAAATTATATGAAAATGACTTTACCTGCAAAGAGCATAAATGAAGCTCTTTCACGTTCGGTAGTATCGGCGTTTATATCACAGCTCGACCCGACAATAGAGGAACTGTGCGACCTTAAAACGGCGGTTTCCGAGGCGGTTACCAACTGCATAGTTCACGCCTACAGAGATGAAAACAATGATAGTAAAAAGCTCATTTACATAACGGCAGGTATAACAAAAAGCGGGCTTGTAACTATCAGAATCCGCGACAAGGGCTGCGGTATTGCCGATATAGAAAAAGCTCTTACTCCTATGTATTCGGGTTCGGGAAGTGACGAAAGAAGCGGTATGGGCTTTTCAATTATGCAGGTTTTCTCGGACAAGCTCACGGTTAAATCAAAGCCCTGTAAGGGTACGACGGTAACCATTTCAAAGTTTGTTGGCAAGACCTATGCAGAAGACTGATTTCTGCGAAAATCCGCATCTTTTAAAAAGATACAGAGACGGCGACAAGGAGGCTCTTGAAGAGCTTTGCAAAAGCAATTTCGGTCTTGTTTCAGGCATAGCGAGAAGATTTTGCGGCAGAGGATATGAGCTTGAGGACTTGATTGAGGTAGGCAAAATCGGTCTGCTTAAGGCAATTGACGGATTTGACGAAGGTCTCGGTTACAGCTTTTCAACGTATGCTTTTCCCCTTATTCTCGGCGAAATCAAGCGTTTTTTACGTGACGACGGGCCCATTAAAATCAGCCGTAAAATTAAAGCCAACGCAAAAGCGGTTAATAAAGCAAGAGAAGAATTCTACAAGCAAAACAGGAGAGAAGCAAAAATCAGCGAGCTTTCTGAAATTACGAGGCTGACTTATTATGAAATTACAGAGGCGCTGGAATCGCAAAGCTGCATCGTATCACTCGAAGAGAAGGTGTCTTCGGGTAAGGATTCAAGCCTTCGCATTTGCGACACAATACCCGACAGCGATTTTCTTGAAGCTGTCACTGACCGTATAGCACTAAAGCAAGCAATTTCAAAGCTTAACGAAGAAGAAAAACAGCTGATTATACTCAGATTTTTTAAAAATATGACCCAGACAAGCGTTTCGAAAATTCTCGGAATATCACAGGTGACAGTTTCCCGCCTTGAAAAGAAAATTATAGACAAATTACGACAAGATTTTTTATGAATAATGTAGAAATTTGCAGTTTTCTATGTACAAACAATATTTTTTATGTTAAAATAGGGTATCTTAGAAAGAAAAGGTACACTTATGGCAAAGAAAAGATTTGGCGACAGAAAAGACGGAAGACGTCTTCGCACCATAGACCCTATGAGTGTGGTTTCACCCTACATTATGGGCACACGCTCGGGCTGTCAGAATCAGCTTTCTGACAGCTTTGATACAGAAGAGTGTGAAAAGTATCTGACGGACAAAAAGAAGGACGGTGTCAAGGGTCTGAGTCTTATGCACATTATTATTGCGGCATATCTCAGAACCGTTTCTCAGTACCCTGCAATCAACAGATATATTGCAGGTCAGAGAATTTATTCGAGAGACAAGGTTATTATTTCACTTGTTATTAAACGCGAATTAAAGCTTGAATCCCCTGACACAGTTATCAAGGTTGAATTTTCCCCGAGGGATACAATTATGGATGTCTACGAAAAGTTCAACAAGGCAATTGAGGAGTACAGAAACGATCCCGGAAGCAGCTTTGACAACCTTGCAAAGCTACTCAACTTCTTCCCCGGTCTTGTTCTGAGGTTTGCTATAGGAACCTTAAGATTTATGGATTATTTCGGTTTTCTTCCCTACTCTCTTCAGAAGCTTTCGCCATTCCACGCTTCCCTCTTTATTACATCAATGGGTTCACTCGGCATTCCTGCCGTCTGCCACCATCTTTACGATTTCGGCAACCTGCCTGTGTTTATTGCCTTCGGTGCAAAGAAGAAGGTCAACGTCCTGAATGATGACGGTGTTGTTGAAAAGCACGGTATGGTTGATACAACCTTTGTTCTTGACGAAAGAATATGCGACGGATATTATTTTGCGACGGCGTACAAGTATTTGAGAAGATTCTTCAAGAATCCCGCACTTCTTGAAATGCCGCCCGAAACTGTTGTCGAGGATATTGAATAATTCACAAAAGAAAAACGAGGCGCAAAGCCTCGTTTTTTACGTTTATTTTCCTGAAAGCTTCTTATCAATAGCCTCAGCCGCATTTTTACCTGCGCCCATAGCAAGAATAACCGTCGCCGCGCCTGTTACGGCATCGCCTCCTGCATAGACGAATTCACGGGATGTAAGACCTGTTTCCTCTTCGGCAATAATACCGCCCCATTCCTTTGTTTCAAGTCCTTCGGTTGTGGACTTGATAAGAGGATTGGGTGAAGTTCCGATTGCCATAATTACGCAGTCAACATCGAGTACAAACTCGCTATTCGGTATCTCTACGGGTCTGCGTCTTCCCCTTTCATCCGGCTCGCCGAGCTCCATCTTAACACATTTGATTCCCGTCACAAAGCCGTTTTTGGGGTCACGTCTGTCATCGGGGTTACGGTAGCCCAGAATTTCAACGGGGTTATTGAGAAGTCTGAAATCTACGCCTTCTTCCTCGGCGTGTTCAACCTCCTCACGACGGGCAGGAAGCTCTTCCATTGAACGTCTGTATACGATATACACTTCATCCGCACCGAGCCTGAGTGCGCTTCTTGCAGCATCCATAGCAACATTACCGCCGCCTACAACAGCCACCTTTTTTGCCTTCATTATGGGTGTTGCTGAATCCTCTTTATAAGCCTTCATAAGGTTTACTCTTGTTAAAAACTCATTGGCAGAGTATACGCCCTTAAGCTGCTCACCGGGGATATTCATAAACTTGGGAAGACCTGCACCTGAGCCTATAAACACAGCCTTGAAGCCATATTCGCTCATCAGCTCGTCAACAGACAGAATCTTGCCTATAACCATATTGGTTTCAATCCTTACGCCAAGCTGTTTCAGTGTTTCAACTTCCTTTGCAACAATTGCCTTCGGAAGTCTGAACTCGGGAATTCCGTATACAAGTACTCCGCCTGCAATGTGAAGGGCTTCGAATACCGTTACCTCATATCCCTTCCTTGCAAGGTCGCCGGCACAGGTAAGACCTGAAGGACCTGAGCCGATAACTGCCACCTTTATGCCGTTACTTTGCGGCTTTACGGGTGCTTCCGTCACGTTATTATTGTGCCGGTCGGCCACAAATCTTTCGAGTCTGCCTATAGCAACAGGCTCACCCTTGATGCCTCTTACGCACTTACTTTCGCACTGCTTTTCCTGAGGGCACACTCTGCCGCATACTGCGGGAAGTGAGCTTTGCTTTGTAATAATCTGATACGCCTCTTCAAACTCGCCCTCTGCAACCTTTGCGATAAATTCAGGTATGTAAATTTTAACGGGGCATCCACCTACACAGGGCTTATTCTTACAGTTAAGGCATCTCTTTGCCTCATCTACCGCCTGCTCTGCTGTATAACCGAGTGCAACCTCAAGGAAGTTATTGCGTCTTATCTCGGGTGCCTGAGTGGGCATTTCATTCTTCTTTAGTGACATATTCGCCATATTACTTTGCCTCCTCTGCCTTCTTTAAGAGATTACAGGTTTCTTCATATGCGTGGCGTTCAAAATCTCTGTACATACTTGAGCGCTCCATTGCCTCATCAAAGTCAATCTCGTGTCCGTCAAACTCAGGGCCGTCAACACAGGCAAACTTCATTTTACCGCCGACAGTAAGTCTGCAGCCGCCGCACATACCCGTTCCGTCAATCATCACAGGGTTCATACTTGCAACGGTTTTGATGCCGAATTCCTTTGTGAGAGCGCACACAAACTTCATCATAATAAGGGGACCTATTGTTATAACCTCGTCATACTTTTCTCCGCTTTCGATAAGCTTTCTGAGCGCATCCGTAACAAGTCCCTTTTCACCTGCAGAGCCGTCATCCGACATAAGTACTGTCTTTGTGGTGTTGGCTCTGAATTCGTCTTCAAGGATGACAAGCTCCTTATTTCTGAAGCCGACAATTGCGTGTACCTCACAGCCCATTTTATGAAGCTTCTTGGCAACAGGAAAAGCAATAGCACAGCCGACGCCGCCGCCTACTACTGCAACCTTCTTTAGTCCCTCTGTTTCGGTCTTTTTTCCGAGAGGACCTACAAAATCGGAAAGAGTGTCGCCTTCACGAAGGGAATTGAGCTTTTGGGTTGTAGCACCTACAATCTGGAAAATAACCGTAACTGTTCCCTTTTCTCTGTCATAATCCGCAACGGTAAGGGGAATTCTTTCGCCCTCTGCATCGGTTCGAAGGATTATAAACTGACCCGGCTCTGCCTTTTTGGCAACAAGGGGTGCAGAAACCTCGATAAGTGTTACGGTGGGATTCAATTCTTTTCTTTTAACTATTTCAAACATATTTTTCACTCCAAAAGTGTTTGGGATTTTGCGTAAACACGTACAGTTTAGTATACTATATGAAGCAATTAATGTCAAGGTATTTTTCGCTCATTTTGTTTTATATAAACAGCAAAAATCCCAACCATCGTATCTGATGATTGGGATTTACGACTTATTTAGTCATCAAAGAAGATGCTAATTACTTAGTACCTGCAAGCTTTGCAACTTCTGCTGCGTAGTCTTCTTCCTTCTTTTCGATGCCTTCGCCCTTTTCGAATCTGATGAAGC
>CAZTNR010000081.1:0-9341 GCA_964614955.1 uncultured Oscillospiraceae bacterium | reverse complement strand
AACCTCGAAGCTACTCCTGCAGAGTCTACATCCTTCCGTCTTGCAAAGCACGACAAGAAGCACTATCCCGACATCATCACAGCGGCAAAGAGCGAAGATGATACACCTTACTATACAAACTCTTCACATCTTCCTGTCGGCTACACAGAAGACATCTTCACAGCCCTCGACATTCAGGATGACCTCCAGACACTCTACACATCGGGAACTGTATTCCACGCATTCCTCGGCGAAAAATTACCCGACTGGAAGGCTGCTGCAAATTTAGTTAAGAAGATTGCCGAAAACTACAAGCTTCCTTACTATACACTTTCACCCACATATTCCGTATGTAAGAATCACGGCTACATAGCAGGCGAAGAATTCACTTGTCCTACTTGTGGCGAAAAGGCTGAAGTATACAGCCGTATTACAGGTTACTACCGCCCTGTTCAGAACTGGAATGACGGTAAGAGCCAGGAATACAAGGACAGAAAGGTATACAACATTGCTACGTCTGTTATGGATAAGAAAATGAACCCCATACAGGAGGCGGTAGCAGAAATGCAAAGCAACAACGCTCTTGGCGACGGCTATTATCTCTTCACAACAGCAACCTGCCCCAACTGCAAGATTGCTTGCTCTGTTCTTGACAAGGCAGGCGTAGAGTACTCAAAGCTTCTTGCAAACGAAAACGCAGAGCTCACCACAGCTCTCGGCGTAAAGCAGGCACCCACACTTGTTGTTGTAAAGGAAGGTCAGGCTCAGAAGTTCACAGGCGTATCCGACATCAAAAAGCTTCTCAATGCCTAAGCGGGTAGCTCCCGCCGGCAAATTCGCGGGCAATTGTGAACCCAAAATAACATTTAGTGTCGCGAAACAAACTTTTTCCTCACCGCCATAAATCCAAGCGGTGAGGAAAATTGCTACACCGACACAGCTTTTGCAAAAAATATGCCGTGGCAACACGGTTATCCACACCCGACCGCCAAACGACGGCGGTCGGGTGTTATATTATCAAGGAGAAATTATATGTATGACATTATCGTAATCGGAGCAGGACCTGCAGGGCTTGTTTCGGCTCTCTATGCAAGACGTGCAGGAAAGAGCGTATGTGTTCTCGAAAAAGGCTCCTTTGGCGGTCAGATTACCTATTCACCGAAGGTTGAAAACATTCCCGGCTTCCTTTCTGTTTCGGGCAACGAATTTGCAGAGAAGCTTGTTGAGCAGGTTCTTGAGCAGGGCGCAGATGTTGAATGCTGTGAAGTACTTGAAATAAAGAACGGCGAATACAAGACGGTTATAACAGACTCGGGAGAATTTACGGGCAAGGCTGTAATTGTTGCTACCGGCGCAAAGCACAGAATGCTTGGACTTCCGGGCGAAGAAAGGTTTGTCGGCGAAGGAATATCCTTCTGTGCGGTATGCGACGGTGCTTTCTACGAGGGCAAGGATGTTGCCGTTATCGGCGGCGGAAACAGCGCACTTCAAGAAGCAATTCTTCTTGCCGAAACTTCAAAGAAGGTATATGTTGTACAGAATCTTGATTTTCTCACAGGAGAGCAGAAGCTGCAGGAACAGCTGCAGGCAAAGGAGAATGTTGAAATCATTCTCGGTGCAGTTGTAAAGAGCATAGTCGGAGACGATACTCTTTCGGGTATTGTTATTGAAAAGACGGCTGACGGCAGAGAAATCACCCTGAATGTTGACGGTATGTTTGTTGCAATCGGTCTTATTCCTCAGAATGAAGCCTTTGCAAATGTACTTGAGCTTGATGAAAGAGGCTATGCAAATTCGGGAGAAGACTGTTTAACGGGCACCGAGGGCATCTTTGTTGCAGGCGACTGCAGAAGAAAGGATATCCGTCAGGTGGCAACAGCCGCCTCTGACGGTGCTGTGGCAGCACTTGCGGCAATAAAATATATTGACAGATAAACTTGAAAGGAACGGCGAAAAGCCGTTCTTTTTTTTGCATAAAACTTCAAACAGGGGCAAATAATAAGTGTGAACATAAAACGGGAAAGGAAGAAAGAAATGAAAAAGAGAATTATGTTTGTGCTTTTTGCTTCTGTGATGCTCAGCACTTCTGTCGGTGCAAAGCTTTCGCCTGCTATTGAAATTATCGGTAAGAAAATAGAAAACAAGCCCTGTATTGCCTCCCACAATCTTTCACCTGAGGCAGGAGATTTGTCGGTAGACACCCAATCGGGCATTGCTGTATTCAAAAGCTTTTCCGTAACCGACCCCGAGGGCGATGATGTCAGCTTTGAGGTGGTGAGCTATCCGTCTCACGGAAGCGTTGAAATTACGGGTGAAGGACAGTTTGTGTACAGACCGTCATCAAACTACTCGGGCAAGGACGAATTCAGCTACAGAGCCGTTGACGTCTACGGTGCTTCGTCTGAGGAAAGAATTGTAAAAATCAAAGTTTCAAGACCTGCCGCAGACGTATATTTCAAGGATATGCAAAACCATTGGGCGCACAACTCTGCAATTAAAATGGCATCAACGGGGCTTATGGCGTCGGAAAACGATGACGGAGAATTTGTCTTTAACCCCGAAGGAGAAATGAACAGAGGGGATTTTCTGGCACTCTCTCTCATAATGGCAGGCTTCGAGGAAAATATCCCATACGTTTCAAAGACTGTTTTTTCGGATGATTCGGCAATTCCTCACAATGTCAAAAGCTATGTCCAGTATGCCTATGACAACGGAATTATATCCGGCTACGACAACGGCGACGGTACCGTCAATTTTGAGCCTGCCTGTTCTGTAACAAGGGCAGAGGCGGCTGTGATTACAGGCAAGCTTCTCGGACTCGAAAAAGAAGATGAAGCACTTCCGTCATATAAGGATGCAGACGGCATTCCCGTATGGGCGCAAAGCTCGGTGTGTGCTTTGTCCAAAATAGGTATTCTTGGCGGAAACCCCGAGGGAAACTTCTGTGCCGATAGGATGCTCACAAGGGCAGAAGGCGCAGAAATAATCTGTAATGTTGCGGACTACGTCGAGGATAAAAGAGAAGAAGAAAAGAAGAAAGAAAAGAATCTTTTCAATCTTTTCGGGCTTCTTGGATAAAAAGAGGACGGCGGCAGCCGTCCTCTTTATCTATGTCTGAAGTATTTCGTTGAAGTTTGGCAATTCTTCGATTTGAATGAATTGATCTGATTCTTTTTCATATCTATATCCAATAAAATCCACTCCGTCACAGATAAAATAGTATTTTGCATCAAGAAGCGAGACGTAATCGATTGCTTGTTGATATGGCGATTCATTATAATTGATAAAAAACGCCTTACATTCTACGAGCCCGACAAGGCTATGGTTTGTATCCAATATTCCTATATCGATTCTTTTTTTATTGCCTTTTACACCCAGTGTTGACAGCGATTTTTCCACGATAAGTTGTGATTCCGGAATGTGAAGTTCATTTAGTAAAAAACAAACGGTTTTTTGTCTGATTGTTTCTTCCGGTGTATTATGGACTTCTTTTTTTCTGATAGGATCAAAAATCAAATCTCCGTTGATTTTTGATTTGTACTTTTTGAACAGCTTTTCTATATACATTATCTAAACTCCTTCAGCCTCTCGGCAAGCAGTGAAAACTCCTTAGTCGTCAGCTTTTCTCCTCTGACATCAGCTCCTTTTCCGAGAGTGTCTGCGATAATCTGTCCGAGTTGCTCTTTGGTTAGCTTGGGATACATACCCGACAGAGCATTTGACAGGGTTTTTCTTCGCATAGCAAAGGCGTTTTTTATGACCCTTGACGTTTCAAGGGCAAGCTCCTTTGTGTACTCAGGCTCATTATAAAGCTCAATTCTGATAACTGCGCTGTCAATCTTGGGTCTTGGGTAGAAGCAGCCTGACGGCACCGCAAAGAGTCGTTTTGCCTTACCGTAGAGATTTATCTGGGCAGTGATAGCACCGTATTCCGAATCGCCGGCAGGGGCGCACAGACGCACCGCAACCTCCTTTTGCACCATAACCGTAATGAAGTCGAAATCGGAATACTCCTCAAGCAGCTTCATTATAATCGGCGTTGTGATATAGTAGGGCAGGTTTGCACAGACTGATACGGGCATAAGAGAGCCGTCGTCACGTCTTCTCTTTTCGTCAAGAAACGGCACAAGG
The DNA here is from genome assembly GCA_964614955.1 of uncultured Oscillospiraceae bacterium. GTDB lineage: Bacteria > Bacillota > Clostridia > Oscillospirales > CAG-382 > UMGS1387. The sequence continues at coordinate 5,231 of CAZTNR010000081.1, read as the reverse complement.
TCGATATCCATAATATCCGAGAAGACTACCTCAATATTGTCGTACCCGTCAAGCGATTCTTTAAGTACACCCTCAAGGCTTGTGTCGATTTCAACAGCAACAACCTTTTTGAATCTCTTTGCCAACTCTTTTGTGAGAATACCTGCACCCGGACCTATTTCAAGTATAAGGCTGTCTGCCTTTTCGTCGGGGATAACATCACCCTCGGGAAAGGTGAAATTGGTACATTCCAAGGCAATACGTCTTGGAATTTTCACATCCTGCAGGAAATTCTGACCGTATTTTTTCTGAAACTTGAAATTGTGATTCTGTAAAAGCTCTGACATTTTTATCTCCCGGTTAAACAAAAGGCTCCATGCCGCCAAAGACATAGAGCCCTGTGATTGTTTAGCTTAATTACTTTTCTTCTGTTACTTCTGTTTCCGCATTCTGTGCTTTAAGGTACTTCTTGAAGTTCTTCTGTTCAAGCTCTGTGAAGTTGAGACGTCCGAACTTGTCTGTTTCGATACCCGAAAGCTTCTGGGTTACATAGTAGGAATTGTTGAATACAAGGGGAATAACGGGCATCTGGGTTGCAAGATACTTTTCAGCCTCGTGCATCGCAGCAGTTCTTGTCTTTACATTCTCTGCATTTACAAATGCAGTACAAAGCTTATCATATTCTGCATCGTTATAGCCTGTTGTGTGGTTGCCGTAAACAACATCGCTGAGCTTTACGTCTATGAGATTTCCGCCGTATTCGCCGGAGTAGCTTGTAAGAATAGAGTAAGCGTCTGTTGTCATAGACTGCTGATTTACAATAATAACGCTTGCAGCATTAACTGCTTCGTTGTTCTTTATAAGCTCGTATGTACCGTCTTCCTTGGAGTCAATGTACATCTGCTTCTTGCCGCCGAACTTAACCTTGAAGCCGAGAGCCTTCCAGGCTGTTTCACAAGCCTTTGCAAGCTCCTCGTCGTCTTTTCTGAGATTGCTGAATTCAATGGAAATAACGTGGTTTGCGGGCTTTACGCCTGCTTCTGCAAGGAGTGCCTTTGCAGCATCAATGTTAGCCGATGCCGACCAGAGGTTGCCGCCCTTCTTACGGAAGCCGGACGTTGCTTTTACATCTTCAACACCCGAGGGAACAAAGCCTGTTGCCGCAACACTTCTTGTGGATGCTGCCATTGCGTTTCTGTCAAGCGCCATAGAGAGTGCCTGTCTTACCTTGGGGTTTGCGAAGAGCTCGTGTGTGTGGTCGAGATATACAACTGTTGAAGAAAGAGTTACGTCTTCCATAACCTTCTTGCCGAAGGAAGCAACAACTTCTTCGGAAGCTGAGTTGAGGTTGAGGAAGAATCTGCCTTCATTTACATATGACTCGTAGTGGTTATCTGCACTTGTACCCTCGGAGTAGAGAGTGATAAGTCTGTAGGGCTTTACAATCTTGTCGTCCGCATTACCTTCGGAGTCGCCTACGCATCTGTAGTTAACGCTTCTTTCAAAGGTGAGCTCGCCTGAGTTCCAAGCCTTGATCTTGAACGGACCGTTTGTTACGTAGGATGTACCGTTGGGCTTGCACCAGTCCTTGGTGTCGTCGTCAACAACGTCTTCGCGGAGAGGAACAAGTGCAGGGCTTGCAAGACGGCGAAGGAAGTATTCAACCTTCTTCTTTACTTCACCCTTTGAGTAATCGTCTTCGTTTACATAGTCCTTTTCGAATGTAATCTGTATGAGGTTGTTTTTCAGAGAATATACACCGAGGTCATCTTCGCTGCAAAGACCTTCTTTAACCGCCTTCGCGTTGAGAACAGGATAGAGAAGCGATGCGTTGGCATTGTTGCTTTCGGGAAGAAGAACTCTCTTCCAGGCAAACCTGAAATCGTCGGAGGTAATGAGGTTACCGTCGGACCATCTGGAGTCTGCAAGTGTAATTAAAAGCTCAAGGTTGCCTGTTCTCTGGTTGAAGTCATATTCATAGCTCTTACAGAGTGCATTTTCAAGCTTGCCTTTTTCGTTGATTGTTGTAAGACCTTCGTAGAGAAGACCCATAAGTCTTATCTGGTCAACTGTTGTGTAAGCAGCCGAGGGGTCTATTGTTTCGGGAAGGGTGGTGAGAAACATCTGGATTTCTGCGCCCTTGATTTCATCTTTTTTCTTTTCTTCATCATTTTCGCCGCTGCCGCAACCAACAAGTGACGAAAGGATGAACATCGAAGCAAGAATGAGTGCCAAAAGTTTTTTCATAGTCGTGTTTTCCTCCCAAACTAATTCAAACTTGCGTAGGTATAGATATACTATCCACATATAATTACAATACATTATACCACCAAAGTTTCATATAATCAATCATTAATTTTTGAATTTTCATTTTTTTCGTATTGCACAAAAAAGAAGAACGTTTTTGTTTAATATTAACAATAAGTGGTGCTCAGAGGGTTAAAAAACCATTATTTGACGGCAAAAACGAGGCATAAAACAAGAAAAGATTTAATAAAATGTGAGTAAAAGAAAGAAAATTTATCCGGAGGTATACTTAAATTATGAAAAACGCCTATTGTCCCGAATTGGAAGCGGGAATATACTGCAGCAGAGAATATACAGACAGTCTTGAAGGACTTGAATATGCAAGGGATAATGGGATAATCCTTTGCGGCAGAGCCGTGCTTTGCGACAACGAAAAGAATCTTCACGTGGAATTCGGCTCCTTCAAGGGAGTTATACATAAGGAGGAAGCACTTTACAATCCTTCGGGCGAAGCTGTCAAGGACATAGCCGTTATTACACGGGTGGGCAAAAATGTGTGCTTTAAGGTGAAGAGTATTGAGGAGGGTGACTTCGGCGCAGAAATATTACTCTCACGTAAAGAGGCACAAAAGGAGTGCTGCGACAATTACATAAGCCGTCTTATGTGCGGAGATGTGATAGATGCGGCGGTTACCCATATGGAGTCCTTCGGCGTTTTTTGCGATATCGGCTGCGGAGTAACTGCACTTTTACCCGTTGACTGCATATCGGTTTCGAGAATAGGGCATCCGTCCGAGAGATTTGAATGCGGTCAGAAAATAAGGTGTGTTGTAAAGAACATAGAATACGATATCTGCAGGGTGACGCTTACGCATAAAGAGCTTCTCGGAACCTGGGAGGAAAATGCAAGGGGCTTCAATGCGGGAGAAACTGCCTGCGGAACGGTAAGAAGCGTTGAGCCCTACGGAATATTTGTGGAGCTTGCTCCTAATCTTGCAGGTCTTGCCGAGTACTGCGACGGCGTTTACGAAGGACAGACGGCGGCGGTTTACATAAAGAGCATAATTCCCGAAAAGATGAAAATTAAGCTTGTCATAATAGATGTATCCGATGAAAGCTGTCACAAGAAATCAAATGAGTACTTTTTTGACGGGGAGCATATGGACGGCTGGAGGTATTCGCCCGACGGGTGCCTTAAGGAAATCTATACCGTTTTTTAGAGAAGGCGTAAAAACCTTCTCTTTTTTGTGTAAAATTTGCGTTATCTAATATAGATAGGTAAAAAACTTATATTTTGTCTGCGCTTTTAATATAAATCGGTAATTTTGTAAACAAATCAAAATTTTAGAAAAAAGTGCTTGACAAATGAAATAAAAGGTGATAAAGTTATATACTGCATTATAATCGAGTAGTAGTGTGTCGAGGAATCGCCTTTTGACACCTGATGCCCGAAAAAACAATGACTACTGAGATGATGAAATGGAGTGATTTCATACGATGGTAAAACCTTACAAACTCGGTAATAACATCCGTTACAGCTTTTCAAAAATAGACGAAAAGCTCGAGATGCCGAACTTAATTGAGGTTCAGAAGGAATCCTATGAATGGTTCCTCACAGAGGGTATGAGAGAGGTATTGGAAGACGTATCTCCCCTCGTGGACTACACAGGCAATCTCTTTATCGAATTCGTTGACTTCGAAATCGATAAGACACCCAAGTATTCCGTTGAGGAATGTAAAGAACGTGACGTAAACTATGCGGCACATCTGAAGGTAACCGTCAGACTTTCCAACAAGGAAACAGGCGAGGTTAAGGAGTCCGAAGTGTTTATGGGCGACTTCCCCCTTATGACTGAACAGGGTACTTTCGTTATAAACGGTGCGGAACGAGTAGTTGTTTCGCAGATTGTGCGTTCTCCCGGTATCTATTATGAAGCAAACGACGATAAATCCGGCAAGCGCCTTCACGCTGCAACTGTAATTCCTTACAGAGGTGCGTGGCTCGAATACGAAACAGATGCAAATGACATTTTCTATGTTCGTATAGATAAGAACAGAAAGCTTCCCGTAACGGTATTCCTCCGTGCTCTCGGTCTCGGCACCGATGCAGAGCTTAAAGCAGTCTTTGGCGAAGATGAAAAGCTTAACGCTACAATGGCTAAGGATCTTATGGAAAGCGAAGCTGTTAAGAAGGGAACCTCTGCACAGGATGAAGCTCTAAAAGAAATTTACAGAAAGCTCCGTCCCGGCGACCCTGCTATCGTAGAAAGTGCAATTACTCTTATTAACAATCTCTTCTTTGATGCTAAGAGATATGATATTTCTGCGGTTGGACGTTATAAGTTCAATAAGAAGCTGGCGCTTGCAAGAAGAATTGCAGGCTTTAAGCTCGCACGCCCTGTAGCTTCTCCCTTCACAGGCGAAATTCTCTTTGATGAAGGCACACTCCTTTCAAGAGAAAACGCAGAGGCAATTGAAAACGCAGGTGTAACAGAAGTATACCTCATCACACAGGACGATAAGAAGACAGAGTTTAAGGTATTCTCCAACAAGATGGCGGATATGACAAAGCTCGGCGTAATTCCTGCAGGCTACGACCTTTCTTCTTTGAAGGTAGACGAAAAGGTTAACGTCGAAGTACTCGCTGAAATTCTTTCTTCAACTTCCAATGAAGAAGAATTTATTGCGGCATTCAAGGAAAGAAGGCTCGAACTTATTCCTAAGCATATCACACGTGAAGATATCTATGCTTCCGTTAACTATATGCTCTGTCTTTCCCATAACTGCGGTAATGTTGACGATATCGACCACCTCGGTAACAGAAGACTTCGCTCTGTAGGCGAGCTTTTACAGAACCAGATGAGAATCGGCTTTACCCGTATGGAAAAGCTCGTAAAAGAGCGTATGACTATGCAGGATACTGAAAACCTCACTCCTCAGAATCTCATTAACATAAGACCTATAGTTTCTGCAATCAAGGAATTCTTCGGTTCATCTCCTCTTTC
>CAZTNR010000080.1:4682-9391 GCA_964614955.1 uncultured Oscillospiraceae bacterium | reverse complement strand
GCAGTGCTTAACAACTGTGGGATTAAAGCCGGGGCTTACGATAAAGTGAGCACCGCAGGCAATTGCCGTATCTGCCTGTTCGGGTGTAAGAACGGTACCTGCACCGATAAGCATATCGGGGTATGCTTCGGATATAGCCTTTATGGCATCGGCTGCAGCAGCAGTACGGAATGTGATTTCCGCCGCAGGAAGACCGCCATCAATAAGTGCCTTTGCAAGAGGAACTGCATCCTTTGCGTCGTCAATCTTGATTACGGGGATAATGCCTGTTTCGTAAATTCTCTGATAAACGTCTTTCATTGTAAACTCTCCTTGATGTATGTTAATAATTTATAATATTTCCTCAACCGATTCAACGGTAAATTTAGGGAGCTTTGTGGGGTTGGGACGGTAGGCGAGAATGTCAAAGCTGAATTTTCTGCAGCTGAAATCCTCTGTTACCTTTTTGAGATTTTTTGTATGTCCGCACAGTATTTCGCCTGTTACGGCAACTTTTTTTGCGTGCTCGCAAAGTGCACAGCATTTTGCAATGTCGCCAGGTAATCTCTTTCTCACTTAATATGCTCCTTTTACACGTAAATTGCGTTACATATAAAGTAACCCATATATATTATACAGTAAATAGTGAAAAAATCAAGAAGCAAACCGCATAAATTTAATGATTTTATAAATTACTTTTTGTATTTTTTATCAAGATAAGATAAAAAACGTGCCGCTATAAATGCAATAACCGTGACGAATATAAGAACTGCCACATCGCCGACCGAAACACCTTGCTTTTGATTTGCGGTAAAATGCGAAAAAACAGAAACGGGAAAAGGCGATGTAAGTAAAATTACCGTTACGTAGACAGGGCACAGTAAAGCACACAATAATTTTGAAAAAATATAGTTCTTAATCGGAATACCGTGATGCCGCATAATTCCTGTTACCTGAAATATAATTGAAATACCTGTAAATGACACGGCAGCGGCTGCAATAATTATTGCTTTTGTACCCGAAATTAAACTCAGCGAATTCAGACCGAGACCTATTTCAAACAGAGAGCAAATTAATGATTTTGCAGTGTTGACGAAATAAGAAGATAAGCCTGCCGACTGTAAAACCCCTGCGGCTTTTGTTGATACTGTAGCTCCTACCGTGTAAAAGAAAACAACATATGCCGAAAGAGTTATAACGGAAGATGCCGATGAAACGATGCTTTCTGAAAGTGCATCGTAAAAGCCGAAGACACTTTTTTCGGGCTTGGCAGCTGTCTGCTTTGAAGTGCCCCTGTAGAGAAGAAGATAAATCGTAAGCGTCGAGGCAAGATTTGAAATCAGTATGTATGCCGAGGCAAACTTACATCCGAGAGTTGCAGAAACAACTCCCATTATAAATGCTCCGGAGCAGTTTCCCGTCAGTATACAGGCTCTTTCTGATTCATCCTTTGAACAGTGTCCTTCGGAGTAAAGACTGCAAATTGAAACAGTACCCGAGGGTGCTCCGCATACAAGACCTGCAAGACATATCGGCACAAGACACACGGGAAGTCCGAAAAGACGGGAGAAGAATCCCGATATTTTCCCCGACATAAACCCGGCTGCACATAATTTTGCCAGAATTTTGGTAAATACCATAAAAACAAAAAGGGCTGGAATTACCGATGATATACACATTGTCATCGCATTTTTGGTGTAAAAAGCCGTTTCATAAGGGAACAGGAGTATATAAATAAGCGCTGTTCCCGTAAATAAACCGAAATATAAAACGTTGTTAATCTTGCTCATATTTTCACCCCTGTAATATTTCTAAGTATTTATATGCAGACAAAAGCATAAATATTTTTACAGAGACAGTATTGGAGTGATGTTTTTGAAGCAAAAAAAGAAAAACAAGCTGACACTTTCCGCCAAACTCTCAAATGCGACTCAGCTGCCATTTGATATGGCTATGCCCCGACCCTATATAAAAATGTGCCATAACCGTGAGGCAATTATCGAGGATGCAGGAAAGCTTCTGCACTATGACAAGGAATGCATAAAGGTTAAACAGCAACGGGACACGGTGATAATTGAAGGAAAAGAGCTTAAAATAGTATGCCTTGCCAACGGAGATTTAAGGGTTGTGGGATATGTTTCTGGAGTAAGCTTTGAATGAGGTGATATAATGTTTTCAGACTATCTCAGGGGAATAACAGAATACGAAATAAAGCTTGAAAGCCCGGAAAGCTTTGTAAATACTCTGAAAAAAGACGTGCCGATACTTTGGCTGGATATACCGGATGAAGAAACCGTATGTATTAAATGCCTTTATAAAGACCGTGAAAGTGTAGAGAAATGCACAGAAAAACGGTGCGGGGAAATAACCGCAAAAAAACATAAAGGGCTGCCTGTATTTATTAAAAAGTTAAAGCTCAGACTCGGACTTGCGGCGGGATGCTTGCTATTTGTGCTTGCTGTTTATATTTCTTCCCTTTTTGTATGGGATATACAAGTCGAGGGAAATGAAAAACTTAGCGAAAATGACGTTGTAAAAATGCTCGCAAAAGTGGGCTTTTGTGAAGGTGTGATTAAAAATAAGATTGACGTCAAAAGTGTGGCGGACTCAGTTCTTATCAATGAAGATGCCGTGTCCTGGATAGCTGTCAATTTCGACGGCACCGTGGCAAGAGTTGAAATAAAGGAAGCACTTCCTGCAGAGCTTGTTCCGAAAAAGCAGAATGTAAATCTTGTTGCGGCGGCAAACGGGATTATTTTGAGAGTTGATGCTCACGAAGGCGGTACTGTAATAAAAAAAGGTGATGTGGTGGTTAAAGGACAACTGCTGGTGTCGGCATTTGTTGACAAGAGAACGGGCGGAAGTATGCTAAGAGGTGCAAGGGGCTTTGTCTGGGCAAATACAGAAAGAAAGATAAAGGTCGTTGTACCCTATAAATACGAACGGAAGGAATATACCGGAAAATTATCGAGAGAATACGGTATATCTTTTGCAGGAGTGAAATTTGCCCTCAACAATCCGTTTGACAGCAAAGGAAAAACTTATGACTGCGACGAAAAAAGCTCAAAGCTAAAGCTTTTTGAAAATGTTGTCTTGCCGATAACGGTCGCAACAAAAACAAAAAAAGAATATAAAGAGTATAATTCCGCACGGACACAGAAGCAGGCACTTGAAATTGCAAGACTTGAGGCAAAGGAACGGCTGTATGAAATATCGCCGAAGTTTACCCTGACAAAGACCGAGGAGGACTATTGCGAGGAAGACGGAAAGCTCGTTTACGCCTGTACATTTTACGGCATCGAAAATATAGCAAAGGAGCTTGAATTTGAACTTTCATAAATAAAGTGAAAACATTTATCGAAAACTGTTTTATTTTGTCTTACTATAGTGTATAATTATGTCAACAGGAGTACACACACTTTTTTGCAAAATTTTCGGAGGTAGCCCGTGACATATAAAGATAACAGATTCAAAAATCATAATAAAAAGCCTGCTGCCGCAATTGCAGTATCGGTTGTTTTGTCGTTCATAATTCTTTTGGCTCTTGCCTGTGCGTTTTTTTTCTTCGGAAGAGATAACTCAAATCCGGTTATGGCAGAGTCGGGAACGCAGATTGATTTTACAGATGTTTCCACCCTTGAAATGCGGGGGATGTGGATAGCAACGACGGTCAATATTGATTATCCCTCAAAAACAGGGCTCAGTAAAGAACAGCTTAAAAAAGAACTCGATTCTATTGTCGAAAATGCATATGATTTGGGAATAAACTCCCTGTTCTTTCAGGTAAGACCTGCCTGTGATGCCCTTTATAATTCCGAAATTTTCCCTGCATCAAGATATGTTTCGGGAACCGAGGGGGAAGATGTGTACGGCTTTGACAGTCTTTCGTATCTGATTAAAAAAGCATCTGAATATAATATTGATGTTCACGCCTGGGTAAACCCTTACAGAGTTACGATGAATGCCTCCGAGGAAGAGAGTCTTAGTGATAACAGCCCTGCGGTTCTTCATCCCGAGTATACCGTAAAGTATGCCGATGGCAAAACGTACTTAAATCCGGGACTTCCCGAGGTGCGTCAGCTTGTCGTTGACGGAGTTCGTGAAATAGTTGAAAACTATCCCGATGTTGCGGGTATTCACTTTGATGACTATTTTTATCCCTATCCTTCGGGTGATGCTGAATTTGAGGATTCAGAAGCCTATACGGTTTACGGTGAGGGTAAGGAGCTCTCAGACTGGCGCAGAGAAAATGTAAATACACTTATCAAAGAGACTTATAACGCAGTAAAGAAAATAAATCCTGCCTGTGATTTCGGTGTCAGCGTTTTTGGTATATGGGCAAATAAAGGAAGTAATACCCCGTATGTAGGAAGCGACACAAACGGACTTGAGGCATATGTATCCCTCTACTGCGATGCACTAAGCTGGGCAAAGGGAGGATATGTAGACTATATAGCACCGCAGGATTACTGGAGCTTTGACACGACGGTTGCGCCTTTTGACGATGTTGCAAGATGGTGGAACGCAAATCTTGACGGAACGGGTGTTGACCTCTATATAGGTCACGCCGCTTATAAGTCGGACGACTTCAAAAGGGGCGAGATTTTCAGCCAGGTGGAAATGGCAAGAAGCCTTTCCTGCTATAGGGGAAGCATCTTCTACGGATATGAAAACATTACCGATAATGTTAACGGAGTTGCAGATGACATAAAAAAGGTGTGCTCCGAGAA
>CAZTNR010000080.1:0-4672 GCA_964614955.1 uncultured Oscillospiraceae bacterium | reverse complement strand
GAAGAAGCCGAGAAAAGAAATAATATCCAACGGCAAAGACATAAAGGTTAACTATCCCGACAACAATTCTTACATAAATTCTTCAAAGACATACCTTATCGGCTCCTGTGACCCCGCATATCCCTTGTATTTCGACGGTGTTCCCGTTTCAAAAACAACCGGCGGATATTTTGGTCTTTATCTCAATCTCGCCTCTGGTAAAAACAGCTTTACCTTTACCCAGAACGGCAAGAAGATGACCTATACCGTAAATAACGGAAATAAGATTTATTCTGCAGACGGCGAAAGAACCCTTGACGGTATGGAAATTACAAATGCATATCCTTCAGAGTCGCAGTGGCTTAAAGAGGGAGAAGCGCTTGAGGTTTCCTGCGTTGCACCTGCGGGAAGTGTTGTTACTGCAAAGCTTGGGGAAACAGAGGTGGTTCTGTCGCCGACAATTTCGCCCGAGGGTGAAGGTAAGTATCTGTATGAAAAGTACACAGGCACAGTAAAACCCGAAAAGCTTGTAAACAGCACCGACTTCAAGGTACTTGGTAATGTTGAATTTTCAGCCGAGCTTAACGGCGAATCGGCAAAGGCGACAGGCGGAGAAATAAGCCAAAAAGGTGCCGACGCCTATGTTTATGCCGAGGTCAAAGAGGATTATACCCATACCAAGGTGGGGACAAGCTCATCCTTCTATGACGATTTTCTGCCTTCATCAAAGGGCATGAGGGATTACGTAATTAATACCGTCAACGGATACTGCAAAATGCGCTTTGGCGGATATATTAAGGAAGAACAGCTCGAATTTACCTATGGAAAGCCTCTGCTTTTTAATACAATACTTACTACAGCCGTTGAGGTAAATGCCAAGGATACAACCAATAACCTTAATAACACCACCGACATACGCTTCGGTGTTACCGAAAACATCCCCGTTGACGTAGACTTCAGGGGTGAAAACGGTGAGATGAGAATTATTATCTATAATACCGATACAAGCATAATTCCTCAGTTTGATGTTCCCGAAAATCCCCTTATCGAATCAATTGAAGGAAGACTCGGTACAAGGGCAAATATGCTTATGTACTTTGTAACCCTTAAAGACCCCGATAATTTCTATGGCTTCAATATCGTATATGAAAATGGCTGTATGATTATGAAGCTCAATAATCCTCAGACCTTGAAAACGGGTGACAAACCGCTTTCGGGTAAGAGAATTGTTGTCGATGCAGGACACGGTGGCAGTGATGTGGGAGCACTCGGTCCGGGTGAAAGCCCCGAAAAGGAGCTGAACGGAAATATCGCGTCGCTTCTTGCAGACAAGTTGAGAAAGCTCGGTGCCGAGGTTGTGGAATCCCGTCCCGGTGATGAAACGGTTGACCTTTATGCAAGAATGGATCTGCTTAATGCCGAATGTCCCGATCTTGCAATATCCGTTCACCATAACTCGGTTGCCGCAAGCAGTAACGCCTTGAAAACAAAGGGCTTTATGGCACTTTATTCCAATGACAGCGGAAAAGGACTTGCAAAAACTGTGTCGGATGTTGTCTGCAGAGAGCTTGGCAGGGAACAGAAAAACACAGCGTACCAGCAGCTGGCAGTTGCAAGAAATCACAGATTCCCTTCGGCACTTCTTGAAATGTGCTTTATATCAAACGTCGAAGAATACCAGTGGTCTATAACCGAAGGAAATGCGGAAAAATCTGCTGATGCAATTGTCAAAGGTGTTCTTGAATACTACAGAAATCAGGAGAAGTATCTTGACTACGAAACAGAAAACGCTTGAAATATATAAACAGCTTAAAATGCTGTATCCTGATTCCGAATGTACACTTTATCACGACGGCGATCCGTGGAAGCTGCTCGTAATGGCAAGACTCTCGGCACAGTGTACCGATGCCAGAGTGAATATTGTTTCGAAAGCATTATTTGAAGAAATACCCGATGTTTCCGCAATGGCAAAGGCGTCTCAGGAGAGGGTAGAAGAGCTGATTAAATCCTGCGGACTCTACAGAACAAAGGCGAAGAGCTTATTGGAAATGTCAAGACAGCTTATAGAAAGCTTTGACGGCAAAGTGCCCGACGATTATGACAGCCTGATGTCCCTTTCGGGGGTTGGCAGTAAAATTGCAAATCTTATTCTCGGCGATGTTTTCGGCAAGGGCGGAATTGTTGCAGATACTCACTGCATACGAATTACAAACCGCCTGGGACTTGTCAAAAGTACAAATCAATCGGTTGTCGAACGCACTCTCGACCCTTTAGTGCCAAAAGATGTGCAAAGCGACTTCTGTCATATGATAGTTGATTTCGGCAGAGATGTGTGCACGGCAAGAAATCCAAAGTGCCACGAGTGTCTTATGAAGGAAAATAAATTGTGTAAAGGCTTTTAAGGAGGTAATGCAACAAAAAAACGGTCTATAAAGTGTTACTTATTGTGCTTATAGTTATTCATATAGCCACTCCGCTCGTTAAATTGGCTGCATTTGGATACGAAGTTCCCGAATTAATTTCTGATGTGTATAACAATGGCATTGTTGTTTTTCTGAGTGCTGCAGTACTTTATCTATATAATTCGAAATAATTTGTTGTGAAGAAAAAAGGATTGAGGCTTCGTCTTAGTGACGGAGCCTTTTTCACATATACATCACACTACTTTACATTTTGTTAACACAAAATATGGTATTTTATCTTAAATGTATGGTAAATTATATACAGTTTTAGCACTCGAAGTCCTAGAGTGCTAAAAAGAAAGGAAGTGACAGGCTTTGGACTTGAATGAAAGAAAGATGAGAATTCTAAAATCTATTATTGACGAATACATTGAAAACGGCGAGCCTGTCGGTTCAAAGCATCTTGTGGAGTCGGGCAATATGTCCCTTTCACCGGCTACTATAAGAAATGAAATGTCAGAACTTGAGGAAATGGGCTACCTTGATAAGCCCCATACCTCAGCAGGGCGTATTCCTTCAAATGCGGCTTACAGAATATATATTGAAAAGCTTATGGAAAGCTACAGACTCAATGTTGAAGAGCTTAACCTTCTCAATGAGCTTACCCGCTTCAAGATGGATGAGATGGAAAAGATGGTGTCGCGGGCAACAAAGGTGATTTCCGAGATTACCAACTGCGCAACTCTGTCGCTTATGACATCTAACAAACAGCACGTTGTCAGTCGTTTTGATGCTCTGCTCGTGGATGAAAACAGCTTAGTGCTTGTAATGGTGCTTCCGGATAATTCGGTAAAGAGTCAGCATCTTGTTTCGGATATTCCGCTTGATGCAAGGTCGGTTGATACAATCAAGGCATCGCTTAACAGACATCTGTGCGGTATCAGTCTTGATGATGTGGCTCTGCCCGTTCTGTTAGAGCTTGAAAGTGATTTTGGCACTCTGTCGTCTTTAGTGACACCTGTTGTCAGATGTGCATATGATGCCGTCTGCGGCAGAAAAGAACAGAAGGTCAAGATTGACGGACTTACCAATCTTCTTTCTTACCCCGAATTTACGGATGTGGGTAAGGTAAAGAATATATTGCGGTTTATTGAAAACAACGACGGAAAAATGAAAGAGGCACTGTCGCCCGAGGACGGTAAGAGCTTTCAGGTATATATCGGCGATGAAAACAAAGACGAAGCTCTTTCCGACACAAGCGTTGTTTACTGTAATCTGCCGATAGGCGACGGTCAGAATGCCGTGATAGGAATTATAGGTCCGAAACGAATGGATTACAAAAAAGTAATGTCGGCACTGCACACTCTTGCAGACACCTTTGATGTGAAGCAGCTGCCTTATAATGAAGAATAGATGAAAGGAATGAAGAAATGAGTACCGAAAAGGACGAAATCTTGGAAGAAACAGCCGAAGAAATTAAGACTGAGCCCGAAAAGAAGGAAAAAAAGACTTCTAAGAAGGATAAGGAAAATAAGAGAATAGCAGAGCTTGAAGAAGCACTGAAGAAAAGCGAAGATAAGTATATCAGAATGCTTGCTGAATATGATAACTTCAAAAAGAGAACTCAAAAAGAGAAAGAGTCGCTTTATAAAGAGGGAATCGCAGACAGCGTTGCAAATCTTCTGACGGTTCTTGATAATCTTGACAGAGCAGCATCCGTTGATGTGGAAAAATCCGATGCCCGGAGCGTTGTTGACGGCGTAAATAAAATTCTCGAGCAGGCAAAGGAAGTTTTCGCAAAAATGGGCGTTGAGGAAATATCGGCAAAGGGCGAAAAGTTTAATCCCGAGCTTCATAATGCAGTGATGCACGAGGATAATGAAGAGCTTGAGGAAAACACCGTTTCCGAAGTTTTCCTTAAAGGATATAAAATGGGAGACAAAATCATAAGACATTCTATGGTAAAGGTTGCCAATTAGCCGAGAACCTCGGCTCGCAATTTCGCGGGGAATAAAAGATTGTTTCAAACTAAATGTTCGCAAAAACGTCTTTGTTTGACTGCCATAAATCAAAGCAGTCAAACAAATTTAAAATCGTATTTTAAAATGTTTACTATAAAAGGAGAAAAAGAAAATGGGAAAGATTATTGGTATTGACTTAGGTACAACAAACTCGTGTGTAGCCGTATTTGAAGGCGGCGAACCCGTAGTAATTGCAAACGCAGAAGGCGCAAGAACAACACCTTCCGTAGTTGCATTTTCCAAGACAGGCGAAAGAATGGTAGGTCAGGT
>CAZTNR010000079.1:0-9609 GCA_964614955.1 uncultured Oscillospiraceae bacterium | reverse complement strand
CGAAGAGGATACAGAGGACTTCGCGGCAATCAGAGAAATCGTAAGAGATACAGATGTTGTTATCTCTATGGGTCATACTTCCGCTGACTACGACACGGCGATGAAGGCAACAGAAGCGGGCGTTAAGCACCTTACCCACTTCTTCAACGCAATGACACCTATGGCACACAGAGCTCCCGGTGTTGTTACAGTAGGTCTTAACAGTGATGCAAGTATCGAGCTTATTGTTGATACCTTCCACGTATTCCCTGCATTCTACGATATGCTTTATAAGCTCAAGGGCAGAAAGCTTATTTTTGTTACCGACTGTCTCCCCGCAGGCGGACTTCCTTACGGCGAATATACCCTCGGCGGTCAGAAGATTATCTACAGAGATATCGTTTGCCGCTTGGAGGACTGAACTGTAGCAGGAAGCGTACTCAAGCTCAATAAGGGTGTATGGAATGTTTATACAAACTCCAGCATTCCTCTTTGGGAATGTGTAAACGGTGCAACCCTCAACCCTGCAACCACACTCGGTATTCAGGATAAGAAGGGCTCACTTGATGTTGGCAAGGATGCCGATATCATCATCACGGACAATGAATTTAATGTATTAAAAACAATTATCAAAGGAGATGTAAGATATGAAGCTTAAGGTTAATGCAAAGCTCGATCCGAAGTTTGCACCTCTTTCCCTCGTTTGCAGAGAAATGAGAGAAGCAACAAAGGACGACGGACAGGATTTGGTAATCGCTATTCAGAGAAATAAGGGTTACACAGTTACTTACAAGACAAGAGTATTTAAGGACGGCACAGGTCACGATGAAGAAAACTTCGATTTCGTTGAAAGAATGACAAAGGCTCTTCTCTGGGTTGCAGGCGGTTATAAGGTTGTTATCGCAGGCAGCGACGTAATCGGCGCCAAGATCAAGGAAGCTTTTTCCTACGGCGGCTCGAGAGACTTCGACGTAAAGTTTATGGAAAGAGTATACGAAACAAAGTTTGAGGTTGAATCGGTTGCCCTCCAGGATGCTCCCGAGGATAAGTCCGCGGCAGCTCCTATCGGCAGACACCTTGACGGCTGCAGAATCGGCTTTGATGCAGGCGGAAGTGACAGAAAGGTAAGTGCTGTTGTTAACGGCGAATCTGTATATTCCGAAGAGGTTGTATGGTTCCCCAAGACAAACTCCGACCCCGAATATCACTATCAGGGAATCTTAGAGGCTATGAAGACAGCCGCTTCCAAGATGCCCAGAGTTGATGCTATCGGTGTTTCCTCTGCAGGTGTTTATGTAGACAACAGAATTATGGTTGCTTCTCTTTTCTTAAAGGTAAGCGATGAAGACTTCGACAAGAAGGTTAAGAATATGTACCTCGATGTTGCAAAGGAAATCGGCGAAAATATTCCGATCGAAGTTGCAAACGACGGTGACGTTACAGCACTTGCAGGTGCTATGGACCTTGATGACAACGCAGTTCTCGGTGTAGCTATGGGTACATCCGAGGCGGGCGGTTATGTTGACCCCGACGGAAACATCACAGGCTGGCTCAACGAGCTTGCATTCGTTCCCGTTGATGCTTGCAAAGATGCAATGGTTGACGAATGGTCCGGTGACTACGGCTGCGGCGTTAAGTATTTCTCTCAGGACGGCGTAATCAAGCTTGCTCCCTTTGCAGGTATCGAGCTTGATGAAAGCCTTTCTCCTGCTGAAAAATTAAAGGTTGTTCAGAAGCTTATGGAAGAGGGCGATCAGAGAGCAGCTGATATCTATGACACAATCGGTGCATACTTCGGCTATGCTATCGCATTCTACACAGAATTCTATGATATCAAGCACGTTCTCATTATGGGTAGAGTAACATCCGGTGAAGGCGGACAGATTCTTCTTAACCGCGCACAGGAAGTTCTCGATAAGGAATTCCCTGAACTCGCAAAGAAAATCCAGCTTCATATTCCCGATGAAAACTCAAGACGTGTAGGTCAGTCTGTTGCGGCTGCATCACTTCCCGAGTTAAACTAACGGAGAGCCTCCGCCGGCAATTCACGGGCAATCTTAGTTAATAACAAAGCCTTTGTTGTCCCATAACTAACACCGTTTTGTCGGCATATATCCGACCGACCAAACTCAGGACGGCACCTTATAAGTGAATGCCAAAGCTTCAGATAATCACTCGATTATCCATCCCTTGTGCCAAACCACGACACAAGGGATTATTTTGTTTTTGATACTTGAAATACCGGAATCGATGTGGTAAAATAGCAGACAAAGGGGTGATTCGGATCATAAAGGTAACATTACTCGGTGATTCCATAAGAGCTTTGGGCTACGGTACATTGGTGCCGAAGCTTTTGGGTGATGAATTTGAGGTATATCAGCCGAACGATAACTGCCGTTTTGCAAAGTATACGCTAAGAGGTCTTTTTGACTGGAAACCTGCAATGGAAGGAACGAGAATTGTTCATTGGAACAACGGACTTTGGGACATCTGCGACTTGTTCGGAGACGGAGCTTTTACAAGCGAAGAGGAATATGTCGAAAATATGCTTCGTATTGCGGACATTTTAACATCACGATATGAAAAGGTTATTTTTGCAACAATAACTCCCGTTACCGAAAGAAATGAGTATAACAAGAATTCGGTCATAGAAAGATACAATAACCTGACAGTTCCCTTGCTTGAGAAAAAAGGTGTTATCATAAATGATTTGTATAGCCTATTGTCAAAGGATATAGATAAATACATAAGACAGGACGATAATATTCATCTGTCAGAGGCAGGAACCGAGGTGTGCTCAAGACAGGTTGCCGACATTATACATAAAGTGTCTGAAACCTTGAGTGTGAAAGGTGTAAAGGCGTGTGTTTCGTCAAAGGAAACTATGACAGGATTGCCTGTGTAATTCCGCGGTTATGAAATATTGCTGTAAGTGATATTTTCCCGACGCTATTGCGTCGGGATTTTTGCTTTTGGTACTTGAAATGATGAAACTGATGTGATAAAGATGGCGTTAAAGTCAAGTATGTCAGGAGAGTTAAAAATGAAAGCTTGTATTATACAACCTCCGTATTCAAAATAAACTGCTTTGATAAGTGCGACGATTCGGTTGATATTATCGTTCTTCCCGAATACAGCGACATACCCTGTGCAACAAATAGCAGAGAAGAAACTCTTTTCTATTACAAAAAGTATATAGATACTTTGCTTGATGAGTGTTCACAAACCGCAAAAAGATGTAACGCTCTTGTCTTTGTCAACGCCCTTTTTGAGATAAATGGCAATTACAGGAATACAACCTATGTCTTTAATCAAAAGGGTGAAGCAGTAGGGAAATACTTCAAAAAGCATCTGCCTCCGCTTGAGCTTAATACACTTGAGCTTGACTCGGACTATACCTTTGAGTTTTCAGAGCCATATGTATGCTTGAAACCGACTGCCTTATAAAGCAGTTCAAGGCATATGCACCAGATATATCGGTATGTGTAGGACATCTTAACGGAAGACCTTGGGCGATTGTTGACAGAGCAATCGAGCTCGGCTGTCAGAAGGTACAGCTTTTCAAGCCCTACTTTAATAAGGAAATGATTGATAAATCCCACGCAAACGGTATTGTCTGTAATGTGTTCTGGTCGGATGAGCCTGAAGAGACAAAGACATTTCTTGATATGGGCATAGACACAATTCTTACAAATGATTATAATCTGATTTCTCAGCACGTCAAAAGATGACGCCTTTTCCCTATGCTTCGGCATCGGGATTTTTTGTGCGAAAAGTGTCGTTCTTTAGTCAAAAAACGGCTTGAAACTGTTTCCTTGCTGTGGTAAATTGTAATCACATAGAAAGCGAGGAATGAAAAATGAAGCTTACAAACTGGAAAATGACATACGAAGAGCATAAAAATCTTACCTGTACCGTACCCTGCAGTATGTACAGCGTTCTTCTTGACCATAAAATCATCGACGACCCCTTTTACGGACTTAATGAGAGGGAATATTGGCATCTTTCCGATAAGGGCTGTAAATTCAGCTGTGAATTTGATGTTGATGAAAATACCCTTGCAAAAGAGTATCTCGAGCTGACATTCCTTGGTCTTGACACAATTTGCGAAATTACTCTTAACGGCAATCTTCTTGATAACACGATGAATATGCACCGTGCTTATACCTATGATGTAAAGCACCTTGTGAGTGTCGGAAAAAATGTAATAGAGCTTGACTTCTCATCACCCACAGAATACTTTGAAAGGATGAACAATAAGCACTGGCTGTGGACAAACGGCGACACAATTCCCGGTGCTTGCCATCTCAGAAAAGCGTTTTATATGTCAGGCTGGGACTGGGGTCCGACTCTTCCCGATATGGGTATATTCCGCCCTGTGGTTTTGGATGCTTATGACGGAGATAAGATTGATAACGTATATGTCCGTCAGCACCACAAAAACGGCGAGGTTACACTTGAAATTGAAGTGGAAACAAAGCACAATAAAGGTCTTGATATTTATGCAAATATCGACGGAAAAGAGATAAAGCTTGTCGGCGGCAAGGGAAAAGTGAAGATTGATAACCCGAAGCTCTGGTGGGTAAGGGGCTACGGCGAGCAGTATCTTTATGAGCTCACTGTCAGAATGGAAAAGAACGGAGAAGCAGTAGATACCAATACTCAGAATATAGGTCTCAGAACACTTACCGTCAGCACAAAGAAGGATGCCACGGGTAGTGAATTCTGCTTTGTAATCAACGGCGTTAAAATCTTCTCGATGGGTGCAAACTATATTCCTCAGGATAACCTTCTTTCACGTATTAGTCCCGAAAGAACGGAAGAACTTATTAAAACCGCTATCGATGCAAACTTCAATACCCTCAGAGTCTGGGGCGGCGGCTACTATCCCGAGGACGAATTCTATGATATCTGCGATAAGTACGGTATTATGGTGTGGCAGGACTTTATGCTTGCCTGTGTTCAGGTGTGGCTGACAAAGGATATGAAAAAGGAATATATCGCCGAGGCAGAATATAACGTGAAACGCCTGAGAAACCACCCGTCTCTTGCACTGCTTTGCGGTAATAATGAAATGGAAACGGGTGTGATTCACTGGGGTGTCGGCACAACTCAGCGTATAAAGGAAGACTATATCGAGCTTTATGAACGTATTTTTCCGGAAATATGCGACGAGCTTTGCCCCGATACATTCTACTGGCCTGCAAGCCCTTCATCGGGCGGCGGATTTGATGATCCCGATTGCGAAAGCCGCGGTGATGTTCACTACTGGATGGTATGGCACGGCGGAATTCCTTTTACCGATTACAGAAACCATAAATTCCGCTTCTGCTCGGAATACGGCTTTGAAGCTTTCCCGTCTGTAAAAACTCTTCGTGAAATTTGCCCCGAAGATGAGCTTAATGCTTTCTCAAGAGTGATTGAAAATCATCAGAAGTGTAAGTCGGGTAACAGAAAGATACTTATGTATCTTGCGGATAATTACCTTTATCCTCTCAGTTTTGAAACACTTGTATACGCCTCCCAGCTTCTTCAGGCAGATGCCATAAAATACGGAGTTGAACACTTCAGACGTAACCGTGGCTACTGTATGGGCTCGCTTTACTGGCAGTTCAACGACTGCTGGCCTGTGGCATCCTGGTCAAGTGTAGACAGTAACCTTCGTTATAAGGCTCTGCATTATGCGGCAAAGAAGTTCTATGCACCCGTTGAAATGGGACTTTTTCTTGAAGGTGAAAAGCTCACCGTCAATATTTCAAATGAAACAATGAAGGACTTTGAGGGTGAAGTGAAGCTCTGCGTTGCTACAGTCGACCTTGAAGTTAAGGAGGAATATGTCAACAAAATATCGGCAGACAGCCTTAAATCAAAGGATGTTCTTACAATAAATGTCGATATGACCGATAAGTACAATACATTCCTGTATGCCGACCTTTACGATAAGGACGGAAACTTTATAACTCGAAACACTCAGCTTCTCTGTGAAGCAAAGCACTTCCAATTTAAAAAGCCCGAAATCAAGGTTGACCTTTGCGATATCGACGGCGGTGTTGAAATTAAAATATCAAGTGATGTATTTGCAAAGGGCGTAAATATAGACTTTGACGGAATTGACCTTGTGCTTTCCGACAACTTCTTTGATTTGACAAACACTGAGCAGTATGTTATAATTGCAAAGACAAAGTACTGTGCAAAGCAGTTACAGCAGTCACTCAGAATTATGACGGTTTATGATATCGGAAGATAAGTTGTTTTGGAGGTAATTATGGGATTCAAGAAGGATTTTGTATGGGGTGCTGCAACCGCAGCCTACCAGATTGAAGGCGCCTGGAATGAAGACGGTAAGGGAGAAAGTATCTGGGATGTTTACTCTCACCAGCCCGGAAAGGTAATGAACGGTCACACGGGTGACATTGCCTGTGACCACTATCATAAATTCAAAGAAGACGTGGCTCTTATGCGTGAGCTTGGTATAAAAGCATACCGCTTTTCTATCAACTGGACAAGAATTTTTCCCGACGGAACAGGTGAAATCAACGAAAAAGGCGTAAAATTCTACTCCGACCTTATTGATGAGCTTGTAAATAACGGAATTGAACCGTATATCACTCTTTTCCATTGGGACTACCCATATGCACTTTTCAAAAAAGGCGGCTGGCTCAACGATGAGAGTGTAAAGTGGTTTGCCGATTATGCAGGTAAGGTAGTAGAGCTTTATTCCGACAGGGTGAAGAATTTTATCACCTTTAATGAACCACAGTGCTTTATCGGTCTCGGATTTGTAATGGGAAGACACGCACCTTTTCTCCAGATGGGATATAAGGATATTTTCCGGATGTGCCATAATGTTCTTAAGGCACACGGCGCGGCAGTTATTGCTATGCGTGAAAACGCAAAGCAGCCCATAAAAATCGGTTATGCACCCACTTGCTCTGCAAGCTATCCCGCAACCGAAAGTCCCGAGGATATTGAAGCTGCGAGAAAGGATCTTTTCACCTGTCCTCCTTTGGGCGAATTCATTATGTGGAATTTCTCTTGGTGGAGCGACCCGGTTATGCTCGGACATTATCCCGAGGACGGTCTCAGAATGTATAAGGACTATCTTCCCGAAATTACGGACGAGGATATGAAGCTTATAAGCCAGCCTATAGATTTTTACTGCCAGAATATCTATAACGGAAAGATGATAAAAGCAGACGAAAACGGCAATCCCGTAGAGGTGGAACGCTATGCGGGCTTTTCAAAAACAGGTGCTCAGTGGCCCGTTACTCCCGAATGTCTGCGCTGGGGTCCGAGATTCTTGTATGAAAGATATAAGAAGCCCTTTTTCATTACCGAAAACGGTATGTCGGCACACGACGTCGTATCTCTCGACGGTAAGGTGCACGACCCCAACCGTATCGACTTTTTAAACCGTTATCTTATCGAGCTTGAAAAGGCGGCAGACGACGGTGCGGATATTGCAGGTTATTTCCTCTGGTCGTTTATGGATAACTATGAGTGGGAGAGGGGATATACCGAACGCTTCGGCATTGTTTATGTTGATTATCAGACACAGAAGAGAATTCCCAAGGATTCTGCATACTGGTACAAGAATTGGATTGAAGAACACAGCTAAACTTTTCGCTTTTCCCGACGCCTTTGCGTCGGGAATTTTTGTATTGATGTTGAAAATTAATCTGAAGTATGCTATACTTGAATCGGTGATTAAAATGAAATATCAAAACGTAATAGACCTTGTAAAGAGTACAAAAGAAATAGTATTTTCTGAAGAAAAACTCTCGGAGATAGTCGCCAAAGGCTACGCCGATTTTGTTACGGGCGTTGACCTTGCGGTGCAGACATATCTTGAAGAAAAGCTTTTCGAAATGTACCCCGACGTTCAGTTTATGGGCGAGGAAGGGGAAAAGAGCAAACTCGACTTCTCGGGTAAAATCTGGATTCTTGACCCCATCGATGGCACATCAAACCTTATACACCACCTGAATATGAGTGCCGTGTCGCTTGCCCTTGTTGAAAACAATGAGCCTGTTTTCGGTGTCGTGTATAATCCTTTTACCGATGAACTGTTCACGGCAGAGAAGGGAAAAGGTGCATACTATAACGGAAAAGCTATTCACGTCTCGGATAAAAAAACAATGAAGGAAAGCTTTGTGTCTGTCGGAACTTCTCCTTATGATGAAGATTTACGTGAAAAGAGCCTTGTAATTATCGCAAACCTTCTCAGAAACTGTACTGATATACGCAGAATGGGAGCCGCATCCCTTGACCTTGCTTATATCGCAATGGGTAAATTCGATTGCTTCTATGAAGAAATACTCAGACCGTGGGACTATGCGGCAGGTGCAATACTTATAGAGGAAGCAGGCGGAAAAATTACTGACCTTGACGGAAACGTACTTTCATTTGAAACGAGTAGGGGAATACTTGCTTCGAATGGGTTTACTCATAAGGAACTCATAAAACTTTGTAAGATTGAAAGATGATAAAAAGCGTGAAGCCTGAATTCTTTTGCGATTATACTATTACATAATTGTAGGGGCGGATGCCCACATCCGCCCGTTTGTATTATATTTCTGCTGGCAAGTCATATATATAACAAAGTTATTTGTTGCGGGTCGATGTGGGCATCGACCCCAACTTATTTTGTAATTTTTTCAAAAGAAAAAAGAGTGACACCAAAGAAAATGGCTTTTGCGAAAACTCCCCGGACATTTGCTGTCGGGCTTTCCCGACTCAGATTTCTTTTCTGATTTTCAACAGTGCTCCTTTTTCGAGCCTTGATACCTGCGCCTGACTGATGTGAATTTCCTCGGCAACCTCCATCTGAGTTCGCCCTTGAAAGAACCTTAGATTGATAATCTTTTTTTCCCTGTCGGATAATTTGTTTATGGCTTCGGTTATGGCTATGGTCTGCAGCCAGCTTTCGTCTGTGTTTTTTTCATCGCACACCTTGTCCATTACATATACCGAATCTCCGTTGTCGGAAAAAACCGGATCATATAAAGATATCGGCTCAACTATTGCATCAAGTGCCTCGGCAACATCCTCCTTTGTGGAACCAAGCACCTTTGCAATTTCTTCGACTGTCGGTTCTCTGTATAGTGTTCTTGATAATTCCTGCCTTGCGTTCAATGCCTTGTATGCAAGATCCCTTACCGACCTTGAAACGCGTATGGAGTTGTAGTCGCGTAAATACCGGCGAAGCTCCCCGATTATCATAGGAACGGCATAGGTGCTGAACTGAACTCCGAGACTTGTGTCGAAATGGTCTATGGCTTTTATTAAACCTATGCAGCCGACCTGGAATAAATCGTCGGGATTTTCTCCTCTTGAGGAAAATCTGCCCACAACGCTGAGGACTAATTTCAAATTTCCTGCAATCAGCTCTTCTCTTGCTTTTTCGTCTCCCGAATGTGCTTTTTCAAGCAGCTCCTTCTTTTCCTTTGCCGAAAGTACCTTCAGCTTTGATGTGTTAACCCCGCATATTTCAACTTTTCCGCCGTGCATCCAATCACCCTTTTTATTGATTTATTATGAGTGTTGACTACTTTTCGGAGTAAAATACAGCATATTTTGATTATTTTGACTTTGTTTACATGTGAAGTTTTTAACATATTGTAAATAATG
>CAZTNR010000078.1:0-9718 GCA_964614955.1 uncultured Oscillospiraceae bacterium | reverse complement strand
AGTGCAACAGAGATATACCGCCGTATTTTACGGTAAGGGTGGAAAGGCGAGGTAAGAGCTCACCGGCGTGGTGGTGACATCACGGCCCTGTAAACCCTATCCGAAGCAACACCGAATGCAGAGAGCGAAAGCTACGTTTGCTCGACGGAATCTGCGAGGTGGCAACAGAGCTTTATGGCAACATAAAGTCAAGATAGATGATTGTTCTCGACAGAACCCGGCTTACAGCCCCAGTCGGCGGGTAGCACCCGCCGGCAATTCCGCGGGGCGGGTAGCACCCGCTGGCAATTTCGCGGGGCGGTGCTTGTCGCAAACAGGCAAAAGGTGTCGCGCAACGAACTTTTTGCGGCTATCAAACAACGACAGCCGCAAAATTGCAACTCCGACGCAGCTTTTGACAAATATTCAAAACGATGCACGGGTATCCGTTCACATCAGCCACAAGGCAGGCTGATGCGAACTGCTGAGTAAAGGAAGTACAAGATGCGAATTTTAGGAATAGACTACGGCGACGTACGTGTCGGGCTTGCCGTCTGTGACCCCACGGAATTCTTAGCAAGCGGCATAGGTAACGTAGTTATAAAGGGTATGAACGACGCAGTTGAAAAAGTCTGCGAAAAGATAAAAGAAACGGGTGCCGAAAGGGTTGTCCTCGGTCTTCCTGTCAATATGAACGGAACTCAGGGGGACAAGGCTGAAAAAATAAAGGTTTTCGCCCAAAAGCTGAAAGAAGCCTCGGGGCTTGAAATTGACTTTATCGACGAACGCCGCACCACCATTATGGCACACGGCTTTATGAACCGGACGGGCACCCACGGCAAAAAGCGCAAAGACAGCGTTGACACACTTTCTGCACAGATTATTCTGCAGACCTATCTCGATATGAAAAGAGGCAGCTGATGAGCTTTTCAACAAAAGACACAATTCTCAACTACTGCAAACTGAACGGTATAGAAATATCCGAGGAAACAGCCGAAAAATTTGAAGTCCTCTCGGATATGCTTCTGGAATTCAATTCCCACACCAACGTAACGGCACTCAAAACACGGGAGGATGTTGCAGTAAAGCATTTTGCCGACTCATTGGCAGTTCTCAAATACGATCTCATAAAGAAGAATGCCTCTGTTATAGACATAGGCTGCGGTGCGGGCTTTCCGGGACTTCCCGTAAAAATGCTTCGCCCCGACATTAAGATAACCTTTGTTGACAGCACGGCAAAGAAGCTGAAGTTTACTAATTCCGTGGCGGATGCCTTTTCCCTGACAGATGTTGAAACCTGTCCCGAGAGGGCAGAGGAGCTTGTGGCAAAGGGCAAGCGTGAAAAGTATGACGTTGCCGTTTCCCGTGCCGTAGCATCCCTTCCCGTGCTTGTCGAGCTTGTACTTCCTTATGTTAAGGTCGGCGGCTGCTTTGTGGCATACAAAAGCTCACTTGAAGCGGATACAAACAACAAGGACAGCGAGCTTTCAAAGGCACTCAGCGGCATAAAGAAGCTCGGAGGTAAAGTCGAAGCCGTGCTTGATGCATCGCTTCCCGACTGCAACGACGAAGCACAGAAGCATTCGCTCATTGTTATCAGAAAAACAGGCAAAACCCCCGACAGTCTGCCGAGAAGATATGCGGTAATTGTCAAAAAGCCGCTTTGAAAAATGAATACTTATCGACACGCTTTTAGCCTTTTCTTACAAGGACGTATGTATAATATCCTTGTATGTTTAAAAGGAGGTTAAAAACGTGTCGGATTTTTTTCATAAGGAGACGGTGGGACCTGTATTCTCACCTGTAATAAATATCAAAAAAGAGAACATTTCGCCGACTGTTATATCGGCGATTGACAGCCTTTTGTCGCCGTCGGGGAATATGTTCACAAGGGCTGAAACTGTGAAAAATCTAATGCGCCTTGAAAAGCTTACCGTTGAAGAGGCGGCAAGAGTGTTATCCTTAAAGCCGGTGGATGTTGCAAACAAGCTTCGTCTTCTTGAATTTTCCGAGAAGGAAAGAATGGCGGTTATCGACCATTCCTTCTGCGAAACGGATGCCCTGGAATTTCTCAAGCTTGACAGGGTTTCAAGGCTTTATGCCATAGAATACTGCAGTAAAAGCTCTTTTACCTCTGAGGAGATAAAAGGGTATGTTGACGGGCTCGTAAATTCGGGTGATATGTTAAAGAAGCAGGTGGAGGGCAGAATTGAGGGAGTAAGAAAATTTGTCGTCGGCGACATCGGCTTCTTTTTCAACTCCATAGACAACGCCCTGCGGCTTGCAAGAAAAGCAGGCTTTGAGGTGCAGAATGACAGGGTTGAAAACGAAGACGGCTACGATATACATATAAACGTCAAAAAGCAAAAAACAGACTGCGATTAAGTTGACAAAAGAATGTGCTTAGAGTATAATAAATAAAAATTACTTTTCGGCAGGTACTGTATGATAACTCTTTTGGCGAAAGCTCTGATAAAGGATTACAAAAACTATGAAAACTCGGACGTCCGGGGAAAATACGGACTTCTTTGCGCAATCCTCGGAATAATTCTTAACATTTTGCTTTTTGCGGCAAAAACGGCTGCAGGACTTATCGCAAATTCCGTATCTGTCCTTGCCGACGCCTTCAATAACCTTTCGGATGCAGGCTCATCTCTTGTCACTCTTTTCGGCTTCAAGGCGGCGTCCCAAAAGCCCGACCCCGAGCATCCCTTCGGTCACGGAAGATACGAGTATATTTCGGGGCTTGTGGTGTCGGTGCTTATAGTCGTAATGGGTGTTGAGTTTATCAAATCATCCGTGGAAAAAATACTTTCGGGTGCGAATGATACAAGCTTTACTCTGCTTACGGGCGTAATACTTCTTGTTTCTATCCTGGTAAAGGTGTATATATGCATATTCAACAAGAGCGTAGGAAAGAAAATATCCTCACCGACGCTTCTTGCAACAGGCACCGATGCCCTTTCCGACTGTATTGCAACCTTTGCCATTGTCGTTTCTGCCATTATTTCAAACGTCACCGACTTTGCCGCTGACGGCTGGTGCGGTCTTATAGTTTCCTTTATGATTATTTCCGCAGGCATAAATGCGGCAAGAGAAACAATAAATCCGCTTCTCGGTCAGCCTCCGAGCAAGGAATTTGTTGATAAGGTCGAATCAATCCTTGTGGCGCACGACGAGATTGTGGGCATCCACGACCTTGTGGTGCACGACTATGCTCCCGGGCATATTATGATTTCTGTACACGCTGAGATTTCCGATAAATCCGATATTATCGGGGCACACGAGCTTATTGACAATGTCGAAAGGGAAATCAATGAAAAGCTCGGCTGTGAAGCCGTGATACATATGGATCCCATTTCCACCGATGACGAAAGAGTAAACGAAATGAAGCAGAAGGTGGGAAATGTTCTTCTTTCAATACACAAGGACGTGACAATACACGACTTCAGAATGGTAGACGGAAATACTCTTACAAACCTCATTTTTGATATTGTTGTTCCCTTTGAAGTCAAAATGGACACCGATGAAATCAAAAAAGAAGCAGACAGACTTGTAAAGACTCTGGACAAAAAATATAATGCCGTTGTCGATGTGGACAGAAAAATGGCGTAATTTAATTAGGAATTTAGAATTAAGAGTTAGAAATCAGAGGTGGGCTTATGGATAAAAAAGAGACGGGCTGCAATTGTGACTTCTGCGTTCACTATGACTGGGACGAAGAAGGGGAGTATTACGAGTGCAATATGAGCCTTGATGAAGACGAAATGGTGTACTTTCTTAAGGGTCAGTACAAGAACTGCCCGTACTTTCAAAGCTATGATGAGTACAAAATTGCCCGTAAACAGTAGAATGATTGAAAAAATTGTTAATTTATAAAGTTTCCCCTTGATATTTGGGTATATATGTTCTATAATAACATATGGGTAAAGATATCCAAAGGCGAAAGTGAGTGATATAAATGTTCGAAAACAGAAATGACCAGACAAAAACCTTTTCCATTTCCCAGCTTAAGGAATTGGAAACAAAGCAAACGCTGAGACAGGTTTATGACGCTCTTATGGAAAAGGGCTATAACCCCATAAATCAGATAGTCGGCTATATTCTGTCTGAGGATCCGACATATATTACAAGCTATAACAATGCCCGCGGACTTATCAGAAAGCTTGACAGGGATGAGCTTATGAAGATTCTCGTCAACAGCTATCTGAAAAACGACTAAACGCCGAAAGGAAGATTTATAATGGCACAGCCTATGGTTTATAAGGGAAGACCCGTCGTAAGAGACGGAAACAAGCTTTATTTCGGAGAACCCCAGAACCCTTTTATGGTGGTACTTACGGTTCTTCAGAACGTGAATGATGTTCCCTCAAGGATTCTCGTTCAGCTTCAGAACACAGATCCTGCCCTTGCTTTTTCACCCGAAAAAATTGTTAAGGAAGCAGAAAGAAAGAACCTTTTTGATGCATTCGAAATCGGTTCAATCTGGCTCGAAAATCAGCTTGCATAATAATTTTTGTGCTCCGTGAAAAACGGGGCACTTTTTCTTTGCTGTATTGTTGACTTTTAGCGCGAGAAAAAGTATGATTTCTTTATTGAATATGATAGATGTCGATAGTGACAGCTGTTCTTTTTTTGTAAAAAAACTCATAGCACAAGAGCCTTGCGGCATTCGACAAAATATGTGTAATATGCACAAAAATATGTGATATTTTTTACGTGTTTACATATAAATAACAAATTATGATAAAAAACTTTTAATATTCTGCTTCGGAATTGTTGATTTGATATATGAAATATGGTAATATATATATAAGAAAAACTATGGGAGGGTGTTTGTATGGCTGCGAAGAAAAATAATCTTGCACAGTACTATTTTCATCAAGGCACCAATTTCAATGCCTACGACTATCTCGGAGCCCATTTTGACCAAAAGAAAAACGCATATGTTTTCAGAACCTGGGCGCCGGGAGCAGATGCTGTATATCTTGCCGCGGATTTCAACGAATGGAAAAAAACACACCCTATGACAAGAGAAACAGAGGCTGGAATATGGGCGGTTGAAATCCCGAAAGAGGTCTTCGGTGACAGCGACCTGTATAAATACATCGTCGAAAGAAACGGCGAGTGTGTATATAAGGCTGACCCCTATGCCTTCTATGCAGAGCTTCCTCCAAAAACGGCATCGAGAGTTTTTGATATATCCTCCTATGAGTGGGGCGACTCCTCCTGGATGAGATACAGAAAAAAGAATTTCAAAGAGCCGTACTCGGTTCCGATGAATATATATGAGGTTCACGCAGGCTCGTGGAAGCTTAAGGAGGACGGCAGCTTTCTTAATTACAGAGAGCTTGCTGTTGAGCTTGCCTCCTACGTAAAAAGTATGGGATATACCCATATTGAGCTTATGCCCATAACCGAGCATCCCTTTGACGGCTCCTGGGGCTATCAGGTGACAGGCTACTTTGCCCCCACGTCCCGATACGGAACCCCCGACGACTTTAAATTCTTTGTAAATTATATGCACTCTGCGGGAATAGGAATAATTCTCGACTGGGTGCCTGCCCATTTCCCGAAGGACGGACACGGTCTGTATGAGTTTGACGGCGGTTCGCTTTACGAATATCAGGGCTGGGACAGAAAAGAGAGCAGGGGATGGGGAACAAGACGCTTTGACGTGGGACGAAACGAGGTTCAGTCCTTCCTTATCTCAAGCGCCCTGTTCTGGCTTAAGGAATATCACATTGACGGTCTTAGGGTTGATGCTGTGGCATCAATGCTTTACCTTGATTTTGACAGAGAGCCCGGCGAATGGTGCCCCAATGAAGACGGAAGCAATCACTGTAAGGAGGCCGTTGCGTTTTTCCAAAAGCTTTCGGGCGTTATACGTGAAAACTACCCCGATACCCTTCTCATAGCAGAGGAATCTACCAGCTGGAAGGATGTCACAAGGCCCGAGGGACTCGGCTTTACGCATAAATGGAATATGGGCTGGATGAACGATGTTCTCAAATACATTGAAACAGACCCCGTGTTCAGAAAACACCATCACGAAAAGCTGACCTTCTCGCTTATGTATGCCTTTAACGAAAACTTTATCCTGCCTATTTCCCACGACGAGGTGGTGCACGGTAAAAAGTCGCTTCTCGATAAGGCGGTGGGTGATTACTGGCAGAAGTTTGCCTCTACAAGAGCATTTCTGACATATATGATGACCCATCCCGGCAAAAAACTGCACTTTATGGGCAACGAAATAGGTCAGTTCAGAGAATGGGACTATAAGGGACACATTGAATGGTTCCTGCTCGACTATGAAATGCACGAAAAGTTCAAGGACTTTGCAAGGGATCTCAATTTTGTATACCTTGAAAATAAGCCCTTGTGGGAGGTTGAAAACTCCTGGTCGGGCTTTCAGTGGATAGATGCCGATAACAGAGACTGGAGTATGCTTTCCTATGTACGTTACGACAAAAAGGGAAATGCGGATGTGGTGATAGTAAACCTTACTCCCGTCGGAAGATACGGCTATGTATGCGGTGCTCCCTATGACGGCGAATATACAGAGCTTATCAACAGCGACAGCCTCAGATACGGCGGTACGGGTATGGAAAACAGAGAACCCGTAAAGGCAAGGAATGAGGGCTGTCACAATATGCCTTATTCCGTGCAGCTGGATATAGGTCCGTACGGCTCGGTTGTACTCAGGCACAATAAATAGAAATAATTAATGTTCAGGAGGTTTTATATAAATGTTCAAGAAAAAAGAGTGCGTAGCAATGTTACTTGCAGGCGGTCAGGGTTCAAGACTCTATGCCCTCACCGAATTTACGGCAAAGCCTGCCGTATCCTTCGGCTCAAAGTACCGCATTATCGATTTTCCCCTCTCAAACTGTATCAACTCGAATATCGACACGGTAGGCGTTCTGACACAGTATCAGCCCTTGCAGCTCAATGAATACATCGGCAACGGTCAGCCCTGGGACCTTGACAGAACCTTCGGCGGTGTAACCGTGCTTCCTCCTTATCAGGGCAAGAACGGTGCCGACTGGTATAAGGGTACGGCAAATGCAATTTATCAGAACCTAAAGTATATCGAAAGATATGACCCCGAATATGTCCTTATCCTTTCGGGTGACCACATTTATAAAATGGACTATGCCAAGATGCTGGCATTCCATAAGAAGACGGGTGCTGCTTGCACAATCAGCGTACTCAACGTACCTATCGAGGAAGCAAGCAGATTCGGTATTCTTTCATCCGATGAAAACAACAAGATTTTCAAGTTTGAGGAAAAACCTCCCAAGCCTCAGAGCACAAAGGCGTCTATGGGTATTTACATATTCAATAAGGACGTTCTTTTCAAGTATCTTATTGAGGATGAAAATACAGAAGGATCTTCAAACGACTTCGGTAAAAATATTATTCCTACAATGCTGCAAAGAGGCGAGCCTATGTACGCATATGAGTTCGACGGCTACTGGAAGGACGTAGGAACAATCAAGAGCCTTTGGGAAGCCAATATGGATCTTCTCGGCAAAAACCCGGAATTTGATATAGACGACGATGCCTGGAGATTCCGTTCGAGAAATGCGGCGGCAGCTCCTCAGTTTATAGGTAGCGATGCGGTTGTTGAAAACTCAATTATCACAGAAGGCTGCGCAATAGACGGTACTGTTATAAATTCGGTTCTCTCGGCAAATGTTACTGTTGAAGAGGGCGCCGTTGTAAAGGACTCTGTCATTATGCAGGGTACAACTGTAAAGAAGAATGCGTCTGTTCTTTACTCCATTATAGACGAAGAAGCGGTAATCGGCGAAGGTGCGAGCGTTGGCAACGAAAAGGAAAATGCAAAGGAAGTAACGGTGCTTGGTATGGGTGCAGAGCTTCCTTCGGGTGCCGTTGTTGAAGAAGGCAAAATTCTCAGTGCAGAAGACGTGAAGGGAGGAAATAAATAATGGCTACAGCAGCAGGACTTATTTTTTCAAATATACACGACAGAAATGTTCCCGAGCTTACAAGCAAAAGAAGTATGGCGTCTGTTCCCTTCGGCGGCAGATACAGACTTGTTGACTTTGCTCTTTCCAATATGGTAAATGCAAATATCACAAAGGTCGGAATTATTACACACTATAACTACCAGTCGCTTGTTGACCATCTCGGAACGGGCAAGGACTGGGATCTGGCAAGAAGCACGGGCGGTCTTAAGATTCTTCCTCCGCAGATTACGGCATTTGACAATGCCAACGCGAAGACTGTGTTCTCGTCCCGTCTCGATGCCCTTATGAATGCATATAACTTTGTTTCCAAGAGCACGGAGGAATACATAGTTCTTTCCGACTGTGATATCGTTTGCAATATAGACCTCAAGGATGTAATCAAGTTCCATATTGATAACGGTGCAGATATCACTCTTGTTACAAAGAATGTATATATGACGTCTGAAATGGCAAAGAACTGCACAATCGTTGAAACAGATGCAAACGGCAGAGTTACAAACCTTGTTGATAACCCCGCTTCTATGGAGGGTGATCTCGATGTCTGCCTTAATATCTTTGTTCTCAGACGTGAGTATCTCAACAGAATTATCATTGATACTCTTTCCCGCGGCTATAAGAGCTTTACAAAGGATATAATCGCGGCAAATAAGGACAATATGAAGTTTATGAAGTACGAATACGCCGGCTATTTTGCAACAATCAACACCCTTGACGGCTATTTCAAGAGCAGTATGGATTTGCTTGGTGCAGATGTCAGAAAGAGCGTATTCGGCAACAAGGCAAGACCTGTTTACACAAAGGTAAAGAACTCTGCTCCCGCAAAATATATGGATGGCGCATCGGTTAAGAACTCCCTTATTGCCGACGGCTGTGTGATTGAAGGCGTTGTAGAAAACGCCATTCTCTTCAGAGGTGTACACGTAGGCAAGGGTACGGTTATCAAGAACTGTATCGTTATGCAGGATTCCACAGTCGGCAAGAATGTAAATCTCAACTGCGTAATTGCCGATAAGAATGTTGTTATCAAGGACGGCAGAAATCTTTCCGGACACGAAACACATCCCTTCGCACTGGCAAAAGGAACGGTTATATAGAGCGGATAAAACCGCCCCCCAGAATGCAGAGTTACGGTTGAAAGCCGAGAGCTTTCATCAAATTTGATTTGAATGGTGAATAATATGGCAACAAAAAAGAAAAAGAAGATATTAATGGTTGGCGGCGAGGCTATGCCCTTTGCCGCAACGGGTGGTCTTGGCGATGTACTCGGCTCTCTTCCTGCATCGGTGCAGGCTGAAATGAAGAATGCTGATGTGCGCCTTGTTATGCCGCTTTACAGTGCTATGAAGGATGAATACAGAAAGATGCTTCAACTTGAGTGTGTCTTTGAGGTTGACCTTGCCTGGCGTAAGCAGTACTGCGGAGTTTTCAGCCTTGAAAAGGACGGGGTAATATACTACTTTATTGACAACGAGTATTACTTCAAGCGCCCCGATATGTACGGTAACTTTGATGACGGCGAAAGATATGCCTTTTTCTGTAAGGCGGTTATGCAGATGATGCCAAGACTCGGCTTCTATCCCGACATTTTACACGCCCACGACTGGCAGAGTGCCCTTACTATGGTATATCTCAAGACCGACTACAGGGAAGTACCAGAATACAAGAATATGCGCGGTATTTATACTATCCATAATATTGCTTATCAGGGTAAATACGATATGGGTATACTTTGGGATATTTTC
>CAZTNR010000077.1:0-10296 GCA_964614955.1 uncultured Oscillospiraceae bacterium | reverse complement strand
TGCCGACAATACTTGGCTGGCGACGGCCCGGTAAGATAGGTCGATGCTGACACCTCTCTTTGAGAGGCAGAAATAATCATCTTCTGCAATATGCGGCTGTGGCGGAACTGGCAGACGCGCACGTTTGAGGGGCGTGTGATGTACTTCGTATGGGTTCAAGTCCCATCAGCCGCACCACAAAGAGAGTACTTCGGTACTCTCTTTTCGTTTGTATAAATGTGATTTTGATGGGACTTGAACCCTAAGAGGGCATTTTGCGTTAAGAAAACAACCCTGTGTGGTTGTTTTTAGTAAAATGGTGTGAGCCGACTGGTTCGGCGAGCAATCAGTATGCGAAGCAGACGCGTCCCATCAGCCGCACCACAAAGAGAGTACTTCGGTACTCTCTTTTCGTTTATATATGGAGGTTTATCTGTTGGATTCGTTAATGTTTACGAAAAATTGCAAAATTGATTATTTATCTGAGTCTGACTTTAATGAAGCATCTTGTCTTTTTACAAATAATAAAGTTAGACAATATCTTGGTGGTGCAATATCGCAACATGATGCTTTAGAAAAGCTTGATGCTTGGTTTAGAAGTAATGCCAGCATGTATTTTGTTATTCGATTAAATGATAATACTTTTTGTGGAATCATTTCAATATCCCCATACGAGAAAGATAAAAATGAAATTTCGTATCAATTTTTGCCGCAATTTTGGGGTAAAGGTATTGCATACGAAACGTTACTGCCAGTGCTTGATTTTAGTAAAATTGAATTTGGTTATTCTGAAATTTATGCTGAGACTCAATCTAAAAATTTACGCTCGTGTAAATTACTTGAAAGGATTGGATTTAGGTATAATTACTCTCTAATTCGTTTTGACGAGAAACAATGTGTGTATTCTATAAAAATTTAATCTTGACAACCACAATTCTTTATGCTATACTATCAAAAACTTCTAAAGGAGAAAAACAATGTTAAGATTATTCGTTAACAACGCGAATATGATGCAGTCTGATATGGTTATGTACGGTGACTATATTCAGGCTTACATTGTTATACCCTTATCGAAGTTGTAATTGCATTATTATAATACTTGATAAAATCAGTGTAAGCAGACTTGTTTGCTTGCACTTTTTTTATTTGAAAGGAGAATTGAAGTGTTAACACACAAAGGAACAACCATCATCAAAACACAAAGATTGGTGCTCAGGAGATTCGCTTATAAGGATGCTGAGCCAATGTTTGACACTTGGGCTAATGACGAGAGAGTTACCAAATTCCTCACTTGGACACCTCACGGGGAAGTGTCTCTAACCAAGCAACTGATTTGCCATTGGTGCTGGCTTTATGAGCAGAAAAACTATTATAATTGGTGCATTGAATTTGAAGGTAAAACTATCGGCAATATAAGTGTCGTTCGTACCGATGAAAACAGTGAGCATATGGATCTAGGTTACTGCATTGGCTACGATTTTTGGAATTGTGGCTTTGTTACCGAGGCGGCAAGTGCAGTTATAGATTATCTTTTTACCGAGATTGGAGCTAACCGTATTTCTATATGGCACGCTGTAAAAAATCCGGCTTCGGGCAAAGTTGCAAAAAAATGCGGAATGTCATTTGAAGGTGTTTATAGACAGTATTACAAGGCGT
This sequence comes from uncultured Oscillospiraceae bacterium, assembly GCA_964614955.1. GTDB lineage: Bacteria > Bacillota > Clostridia > Oscillospirales > CAG-382 > UMGS1387. The sequence continues at coordinate 8,661 of CAZTNR010000077.1, read as the reverse complement.
CAGACGGAGAGTATTTGGATATTTCCGTTTGGAGTATTCTTAGGAGTGAGTATAAACCCAACCGCCGGTTGTAAAAATCCAAAAAACAAGTTGTTGATAAAATCACCCCTGTATGCTACAATAATTACAGAAAGGCGGTATGCGTATGAATCTCGGTGAAAAAATCAAACTGCTGCGAAAACAAAAAGGAATAACTCAGGAACAGCTTTCCGATATGCTGAAAGTTTCATCACAGGCTGTTTCTAAGTGGGAAACTGGTGTTACGAATCCTGACCTTGCACTTATTCCCGATTTGGCGAAAATGTTTGAAGTTTCAACAGATGAGCTTCTTGGTGTTGATAATAAAGGTAATTCCGAAAATAACGAGAATGTAATGATTAATGCAAGACTTTCACGCCTTGAAAAGATGATGAGCTTTCTTGTGGCAAGGGATGATAATGAAGCACTCAGCATTATGCTTGAGGATGCAAAGAGAATATATAGCATTGATTTTACTCAATCTGCCGATTTTGAAAAGACTGATTGGAAACTCGGTTGTTCCGAGCTTATTGAAGGTAAAAATAAGCTTGTTTTCATGCCCAAGCCCTATGAGCGTGTTTATGGAAAACGAATAGATCCGCGGGTTATAAATGATAAGGTTAAAATCGACATTTCCGGTGTTCGGACCATTTATCTTTCTATGCGTGCTGATATGGAAATTACACCGGTAAAAATTTATTTTACTACATTGGAAAACCCTGAATGGAGTGAGTGGAATAGTATCGAATTAAGATATAGTCCGGGTACTTTGACGGTCTATGTTGATATGTCAATTGTTCATAATTGGTACGGAACTTTGACAGGACTTCGTATAGACCCCATTGACAGCAATCAATGTGGAATTGTTGAACTTTTGAATATCAACCTGGTTGATAAAAACGGCTGTATAGTATATGAGTATGATTTTACCGATGCAAAGAATTTTGAAAATTCAGATTGGACAGTCGAGGCTGCCGAGATACTTGAAAGCAACGACAGCCTGAAACTTAATGTTTTCCCTGTCGATGTAAAGAAGCTTATTTTTGACCCGATGATAATAAACGACAATATTAATGTAAACGTCAATCGTGCAAAATACGTTCATGTCCGACTTAAAACAGTTCTTGAAAGCAATTCCGACAATGGGGGCTGGTGTAACAACAACGTGTGTCACGATGCCTATTTGCAGGTATATTTCAAAACCGAGAACAACAATGTGTATTCACAGGATAAACGCGTCTATGCAAATTATGGAAGCGGCTGTATGACGGATGTGTATGTTGATATGTCCAAGAATTCATTGTGGAACGGAAATCTCACAGGGCTTAGAATTGACCCAACCGAAGTCGTGGACGGCACTTATGAAATAGAGCTTGTTGAAATCCTCGAAGCCGAAAAAACAGCAGGTGTGGGCGGAAAACTTTATAGTCTTGAAAAACGCCTTTCAAATATTGAGGATATGCTGGATGATTTGGAAGGTATGTATTCCGAGCTTGAAGGCAGAATGGACGATTGGGAATAATGATGTAAAAAGAGCAGTGCACCGCACTGCTCTTAAACTATATCCGCTAAGTCATATCAAAAACAATTATAATATAAAAAAGCATTCAATATATGTATTTATCACTTGAAAAATAACATTTTCCGTGCTATACTTGTATTAGCTTCGGAGGTGGTAAAGGTGCAAAATGATGATAGACTTTCAATACTTGAAAAAAGAATTGCACGTATCGAAGCCTTGCTTGAAAAGGTGCTTGAAACAAAACTTGAGCCGATTTCTTCGAAAAACTCTGAAAATGTAATTGCTTCCTTTGATTTTTCTGATGAGGACTGCCGTAATAATTCGGGCTGGAAAATCTGTAATGCAGAGCATATTGATTCTGATGACTCTCTTTCCTTTAAGACTATTCAGATAGAAAGAACCCTCGGCGTTTTTTGTGACCCTATGCTGATTAATGATAATCTCAGAATGCCAATAGATGATATAAAGCAGGTGCACGTGAGACTTAAGTCAAACGTAGACGCATCTCAGAAGTGTATGCTGAGAGTGTATTTCACTACGGAAAAAAGCACTGAATTTTCTCAGTCAAAGTCGGTTCAGGCTTACTATCCTGCCGGAAGAATGGTAGATGTGTATGTTGACACAAGAAACCGTTATTGGAACGGAAATCTTACAAAGCTGAGGATTGATCCGGTCGAAGGCTTAAAGGGCAGTATTGAGCTTGAACACCTTGAGCTTATCGACTTTGACGGTAATGTGCGGTACAGTGTTGACTTTTCTGCGATGCCCCTTGAAGAAACAGGCTGGGCGCTGCATAATACTACGGTTGTCAGCCGTTCGGGACGTTTGATTTTTGATGTTGACCTTCTTGAAAAGAAAAAGGTGTATACCGACCCGTATATTGTTATCAATGACCTTGATGTTGACGCCGAAAAGGTAAAATATCTTCATATAAAAATGCGCTCGGATATAATCGGTGATGAAAACGCCGATACATATATGCAGGTCCTGTTCAAGACCAAAAGCAGTAACTTCTGGACACAGGATAAAAGTATGCGCTTTACTTATAAGGCGGGAGAAGAAATTGATGCCTATGTCAAAATCAAACAGCTTTTCTGGAAAGGCACTCTGATTGCTCTCAGAATTGACCCGTTTGAAAGGTTTGAAGGCAGCACGCAGATTAAACTTGTAGAATTGCTTGCTGATATTCCGTCGTCATCAAATGTTGAAATACTTGAAGCGAGAACAAGAAATCTGGAGGATAGATTCAATAAAATCTATAAATAGAATGAATAATAAAAAAACAGTATTTATTCTTCTCGGGCAGTCTAATGCCACAGGTCACGCATCACCTATGACCGAAGAAGACAGAATTAAAGAACCTTTGAAAAATGTGTATGGTCTTCAGAGATGCGATAACCAGTCCTTTGATATAACAAGGCTTTCTTGGTCTAATTATCTCGGTGCAGGCACTAACCTTGCAGAAGCGCAGGACGACACATATTCCCTTGCCAATTGCCTTGCCAAGGAATGGCAAAAGGATGTTGACGGCGGCGAAGATATAGGAGATTTGTATATTGTTCAGATTGCCATAGGAGCAGAGGGTGTAACCGAAAAATATATGTGGTATCCCGAAAGAGAAAGAAAGCTTGTTCCCGGTGCTTTAGGTACTGTTGATATTTCTCTCTATCCCTTTACAAACCATATATTTTCACTTCTCGATAAAAGCCTTGACGGCGATTATGAAATTCTCGGTATTCATTGGAGAGGCGGCGAGGAGGAAACCGACGTTATAGTTTCACACCTTGAAGAGGTGCTTCGAAGCATATATGACAGAATGTTTGACGGCTTTTATAAGTCTCTCGGCAGACGTGTGCCGATAATTCTTCATAAAATGGCAAGCGAAACAAGATGCCGCGAAATGAATGTAACGGGTGAAGATGTTGAAGCGATGCATTTTATAAATAAAACCTTTGATGAGCTTGCCCGTGATAACGAAAACATAACCACCTTTGATGTAAAGAATGCACCTCATTATAATACAAATACTCGCACAAACGGTATTTTTCTTCCCGACGGCGGACATTATACACCCGAAACAAATAAATGGGCGGCAAGGACAATACTTGACGAATATAAGAGGAAGACTTTATGATCGGACTTAAACGAGGCACCGTTGCGCTTTATGACCATAATATAGAGTGGGAATCGGAAGCCGAAAAAACAATCGATATTCTCAAAGGCATTCTCGGGGATGTCATATGTGACATAGCCCACGTGGGAAGCACAAGTATAAAATCCATTAAAGCAAAGCCGATTATCGATATTGCAGTTGCGGTTGAAGATTTTAAGGAAGTTCTCAAATGTGAGAGTAAGCTTTTGGAGATGGGCTTTTATTACAGACCGAAAGCAGACGAGGATAATCAACTGCTTTTTGCAAAGGGCTCTTTTTATGACGGCACGGGGGATGTGCAGACCCACTTTGTCCACGTTGTAAAAAAGGACAGTATGGAGTGGATAAATTACAGGAACTTCAAAAACTATCTTAATGAAAACTACGATGTGGCAAAGCAGTATGAAGATTTGAAGGTTTCACTTGCAAAAAAGAATCCCGAGGATTCGGGACGTGAAAAATATCTTGCGGGAAAACACGGCTTTATACAGTCGGTGTTGAGAACTGCCCTTGTAAAATCATATCTCGGAAAAACCGTAACCGTTGAAATTGACAGACCTATTGGCACACCTCACCCAAAGCACCCGGAGATTATATATCCCATTAATTACGGTTATATCCCCAATGTCTTCGGCGGTGACGGCGAAGAGCTTGATGTGTATATTCTCGGAATTGACAAGAGAATTGAAGAGGGCGACAGTACAACGGTGAAAATCATAGGTATAGTCTACCGCAAAAACGATGTTGAGGATAAGCTTGTTGCCGCACCCGAAGGAATGGAATACACAGCCTCGGAAATCGAAAAAATCATTCATTTTCAGGAGCAGTTTTACGATTCATACGTCGAAACAGAATAATCCAAAGGAACGGAGAAATCCGTTCTTTTTTGTTTTTTTCTTTGTTAATTACCTTTTTCGGTTGACATCAAACATTTATAGTGCTAAAATATCAAATGACAATAATGGTAGAGGATGACGGCAATGAAATTAAGACTCGGTTCGGGTATAGGCGGTAGTGAAAAAGCTTATAAGAAGTTGGTTGAATACGGCTATCAGTGTGCGGATTTCCAGATGGCACATACCGAAGGCTTCTGGTTTACAAGCACAAAGTACGAATTTGAAGCACAGCTCAAAAAAGAAAAGGCGTGGGCTGATGAATACGGCATAGAGATTCATCAGATGCACGGCCCTTGGGATAAATATGACAGTCAGCTGGGACTTGATTTTACTCCCGAAAAGCTGAAGTACCTTATGGAGACAAGAAAAAAGTCAATCTCCGCGTGTCCCTATCTTGGTTGTAAAAACTGGGTGATTCACCCTATTTTCCCCTATACCTCCGATGATACTCTCAAGGGTATGGAGGAGGAAACCTATAAGAGAAACTTCGAATTCTATTCAGAGCTTCTTGAGACTGCAAAGGAATATGACGTTACAATCTGCTTTGAAAATATGCCTCACCCAAGATTCTCTCTTGCTGAGGTTGATAAAATAAAGAAGTTCATCGATGATATGAATGATGACCACTTCAAGGCGTGCCTTGACACAGGTCACGTAAATTGCTTTGATACAAGAAACCTCGGCGATGCCGTAAGGATACTCGGCAAAGACTTGAAGGTTCTTCACGTACACGATAACCGCTTTGGACGGGACAGCCACGACCTGCCTTATTTCGGCACTGCCGATTGGGAAAGCTTTTACGAAGGCTTGAAAGACGTTGGCTATAACGGAGTGTTCAACCTTGAAACGTCGCCTTCTTGGAAATTAAATGAAGAGCTCTATGATGAAATGGCAAAATTACTTGTAAAGATTGCAAAGCAAATAATACACTACGACGAATAAAGGAAAGATAAGCAAATATGAAATTAAGACTCGGAAACTCCTGCGGACAGGATGAAGGCTCATACGAGAGACTTAAAAAATACGGCTATGACTGCGGCGACTTTCAGATGGCAAATACGGATGACAGCATTTATCACTGCTCGGAAGAAGAATTTGTTGAAAGACTGAAAACAATAAAAGGCTATGCCGATAAACACGGGATTGTAATTCATCAGATGCACGGACCCTGGACCTGGCCTCCGCCCGAAGAGTCAAAGGAAAAGCGGGAAGAGCGCTTTGAAGAAATGTCAAAGTCAATTTCAGCAGCCCCCATACTCGGATGTAAATATTGGGCAATCCATCCAATGATGCCGTACGGAACATTTGATATACACCTCGACAAAATCAAGAAAACCTGGGATTTTAATGTGGACTATTTCACACGCCTTACAGAGGTTGCAAAAAAGTATGACGTAACAATCTGCGTTGAAAATATGCCAATGCTCAACTATTCTCTTGCAACTCCGGGCAAGCTTGTTGAACTTGCAGAAGCAATAAACGATGAGCATTTTCAGTGCTGTCTTGATACGGGTCACGTTGCCTGCTTTAATAACTATCCCGTCGGTGATGCGGTGAGAACAATGGGTAAATACCTGAAAATTCTTCACGTTCACGATAACCACGGCGGTGACAGCCACGAGCTTCCGTATTTAGGGAAGATTGACTGGGAAAACTTCTATCAGGGTCTTGTGGATATTAACTATCAGGGTGTATTCAACCTGGAAACCAATGCACCCCATTGGAAGCTCAATCCCGTAAGTGCGGATCTTATGCAGAGGGCACTGGTACTGGTTGCAAAGCAGATTCTGCACGAGCCGATAGAATAATTGAAAATCAACTCAGCTTCCGTCGGATGCTGAGTTTTTTTGCAGTAATAAACCAAAGGTTGATTGACATTAACAACAATATGTGTTAGTATTAATTTGGAAGAATAAATAATGAAAGGATGGTTTTTATGAGAAAGACTTTATCTGTTGCTTTAGCACTGCTGACTGTTGTTATAAGCATCGGTGCGGGTGCTGCGCAAGTGCCTGACGTTCTGAAGAATCCTATGCTTAATTATACAGGAACGGCAACTGCATCTATGGAGTTTGAAAACGCACAGGAGGTAATTTCTGCTATTGAAGCTCTTGTGGGACAAAAGCTTAAAGCAGGACCGCTTGATACGGTTGATATTGCAGCTATGCTTGAATCGCTTTGTGCTTTTTCGGGAAGTGCAACCGTGAAGGCAGATATAAGCGAGGATTATAATAAAATCAAGCTTTCGATGCAAGCGGATTACGATTATTCTGCCTACGTCAATCAGAACCTTGGAGTATCGGCTGATATGAAGGTCGGACTGTGGCTTGATATGGACGTTTCGGATGTAATGAATCCTGAGTGTAGGGTTGTAATTTCTTCACCTGTTTCCACAAAGTATACATATATTGATCTCTTCTCGGGACTTGACGAGCAGACAAAGCTTATGACCGTAGCTATAATTAAAATGTTTCTCAATAAAGACTTTGTTGACGGAGTGAATGCAGAGATAGTGAAATTCTATGAAGAAAATGCAGAAATCACCTCTGACGGCAAGGACTTTACAATGAAGCTTGATAACGGCGATTATCTGAAGCTTATGGATTTAATGACTTATATAATGTCGCAGGCTGTGAAAAAGCTTATTCCGACAGCGGAAGAGTACGAACAGCAGAATATCTGTTTTGCCGACAGCGGTATAACGATGCTGGGCGAAGGCGGTTATGTTATAGAATATTATGAGGACGGAAGCGTAAAGGAATACTGCGATTTAGAAATGAATATCGGTGACTTTTATGAGCTTTCCACAGGCGAAGAATGGATTTTTAAAAATGAACTCGTTTTCAAATTCAGCGTTGAGAGTAACGGCAGACTTTTCAACGTGGGAACAACAGAGGTATCGATTCCTGCTCTTACCGATGATAACAGCATTGACCTTGCACAGCTGTTCAGTGCAGAGCCCGAAGAGGATGCTTACTACGAAGAGGACAGCTTTACGGAATACGAACAGGAATATCCTTATTTCTATGTTGATACATATACAGAATACGTTCCCGTAGTTGACGGTGAACACCTGATTCCCTTCAGAGCCGTTCTTGAAAATGCGTATAACGGAAATGTGAATATTGCATATGAAAACGGGAATATAACCGTAACAAGCGAGTATTTTGATGATATGGAAAAGCTTGCCTTTGCGGTAGGTACAACCAAGGCAAATGTTGACGGATACGAGTTTGAGGTCGGAAGCATTGTTCTGGAAAACGGCGTAACATATGTAAGTGCGGACTTCTTTGAAGTGATTTTCGGCTGGACATATGACTGGGCGAGCTATGACATCCTCAATGACCAGTATAACTTCGGCTTCTATACCGAGTCCTTTGATGACGAATACTATGATGAGTGGTAAGGAATATGACAAAGAAAAATAAAGTAACAAAAGGAATTGTGTGCGGCTTATTTGCGGCAGCAGTGGCAGCGGTTATTGTTCTCGGCGTAGTTTACGGCGGATTTATTCCCGTATCCAAGGACGAGGTTGTAGCATCCTTTGAAGAAAATGATGCCGTGATGCAGAGCATTGTCGAGACATTGTCGGCATATGAAAAGAGCACTCTTGTGCTTTCGTCCGAAAGCGATTCACTTGAAATGTATAACGAGTTTTTCGCGGATTTTGAAGACGGTACAGATGACGAAAGGTATGTGACTTTGTGTACATCCATAAATAGCCTTTTTGAAAATGAGGGATATACTGTAATTATAAAGAAGGATAATTACATTCTTTTCTCAAAGCAGGAATCCTATGACTATTCAAAGGGTGTAGCCTACAGCACCGACGGAAAAACCCCCGAGATTGAGGGTGCTACGGAAATCCACGTATTGTCTCAGGAAAACTGGTACTATTGGGAATCCGAGTATGACCTTGCTGACAAGATCTTTTACAAAACAAAAATCGTAAGCGAATGAAAAGAGCCGACAGCATTTTGCTGTCGGCTCTTCAGACTGTCGCAAAAGTCCACCAAAAGGTGGACTTTTGTGCATAAATATGATATAATAAAAGCGGTGATAAAATATGTTGA
>CAZTNR010000076.1:0-10317 GCA_964614955.1 uncultured Oscillospiraceae bacterium | reverse complement strand
CGCGACCTTGCCAAGGTCGAGGTGGCGGGTTCGAGCCCCGTAATCCGCTCCATACGGCGCCATAGCCAAGCGGTAAGGCAGAGGTCTGCAACACCTTCACCCCCAGTTCAAATCTGGGTGGCGCCTCCAAAAAATCCCACACGAGAGTGTGGGATTTTTACTTTTTAACTTTTCACTAAATGGCAGGATTTTTTGGGAGGTAATAGGTAAAAAGTAAGAGGGAAGAAGTTGAAGAAAAGTTAAAACAGTGAAAATCAAGCACTCACAGAAATGTGGGTGCTTTTATTATGGAGTAAAAGCCGGTACAGAGTATTATTCTGTACCGGCTTTACTGTCATCATTTGATTTAAGATGTTCAAGCGCAAATTCGCAGCATTGAACTACTAGCTGATTGAAAGATATGCCTTGTTCTGTTGCTATTTTCCCAAGTGTATCAATGAGCGAATCTGGCATTCTTATAGTTCTGTTTGAGCTTGTAGGTTTTTTTATTATGAAATCCATAATAGTTCGCCTCCTTGTAATTAAATTTTAACTGATAATTACAATTAAGACTATAAGCAAATATGCAACTAATAAAATAATCAAAAAATAGTTGCAAAAATATAGTGCATATGTTATAATTATATAAAAATTGTCGTAGGGAGTGGTAAAATGTCGAACATTTCTGAGGTAATCAAATACGAGGGTGACAACAGCACGTTTGTATGGAAACATCCTTGTGAGGATTTCAACACAACAAGTCAGCTTATAGTTCACGAATCACAAGAAGCGATATTCTTTATGAACGGTCAAGCTCTTGATTTGTTTGGTGCTGGTAGACACACGCTTGAAACGCAGAATATTCCGCTTATCAGCAAATTCATTAATATTCCTACTGGTGGCGAATCGGCGTTTCATTGTGAAGTCTACTTCATCAATAAAACCGAGCAGATGGCAATTCGTTGGGGAACCGATAGCAAAGTTCAGTATATTGAACCTACATATAAATTTCCCCTCTCGATAGGTGCCTCCGGTGAAATGGCTCTTAGCGTTTCTGATTCAAGAAAGCTCCTTATAAAACTTGTGGGAACAGAAGCTGTGCTTGGCAGAGAACAGCTTGTAACATATTTCAGAGCCTTTCTTATGACAAGAGTCAAAACCTATATTGCACAGACAATGAAGCAGAGTGCAATAAATATCTTTGAAATTGATGAGGCCCTTGAAGAGTTTTCAGACAGTATCAAATCAAAGCTTTTGGGTGACTTTGAAGAATATGGCATAAAACTTAATCGCTTCTTTGTTACAACCATCGTAAAACCAGATGGCGACCCACAGTATGAAAAGTTCAAGGAACTGCATTTCAGACAGTATGCAGATATAGCAGAAGCACAGCTTCAGCAAAAGGTTGGTATCATAGAACAGCAGACTGAAGCACAAAAGATGGTTATTGAATCCCAAGCTATCGCCCAAAAGAGAAAACAAGAGGGCTACACATATCAGCAAGAACGAGGCTTTGATGTTGCAGAACAAGCGGCACAGAATGAAGGTGTTGGCGAATTTACAAATATGGGAATAGGTCTTGGAGTGATGAGTGGTATTGGGGGAACTGTCGGCGGTATGGTTGGCGGTGCTGTCAATAATGCTTTTACCGGTGTTACAGCCGAGCCGCAGACCGCAAACAAATTCTGTGAAGAATGTGGTGCAGAGATAACACAAGGAGCATTGTTCTGTGATAATTGCGGAACAGCCCTCTCGCCAAGTGACACCTGTACAAACTGCGGTTTCAAGTTTACAAAGCAAGGAAAGTTCTGCCCCAAGTGCGGAACTAAGAGGGAGGTATAGGAAATGAAAAAGAATACACCCTTTGCACATATTATTTTGGGGATTGTATTTGTATTGATGAATGTTATTGCATTTGCAGTTCCCACAGATAAAACAGCAACATTTTGGATAACATATACTTTTTCCGCAGTCGCTTTTGTAATTCAGCCCTTTGTTTGGAAGATTGCTTTTGGAAAAGGCAAGGAGCTTAAAAGCAAATTCCTGGGTATTCCTTTAATTCATGTTGGTCTTGTTTACCTTGTAATTCAGCTTGTTGCTTTTGTGATTTTTATGGCTTTCCCAAATATCCCCTCTTGGATTGCGGTAATAGTAAATGCTTTGATTATCGGCGTTTCACTTATTTGCCTTATTTCAACAGAGGTTGGAACAAAGGAAATTAACAAGGTTGAAGAAAAGGTAAAGCAAAAGGTTTTCTATATCAAGGAATTGCAGATTGATGTTGAAATGACAGCACAAAGGGAAACAGATGCAGAAACAAAAAAGGCACTTGAAGCTCTTGCAGAGAAAATCCGCTTCAGTGACCCTATGAGTAGTGAACAGCTTTTTGATTTGGAAAATAAGATAAAAGAAAAGGTTGAAGAACTCAAAACAAGCGGTGACAAAATTACCCTCTCAAAAGATGTTGAACTTCTTTTGGAGGAGAGAAATAGGAAATGTAAGTTGTTGAAGTGAGGAGGAATATATATGGCAAGGGTAAGAGATATGCAAGGAGTACCTTCGCATATTGAAACACTAAAATCAGATGGCAATCGCAGACATCCATCATATTGTATTTTTGCAGAAGGAATTGGTGCAAAAAGGATTTGTACTAATCCACAGTGTTCGTTATATTATGAAAGATGCAGAAGTGCGGCAAAATGTGATTTCTACGAGGAGAGGTAAAAAATGGATGAATTTTATAAATTGTTAGTGATGTTCAGTTTTGGGGAACCAATAACAAAAAACAGATTGTTAAGAATTAGCGGCATTACAGAAGAACTTATTCAAAAAGCACTTGAAAAAGGATATATTATTGAAACTTCCAAATCAGATATTGGCGAAATTAGATATTTAATTACAACCATAGGACAAGAAAAATTATAAATTATAAGGAGAAAAGAAAATGAAACAATTAACTTGCGAAATGTGCGGAAGCACACAAATGAAAAAAGAGGATGGCGTTTTTGTCTGTGAAGCTTGTGGAATGAAATATTCTGCGGATGAAGCCAAGAAATTGTTGGTTGAAGTGGATTCAACACCAATGATAGAAAACTATTTGGAAGTTGCGCGAAATGCCGAAAAAGCAGGAAACAACAAAGAAGCAGAAACCTATGCAAACAAAATTCTTGAAATCACCCCTAATTGTGCAGAAGCTTGGTACATAAAAGGTGTAGCTGCTGGTTGGCAATCAACACTAGCAAACACACGATTTGCAGAGTGTGTCGAATGCTGGTCTCAAGTATTGAATTACTGTGAAACAGACAAAGAGAAAAAAGACTTTTGTAATCAAATTTGCAGCCAAGCCGTTTGTCTTTCAAATGCGATTATTGATCTTGTCGCAGATAATGGAAAAAATTTTAAGCGAGGAGAAGACATATTACAATTTGGGCAAGAACTTGAAAAAATAAAGATTTTTATAAATAATGTAAATGAGATCAAAGATGATAGCATAATTACTTCTGACATTGAAAAGCTGGTGTGGTCTCATGCGTTTGAAAAATTAAAAGGCGTTGTAGATGAAGTTTTTTCTAATGCTATGTCTCATTATGCACAGTTTCCATCTTCGCAAAATGTTGATGATGTAAAAAATGTTATCAAATCGCTTCGGGAATTTTTCCAAAAAGTTAGACCAATAAATTATACTGATATTCCTATGACAGAGGTGGAAAAAGCTCAAAGATTTAGCAAAAGCATAAACAATATATTTAATGGTACCAATGTGTTTTTAAACTCTTCCATTTTTGAAGACGAAATGGAAAATGAAATATGGACAAACGCGACATTGATAATAAATAATCGCTGTGTAGATGCATGTGATTTGATAAAAAAACAATATGGACCTGAAAAAAGTGATAAAACGATATATGCATATAAAACATTTAAAGAAAATATGTATGGGGTACTAAATGTTTACTATACTGCATTGCAATTTTGCAGGAAACCTAGTTTGGTTATAACTATTTGTGAAAATGCTATGTTTTATATGTGCAAATTGAATAACTCTTGTTGCTACAAATTTGAGACATATAGTTCGGGGTCAGGATATTATTATGATAGAGGGTTAACTGACGAAGAAAGAAAATTCGTTTCAGAATTGTGGCAAAAGTTTGAGAAACTAAGAGTTGATAAGATTGAACAGCTTAAGGATCTTATGAGAGAGCCGTCTGTTGAAATCAAGGAAGGCTTTAAAAATGAAAATGTTAACAACATACTGATTTATGACCTTATAGAGGATTGTATATCTCTTGCCCCAACAAAGGCTCTGTATATTCTTAAAGCTATAGCTTTATTGAACACACATTTTCTTAACAATTCTGATCTTGCATATGAGTGCTTGTTAAATGCGTTGAGTGCACAGGAGGATGTTGAATTTGACGAGATTTTAAAAGAAAACATTGACTATTGTATTGGAAAACAGCTTTGGCATTTAAGTGGTGCTAAAAATAGCAAAACTGTTTTAGCCCTTGCTGTTTCAAAATGTGATGTTGATTGTGTAAAAATGCTTTTAGAGTTTGGAGCTGATGTTAATGCTAAATCTTATAGCGGAGTGACTCCGCTTTGGTATATAGCTTCAAATAAAATTGAAATTGAAAAATTAGATGACGCTAGGGAAATAGCAAAACTTTTGCTTGATAATGGAGCAAAAGTAGATATTGAAAACGAAAATGGCGTTGCTTTATTTAATGCAAAAACAGATTCGGAAATCGCAAAAATGATTCTTGAAAAATATCCAGATGCACAAAGAGGCGGTGCACCAGCAAGCAGTTCAAGTTCTACTGGTGGAGGTGGTTGTTATGTCGCAACAGCGGTTTACGGCTCATACGACTGTCCGCAGGTTTGGACACTTCGCAGATACCGTGACAACACCCTTGCTTCCACTTGGTACGGCAGAGCATTTATTCATACATACTACGCAATAAGCCCCTCTCTTGTAAAATGGTTCGGTCATACTGAATGGTTCAAGAAGATGTGGCAAGGCAAGCTTGATAAAATGGTTGAAAAGCTCCAAAGCGCGGGCGTTGAAAGCACACCTTACGAAGATAAAAACTGGTAACACAACAAATCCCAACAGCAAAAACTGTTGGGATATTCTTTTCGTCCCCAAAATTCCATAAGCAAAAACATATTAATTTCCGTTAATCAATTGACAATCCCCGAAAAGTATGATACAATAAACCGAATTTGTTCCTAGGCAAAGGAGAAAAAGGCTATGAAACAACTTAAACTTGCCCTTGTCGGCTGCGGCGACAGAGGCAGCTGCTATATGAACTATCTTGATGATAATCCTAAAAAATTCAAGCTTGTTGCAATTGCAGATCCTCTTCCCGAAAAGAGACAGTATTTTATTGATAAATATAAAGTCCCCGCTGAAGGCGTATATGATGATTATAAGAAGCTTCTTTCTCAGCCCAAATTGGCAGATATCGTAATGATCTGTACTCAGGACAAGATGCATTTTGAGCCTGCAATGATGGCGATTGATAAGGGCTATGACCTTCTTCTCGAAAAGCCTATCTCGCCCGACCCCAAGGAGTGCTTTGATATCGCAGATGCGGCAATTGCAAAGGGTGTTAAGGTGCTTGTGTGCCACGTTCTCAGATATACTCCTTTCTATAAGGCAATAAAGAACTTTATCGATGAGGGTTATCTCGGTAAGCTTATGAATATCAGCCACACAGAGGGTGTCGGCAATGTTCATATGAGCCATAGCTATGTAAGAGGTCCCTGGAGAAAAACAGACGAAGCGGCTCCTATGATTCTCGCAAAGTGCTGTCACGATACAGACCTTCTTCAGTGGTTTGTTGATGAATACTGCACAAAGGTACATTCCTTCGGTACACGCAGCTACTTCAAGGAAGAAAATGCACCCGAGGGCGCACCTGCCAGATGCCTTGACGGATGTCCTCATAAGGATACCTGCTACTATTACGCACCCGCACTCTATAAGCTTCCCACAGCAGAGGTTCAGCACTTCAAGGCGGTAGTTGCAGGTCACTTTGACCCCACGCCCGAAGAAGTTGATGAGGTGCTCAAGACAAGTCCCTACGGAAGATGCGTATATAAGTGTGATAACGATGTTGTTGACCATCAGATTGTAAGCTTTACCTTTGGTAACGATATTCAGGCAACACTTACAATGTCCGCATTCAATAAGGGCGGAAGAGTTTCAACATTTATGGGAACAAAGGGAGAGCTTCGAGCCGATATGGAAAAGAACACTCTCGAATTTTATTCCTTTGAAACAAGAAGGACAACAATCATATATAATCCCGAGGAGGAATATGACCAGACAATCGCAGGCGGTCACGGCGGCGGCGACCTCGGAATTATGGCAGACCTCTACGAATATATCGCAAACGATAATCCTTCCAACTCAATTTCGGACATCGGCGTTTCCAGTATGAGCTACCTTATGTGCTTTGCCGCAGAGCTGTCAAGAGAGACGAATACGGTTGTTGATATGCAGGAATATATGTATAATCTTCAGTATAAATAAAAAAGAAGCAGAACGTCAGAGAACGGCGTTCTGCATTATTTCTACCCAAAGGAAAGGACGGGGAAAATGTTTAAAAATATAAAAATCAAATCCTGCGTTGTTCTCGTTCTGAGCAGTGCATTTTTAGCCTTTGGGCTTTATAATGTCCATTCGCTGTCGGGAGTTACCGAGGGCGGCGCCTTGGGTCTTAATCTTCTTCTTGATTATTGGTTTAAGATTTCGCCGTCAATTACAAATTTTGTCGTAAGCGTTATCTGTTACCTTGTCGGCTGGAGGCTTCTCGGCAGGGAATTTATAATATACTCGGCTGTGGCGGCAGGCAGCTTCTCGGTTTTCTACCGCATTTTCGAGTGTTTTCCGCACATATACCCCGATCTTTACGAATTTCCCCTTGTGGCAGCAATACTGGGTGCGGTATTTGTGGGTGTAGGAACGGGAATATCCATCCGCTTTGGCGGTGCTGTCTGCGGCGACGATGCTCTTGCTATGAGCATATCCCATGTGACAGGACTTAAAATAGAGTGGGTTTATATAATTAGCGACCTTACAATTCTCGGTCTTTCTCTTACATATATTCCGCTTACGAGGATTATTTACTCGCTTCTCACAGTTGTTCTTTCGGGACAGATTATAGGTTTTATACAGAGAATAGGGAAAAAGAAGGAACTGCAATAAAAAGCAGTTCCTTTTGCATCATTATAAACCTAAAACACGCTTGATTATGGGAAGAATCTTTTTTGCCATACAGTGGAAGCCGTAGTCTGTGGGGTGAATGCCGTCAACGGTACCGTTATTCTTGCATTCCTCAAGAAGCGTTGTGCCGTCGATGAAGTATACGTTTTTGTCACCTGCGGCTACTGCGTTTTCGTAGGTCTTCTTTACTATGTCACGTCTTACGATTTCCTCGGGCTTGGGATAGTAAACGGGACGTGAGAGCATAAGTATGGGAAGAGAGGGATGAGCCTTTCTTACTATTTTAAAGAAGCTTTCGTGGGTTTCGTCAAGGTATTCGGGATTGGGTGCATTGTGATCGTAGTCGAGAACAAAGAGGGACATATCAAGAGAAGCTATGTATTCTGCCATAGAGGGCTCACCCTTTGCACCGCCGCCAAAGCCGAGGGCAACAAAGTCAACATTTGTTTCTCTTGCGATTATTGATTCATATGTGTTGCCGGGTCTGTTTGCACAGCCACCCTGTGTTATTGACGAGCCGTAGTATACGATTTTTGGAATGTCGAGATAGTCTGAAGCACTTTCTAACTTTGAGCCTTCCTTGATGCCCACAAATACATCTTCAACACCGTAGTAAAGGGGGAAGTTGAGGGTGATTTCTCTCATTTCGCTTGTGGGGAAGTCTACTACCGATTCATAGCCTACCGTGATATTTGACGGAGGAACAAAGGAGTTGTAGTATTCGTTTCCGATGTAAAGGTCAAAGCCCACCTGGGCAACAAGTGTAAGCTGAGGCATAGGAGGACGGGGAAGATTCTTTACGCTCAGAGCAATGTAGGGGCTGTCGGTCTTAAATCTGATTCTGCCGCCTGCTGTCTGCCTTGAAATGTTGTGAACGTGAATGCTTATATCCTTTGCAATGTCGTTGGGCATTCTTGTCCATATGTTTGTTTTTAAATCCGGAGCTTCGTCCTTGAAAACGCCGTAAACCCTGAAGGGTTTATTCTCAATACTTTTGAAAACGAGTCCTTCTCTTTCTATTTTCGTGTCAAACACCATATTTTTGTCGAGCTTTTCAACACTTGTCATAAAATCACCTCTGGGATACTTGTAATGGATTATGAGGAAATTATAATATTTAATAAGGAAAAAGTCAATAACAGTATTGAAAATAGGAGCGTTATTTGATATAATATGATTGAATTTTACAAAAGAGGCGGTTAATTTGTATAAATACGAAACACATCTGCATACTTCACCCGTGAGTGCCTGCAGCGGTGCCACGGCAAGAGAGCATATGGAATTCTATAAGTCAAAGGGATATGACGGCATTTTTATAACCAATCATTTTATTGACGGAAATATCGGCTTTGACAGAAGCAAACCGTACACCTACGAGGAAATCATAAATTTCTACTGCTCCGATTACGAGGAAGCCAAGAAATTGGAGCAAGAAATCGGTATAAAGGTGTTTTTTGGCGTGGAAAGCTCATACGGCGGAACGGATTTTCTTATATACGGTCTTGATAAGGAATGGTATTTGTCCCATCCTGAAATCTTGGATATGAAAAAGTCCGACCAGCTTAAGTTTTTTATGGATAACGGAGCTCTTGTTATCCAGGCGCATCCCTTCAGAGAAGCAAGCTATATTGACCATATCCGACTCTTTCCAAGATGTATTCACGGCGTTGAGGTTGTAAATGCCTGCAGAAGCTCATTTGAAAACAAAATGGCAAAGCTCTATGCCGAAAAATATGATTTAAGAGAATTTGCAGGCTCCGACAACCATATTGCCTCCCGTCTTGACAGACTTGCGGGAATGGAGTCGCAGGAGCCGGTTGAAAGCGAGCTTGATTTTGTAAAAAAGGTCAAAAGCGGTAAGATGAAGTATTTTTCTGAGAATTGTCAGGTTTAAGGAGATAGAATGATAGAACTTAAAAAACCTTGTAACGGTGTATGTATATCCTTGCAGACTTCCATACAGAAAGAATTTATAAGAGAGGGCAGAAAGTATCTCACGGGCGAGCTTGACCTTGACAGCTTCAGATGGCAGTTCGGCGAATACTGTGACAAATCCCGTCCCGTACCCGTGTCATTTCGCTGGGAGGCAAAGGATGCACTGACATCGACGCTTGAAATTTCAAAGAGTGAGGATTTTTTCGAGATTTTTATATCCGAAATCGGCAGAAATAAGTGCGATGTATATAACCTTGAAATCGGCACAACCTACTATTGGAGAGTGAAAAATCCGAGGGAAGAAAGTGAAGTATTTACCTTTTCAACCGAGGATGCCGCACCGAGATTTATGTATTTTGACGGCACATCAAACGTCAGGGATATAGGCGGTTTTGTTACCGAAGACGGCTGCAGGATAAAGCAGGGTCTTATGTACAGAGGCGCCGAGCTTGATATGCATATGAACCTTTCGGATGCCGGAAGAAAAACCATGCACGACCTTCTCGGAATAAAGTGCGACATAGATTTAAGAGGCGAAGCGGTTGGGTTTTCTGCAAAATCCGTTATAGGCGACGATTTAAATTTTGTTCAGGTACGCCTTTGCGCATATGAAGAATATATAAAGGAAGAAAACCGCGAGCAGCTGAAAACCGTGTTTGATGCTCTTGCTGACAGAAACAACTATCCTTTGTATTTTCATTGCTGGGGCGGCGCAGACAGAACGGGATGTATTGCCTTTACAATAGAAGCAATTCTCGGTCTTGATGAAGAGAATCTGATGAAGAATTTTGAGCTGACAACCCTTTCGGGGCTGGGAAATGTCAAAAACCGTGACGAAAAAGAGTTTACTTCTATGATAAATACTCTTAAAGGCTACGGAAAAAACTGGAAAGAAAGAATGACAAAGTTTCTTGTTGAATTCGGCATCTCGAAGGAAAAGATAGAAAAAATCAGAGAAATAATGCTTGAAAAAGCCTGATTTTACGTCATTTTCGGCATAAATAAAATTTTTTCAAAAAAATTGAAAATAGGTATTGACAAACAGAATTTGCTGTGTTATAATACTAAACGCTGACGGAACGTGTCAGCGGTGCCTGCCTCTGTAGCTCAGTTGGTAGAGCAGAGGACTGAAAATCCTCGTGTCGTTGGTTCAATTCCGACCGGAGGCACCA
>CAZTNR010000075.1:0-10879 GCA_964614955.1 uncultured Oscillospiraceae bacterium | reverse complement strand
TTAACCAAAAATTTGTTAAGCGACACCGAAAATTCGTTTTATTGCAAAAATATACTGTGAATATGCCGTCGGGCTGTCCCGACCGCCGTCTACTTAAAACACCAATACGCAGTTTCTCTCCTTTTAAGCACCCTAAAGACAAATAATGAAATAAAAAACTCTTACTTTCGGATAACATAAAAAAATATGGCAAAAATACCCTTATAACCTTGTACACAACGCAACGGCTCCAAAAGACCTTGCGAAAAATAGATATTACTGAAGAAAGGACACAAATATGGCAAAAACAAACAATAACTATATCAATTATAAGAACAAAAATAACCGGAAGCCCAAGGAACAGAAAATGAAAAAGCTGTCTAAGTTCAAGGTAATTCCCTTAGGCGGTTTGGGTGAAGTGGGCAAAAATATGACCCTTGTGGAGTATGAGGGCGACATTATCGCCGTTGACTGCGGCATCGGCTTTCCCGATGAAAGTATGCCCGGCGTTGACCTTGTAATTCCCGATATTACCTATCTTGAAGAAAATGCCGACAAAATGCGTGGCTTCGTTATAACCCACGGTCACGAGGACCATATCGGTGCGCTTCCCTATGTGCTCAGAATGGTAAATGCGCCCGTTTTCGGCACACTTCTGTCCCTCGGCATTGTGGAATCAAAGCTTGAGGAGCACGGACTTGTTTCCTCCTGTTCTCTCAATCAGGTAAATGCAGGCGATAAAATAACCTTAGGTAAATTCACGGTTGAATTTATCCACGTAAACCATTCTATTGCCGATGCCTGTGCCCTTGCAATTACAACAGACGCAGGAACACTTCTCTTCTCGGGTGACTTCAAGATTGACCTAACACCCATTCAGGGCGAGCCTATGGATCTTGCACGCTTTGGCGAGCTTGGCAAAGAGGGAGTACTCTGCCTGTTTATGGAGTCAACCAACGCAGAAAGACCCGGCTATACAAAGTCTGAAATGACGGTCGGAAAGTCTCTTCGCGAAATATTTATGACAAATACGGATAAGCGTATTGTCATAGCCACCTTCTCGTCAAATGTTCACCGTGTTCAGCAGATTATCGACTACTCCCATAAGTGCGGCAGAAAGGTTGTGCTTTCGGGCAGAAGTATGGTGACTATCATCAATGCCGCCGTAAAGTACGGCTATATGGCAATTCCCGAGGGAACAATTATCGACGTTTCCGAGGCAAAACGTTATAAGCCCGAGGAAATCACAATAGTAACAACAGGCTCACAGGGCGAGCCTATGAGTGCTCTTACAAGAATGGCGTTTGCCGAGCATACAAATATAACTCTCGGCAAGGATGACCTTGTTGTGCTTTCGGCTTCAACCATTCCCGGCAACGAAAAGGACGTAACAAAGATTACAAATGAAATACTCAAGAAGGGCGTAACACTCCTCAACGACGAGGTTGCCGACGTTCACGTTTCGGGTCACGCCTGCGCCGAGGAATTGAAACTTCTTATGCATCTTGTAAAGCCTAAATATTTTGTGCCCCTTCACGGCGAATACAGACATCTTTCAAAGAATGTTTCCCACGCTGTTGATATGGGAATTCCTCACGAAAACACAATGATTGCCGAAATCGGTCAGGTTATTGAAATCGGCGAGGATGTGTTCAGAAGCATCGAAAAGGTGCAGTCGGGTAAGGTGCTTATCGACGGTCTCGGCGTCGGTGACGTAGGAAGCGTGGTCCTCAGAGACAGACGCCACCTTGCTGAGGACGGCATTATCGTTGTTGTGGCAACGGTGGATGCTGATACTATGAATCTTGTATCGGGTCCCGATATTGTATCCCGCGGCTTTGTATACGTAAAGGAATCGGAAGAGCTTATGGAGGGTCTTCGCAAGAAGGCAGAGGAAGTGCTCGAAAGATGCCTCTGGGACGGTATGACCGAATATAACCTTATCAAGGGCAAGGTCAAGGATGTTCTGACAAACTATATCTATTCCATCACAAAGCGTAAGCCTATGATTCTTCCCATTATTATGGATATATAAGACAGCGGGGAATGTAGAAAAAAGAGGTGAAAAAATGTATTCCAACAGCGGCGTTGACGGCGTTTTTGTAATGCCTAAGGACGTTCTGAAATTTATGAATAACGCAAAAAAAGCAGAACTTCGGCTTATAATGTATATATTTGCCAAGGGCAGCGAGTTTGATGTCCGCAGTGCTGCAGAAGACCTTGGTGAAAGTGTCGAAATGATAAATTCAGCCCTTTGCTTCTGGAGAGGCACGGGAATTATTACCGAGAATGACGGTAAAATTACGGTTAAAGCCGTCGCCTCCGAAAAGGAAAAGGCTCCAAAGGAAGTACCTGCAGAAAACAAGGAGCCTTCATACTCCACGCTGGATGTTGCATCTGCTGTGGAAAATGACGGTGAATTCAAGCAGATAGTTGAATTTGCCGTTGCCACCCTCGGCGAGCTTCCCAATGCTTCAAAGCAGGCACAGCTTCTTTATCTATATGATAACTTGGGTATGCAGAGCGACGTTATAATCGGTATTATCGCCCACTGTGCTTCTCTCGGAAAAACGCAAATGACATATATCAAGAAAACCGCCGAGGGAATTCACAATGACGGCGTGGTTACATATAAAGAGCTGGAATGCTATTTCAAGGCACAGGAGGATTACAAAACCTTTGAAAATGAGGTAAGACGTGTAATCGGTGCAGGTGAGAGGGCATTCACAAAGAGTGAAAAGACCTTGATTGAAAAATGGGAAAGGGATTGGAAGATAAGCTCTGAGCTTCTCTCGGTCGCCTATGAAAGAACCATAACCCTTATTTCAAAGCCGTCAATTCCGTATATGTCAAAGATACTTGAAACCTGGCATAACGACGGAATAAAAACGGCTGAAGAAGCAACGGTGCTTCTTGAAAAGCAGGGACAGAAAATAAAGAAGGAAACTGCCGACGAAAAGGCTGAAAAGGCAAGAAAAGCAGGCTTTGATATAGACCTTGAGGATATTTTTGAAAAGCCTTACACAACCCATACGGAGGAATAAAGATGAGGATAAAGAACCTCAATATCACATCATTCGGCAAGCTTGAGGACGTAAGCATCGGTCTTGACGATAAGATAACCGTTATCTCGGGTAAAAACGAGGCGGGCAAGAGCAGTATTGCAACCTTTATAAAGTATATGCTTTACGGCTTTGATGCAACCAAAAAGCAGGATGTTTCCGAAAATCAGAAAAAAAAATATATGCCCTGGAGCGGATATGAATGCTCGGGTGAAATGACCTTCATCGCCGCCGACGGAAAAGTATATACGGCCGTGCGTAAAACCGCATCAAGAAGCCAGAATACACTTCTCGACGAGAATGAAATGCCCGTAACGGGTGAAAATGCTGGAGATTATTTCTTTGGCATAAATGAAAATGCTTACAGGAAAACCGCATTTATAGGTCAGAGAGAGACGGCTTTTTCGGATGAGGGTGAGCTTGACGAAGCAATACGCAATATGGTTTATTCCGCCGATGAGTCGGTGGACAGCCGAAAGGCACTTAAAAAGCTTGAGGAGCTGAAAAAATTCTATCTCGGCAAGGCAGGCAGAAGCGGTGAAATATACGAAACCGATAAGGAACTTGAAGCACTTATAGCCGAGAGGGATAAGTGGCAGGACGGTCATAAGGAGCTTCTGACGGCTGAATACCAGCTTTCCGAAATACAAAAGAAAATTGCATATAATAAGGAGAAAAAGGAAATTCTCGAAGCCGAAAGACAGAACCTTGAATACTATGATGCAAGGTGTAAGCTTTTGCAGCTTGACGAGGCTAAGAAAAAGCTCGAAAAGTCAAGGGATGAATTTGAAGCGTTTTATAAAAAGCTGCAGAACGATTCCTTTGTTCCCGATAATGCCTTTGAAAAAGAATTAAAAGAGGCAACAGATTCCCTGGCAGATGCAAAAAAGAAATGTGAAGATGCCGTTGTGAACCTTGAGAGGGCAAAGGAAAGCCTTGATTCGGTGTATGCGGATGAATCCCTTAAGAGAATATCTGACATTCTGACAGAGGAAAAACGTACGGCTGAGGATTTATCAAAGAAAATAAAGGATACTGTTGCCGCAAAGAAAAATGCAAAGCTTTTTGCTATTATTCTTACTGTTTTTATAGTTACAATTCCGATTGCAATATTCTTCTACATAAAATCATCACGCCTTTCAAAGACTCTTTCTGCCATATGTGAAAAATACGGCTGTGACAGTATAGAACAGCTTCAGTCAAAGCTTGTGCAGGGTGAGTCCTTCAAGACGGTTGAACAGAATGCAAGAAAGAGCTACGATGAAGCGGTGGAAGCAAAGAATATTCTTGACAAGTATCTTTCCGACTGCATCAAAAAGCTTGAAGAGCTTGCAAATAAGGGCGGCTTTGACGTAAATGATGCGGAAAAGTATATATCCGTTCTCGGCGAATGGCTCAGAAAATGCGATGAACTGAAAGGTGTGTGCAGAGAGGATTTCGTGGCATACAATACCCTTGCGGGCTCTGTAAATGAAGAAGAGCTGAAAGAGCTTTCTGCAAGGTTTGACGAAAGAATTCCAGTACGTGATGTAAAAACGGTGTCTCAGCAGCTTGCCTTTTATACTCAGGCAAACGAAGCACTTGCGGTAAAGGAAAGGGAGCTTGAAAAGAGCACAGCCGTGCTTTCAAGTACACTTCCGAAGCCTTCTGAAATTCAGACTAAAATTCTTTCACTTTCTGCAAAGCGCGAGGAAATGAATGACAAGCATAAGGCACTCAGCCTTGCTGTTGAAACCCTCGAGAGGGCAAGTGAGAATATGAGAAGCGAGGCGGCACCCAGGATTGCCGCCGAGACAAGCAGTCTCTTTTCAAAGATTACCGACGGCAAGTACAAGGCACTCTATGCCGACAGCGGAATGAATCTCACCTTCCTTGAAAGCGGTGAGGCTGAGGTAAGAGATGCAGGGTACCTCAGCGCAGGTACGCTTGATGCGGCGTATATAAGCCTTCGTATCGCCCTTTGCGAGTTTCTCTACAAGGAGCATCCGACACTTGTGTTTGACGATGCTTTTGCAAATATGGACGGTGACAGACTTTGCAATATGCTTGATTTTATCTGCGAGCTTTCAAAGGACTTCCAGATAGTTATTCTTTCCTGCCACGACAGGGAAAAGGAATATCTTAAAGGCAAGGCAAAAATAATTGATTTTGCAATATAAGAAAGGACATAACAAAAATGGCATTTGATAAAGCAAAGGCACACCTTGAAAAGTACGGCTTCGGCGACAGAGTAAAGGTGTTTGACGTGTCAAGCGCAACGGTGGAGCTTGCTGCTGCGGCTCTCGGCTGTGAGGGTGCAAGAATCTGCAAGTCCCTGTCATTCAAGATTGATGATGACAGAAGCGTGCTTGTACTTACCAGCGGTGACTGCAAGGTGGATAATGCAAAGTTCAAGGCGTTCTTTGGTAAAAAGGCGACAATGCTCTCATTTGAAGAATGTGAAGCAAAAATCGGTCACGCCGTAGGCGGTGTATGTCCTTTTGGCATAAACGACGGCGTTGACGTTTACCTTGACGAATCAATGAAGCGTTTTGAAATTATGTATCCTGCCTGCGGAAGCTCAAATTCTGCGGTGGAATTGACTATTGAAGAGCTTGAGCAGTGTTCCGGGTATAAGGAATGGATAGACGTGTGCAAGCGGTGAACGCGGTAATAAAGGGAGAGGTAATAGTTTGAGCGGTGGCTTGGTTTTATTTGTGTTTATAGTAGGTGGTGCAGTGTATTTAATGATAAATCATACTTTGATGTTTTGGTTTATCGTAGTACCTGTTGCTATATTATTGATAATAAGTTTTATACTCTGGCTAAAAAAATGAACAATTACATAGATAAAACAAGAGCATTTTGTTTTCGGAAATTGTAGAAAGTGTTGCTGAAACAAAGCAAGAGAGAATTACAAGAAATCGGTGCCAGCGGTATGCGTGTAAAAGAATTTGTAAGACTCCCAAATGAAAATGAATTCTCGGCAGGTTGAACATAAAATAGGCTCCCTCCGAGAGGGAGCTGTCAGCTGTGCTGACTGAGGGAGAGTACGTTTGATTATAATTTTGATGATTTTTATGTAACGCAGGCTCCTTCCGTCACGGCGTTGCCGTGCCACCTTCCTCTCGGAGGAGGGCTTAAATAGAAAATAACCCGTGCTTTTGGCACGGGTTTCGCTTTTGCGGGTCGATGTGGGCATCGACCCCTACGATTGTTTGTTTTCGCCTCCCTTGTGTAAAGGAAGGCTGTTTTGCGTTTACGCAAAATATGAGGGATAGTCAGAACTTAAACACTATCCCCACCACCGCCGCAATGCCGATTAGGGCAATCGGGTGGAGCTTCGGGAAAACCTTTTGAATTACATACAGACACACGGCAAGTATTATCCCCTTGTAATTGAAAAATCCGCCGATTGTGCGTGCATCAATGTTGATAAGTGCAATCTTGACAACGCCGTAGAGTGCGGCAAGGATAAGTCCCACCGAAGCAGGTCTGAGACCGTAAAAAGCACTTTGCACATACTTGTTGTCCTTGAAGGCATTAAGTACCTTTGCGACAATGAAAATCACAATAATTGCAGGAGCAATAAGCCCCAAGGTTGCAATAGCACCGCCGAAAATTCCTGCCGTCTGATAGCCCGCATAGGTTGCCATATTGACACCGATTGGACCCGGGGTTGATTCGGATATGGCAATCATATCGGCAACGTCACTTGCCGTATACCATTCGGGATGACGTGAGGCAAGGTCATAGAGGAAGGGGATTGTCGCAAGACCGCCGCCCACCGAGAAAAGACCTACCTTGAAGAATTCAAAGAATAACTGAAGTAAAATCATTTTCCGTCACCTCCGTTTTTCTTTTCCGAGGCACGGATGCTTTGTATTATAATGCCGGCAACTGCCGCAATCAGCACCAGCCATACGGGTGAAATATATGCACCGATTACGGGAATGTACTCTCCGAAGGCAGAGAGTAAAAAGAGAATTGCACATATGATAAATGCGGGAATGTCGGGCACCGACTTTTTCCAAAGCCTGAGTATTGCACTTAAGATAAGTACACATACGCAGACTCTTATACCTGCAAAGGCGTGCTTTACAACCTCAAGTTCTGCAAAATTTGTAAGAAGTGCCGCGATAAGTGTGATGATGAATACGGGAACTACCACAAGCCCGATTGTCGCCACAATACCGCCGACAATGCCCTTTCTCTTGTTGCCTATAAAGGTGGCAACATTTACGGCAATAATGCCGGGGGTTACCTGACCGATAGCAAAGTAGTCGTTAAGCTCTGTGTCGGTGACCCAATTTCGTTTGTCGCAGAATTCCCTTGTGAGAACAGGCAGCATCGCATATCCTCCGCCAAAGGATACCGCACCTATTTTCATAAAGGTAAAGAATAAATCAAACAGTTCTTTCATACCAGGCTCTGACCTTTCAGCGAATAATACTTTTCTTTTGTAACATTATAAACGATAATCGTTTTGTATGCACCCTTTATAAACATTCCGTTTTTGTATATGCCTTCAAAGCTCATACCGAGCTTTTGCATAACTCTCATTGAATCATCGTTTCCTTCAATGCACTTTGCACAGTAGCCGCGAAGACCGAAATTGTCGAAGCCGAATTCCATAACTGCCCTTGCCGCCTCGGCTGCAAGCCCCTGTCCCCAATAGGGTTTGGCAAGAACATAACCAATCTCGCCTGTGTTTTTCTCATAGTCAAAGGAGGTAAAGCCGCAGGTGCCGATGAACCTTCCCGACTCTTTGTGTATAAGTCCCCAGTCGTTGAAAACACCTGAAGAATACTTTTTCTGCAGAAGCTTTATATATCTTTCTGTTTCCTTTACCGAGGAATGACAGGGCCAGGTGAGATATCTTGTAACGTCGGGGTCGCAGGAGTAGGAATACATATCCTCAGCGTGTTCGGGGGAAATCTTCACAAGGTCAAGGCGTCCTGTGTGGAGTGTCGGCGGGTCTGAAAAGACCTCTTTTATTTTAATGTCAAGTGAGTTTTCTTTTTTGAATATGTCTAAAAAGGGCATAAAGTGTGTTACCTTTCAAAGGCAGGGGCAGAAGTCTGCCCCTGCCGTAGTTTTGGTTTAGGGATTTGCGAGTGCCTTTGCGAGAATTGAATCTTCACCGAGGATTATGGTGGACTGCTCGCCGAGGGATGCTTCAAGAGCATCAAGGGAGCGTATGAATTCATAAAAGCTCTGCTTGTCGGCTGTGTTGTAGGCGTCGCCGAGTATTCTCATATATTCGCCTTCACCCTCAGCCTTTATTCTCGCTGCCTCTGCCGTGGCGTTGGAAAGGGTGATACCCGTTTCCTTGTCAACCTCATTCTTTATAAGGGTTGCTTCCTTTTCGCCTTCGGCTCTTTCCTCTGCGGCAATCTTGTTTCTTTCGGAAATCATTCTGTCGTAAACGGCAGCTTCGTTGTCGGAGGGAAGGTCAAGCTTTTTGATTTTGATATCCATAATTTCAATGCCGTAGTTCTTTGTGGCATCGGCAGTGGCACGGATTACGTTTTCGTTAAAATTATCACGGCTCTCGATGTCCTTGGGGTTGATGATGGTATCTCTGTCCATCTTACCCATTTCAACACGTATTGCACTGTAGGTTATCATATCAATTCTTGTTTCTGCCTCGGAAATGTTGCCGAGCGTCTTGTAGAAGGTGAGGGGGTCTGTTATTCTCCAGGTTACATAGTTGTCAACCTGCATTGTCTTGCTGTCTGCCGTAAGCACATCCGAGGGCTTCATATCGTAGAGAAGCACCTGCTTCGGAAAATACTTCACGTCGTCGATTACGGGAAGCTTGAAGTAAAGACCTGCATCGGATACGGTTTTTATTGTCTTTGAAAATCTTACCGTGTTTGCGTACTGGTCGGGTTCAACCGTGTAAAAGCACTGCTCTGCAAGGATAAGGATAAGAATAACAAGAACTATGCCGAGTGTGCCGAATATTTTCTTTTTCATAATTATTCTCCTCCTTTATCAGTTGTTAAAGCTGTCAACAGGAAGCAGCTTCTGGGTTGTGCCGTCGGATGTGTCAATATAAACCTTTGCATCGGGAAGCACCTTTTCAATCATTTCAAAGAACATTCTCTTCTTTGTTACTGCAGGGCTCTGCACATATTCGCCGTACATAGCATTGAACTGTGCTACCTGAGCGTTGGCATCGTTGATTCTCTGCTGCTTTGCAAGCTCTGCATCCGCAATCAGCTTGTCGGCTTCAGCCGCGGCCTTTGGTATCTGTGCATTTTTGTATGCATTGGCTACGTTTACTGCCGTTTCTCTTTCCTGCTTTGCCGTTTCAACGTCCTTGAAGGCACTCTTGACCTCCTCCGTAGGAGGCTCTGCATCCTGAAGCTTGATGTCTGTAAGCACAAGACCGAGATCGTATACCGCAAGCTCTTCGATGATGCTTTCCTTGATTTTTGTCTGGATTTCACCCTTGCCCGTGGTGAGTATCTGATCAACCGTGTATGAGCTTATAACATTTCTGATATGGCTCTGTGCAAGACTCTTTAAGATTTCGTCGGGAGTCTCGGAGTTGTAGAGATACTTTACGGGGTCGGAAATCTTGTATTCCACAAAGAAGTCGCAGTTGACGATGTTGTAGTCGCCGCTTATCATCTTGCTTTCTTCTTCAACCGTTGTTGAGCTGTGGGTTTTGCCCGAGACGTATTCGGGATATGCTGCGGTTGTATTTGTCGTGCCCGTGTCGCCCGAGCTTCTGTAGCCGATTTCGATTTTGCGGTAAACATTTACGTCAACGGGTGTTGCACTCTGAATGCCGAAGGGCAGTTTAAAATGCATACCGGGACCTGCCACCTTTGTTACCTTGCCGAAGGTTGTAACCACCGCCTGCTGCTTGTCGTTTACCGTGTACAGGGATGTGGCAAGAGTAAGAATAAGTGCCAGTGCGATAACTGCAATAACAACGAATTTTTTGATTTTTTTTCCGTCAAAGCTTGGCATCTTAGGCGTCTTCGGGGCACTTCCCGAGCCGTTTTCGTGCCACCATTTCTGATTGTCCATAAATACCGTCCTTTCTGTTACTATAAATGTGACATTTGCCTTTCATTTAAAGTATATATGTCATAGTTTTCCGCATTATGGATAAAGTATTAAATATATTACCCGTAAAAAGTAAAATGTAAGAAAATAATTGACAGGGGAACGGGAAAAGTATATAATATATCCGTAATAAAATTGACATAGTAATCGGAGACACCAATGATTTGCAACAATATACTTGACTTTTTGGGAAATACTCCCATAATCCGTCTTAATAACATAGCACCCGAAGGCGGTGCTGAGATTCTCGTAAAGTTTGAAGGACTCAACGTGGGCGGCTCAATCAAGACGAGAACTGCCTATAATATGATACTCGACGCAGAAAAAAAAGGTCTTATAAATAAGGATACAATAATAGTTGAACCTACCAGCGGAAATCAGGGCATAGGTCTTGCGCTTGTGGGTGCGGTAAAGGGATATAAGACAAAAATCATAATGCCGGATTCCGTAAGCGAAGAAAGAAGAAAGCTTGTCAACCACTATGGTGCCGAGGTTATTCTTATCCACGATGACGGAAATATAGGTGCCTGTATTGAAGAATGTCTTGCAACAGCCCTCAGAATGCGCGACGAGAATCCCAATGTGTTTGTTCCCCAGCAGTTTGAAAACCCTGCAAATGTTCAGATTCAGAGGGAAAGAACGGGCGCTGAAATTCTCGAGCAGGTGGGTCGCGAAATTCACGGCTTCTGCTCAGGTATAGGCACGGGCGGTACAATTACGGGTATAGGCGAAACGCTCAAGGCGGCAAACCCCGATATAACAATCTGGGCGGT
>CAZTNR010000074.1:0-11524 GCA_964614955.1 uncultured Oscillospiraceae bacterium | reverse complement strand
AGCGCTACCTTGGGGTGGTAGAGGCCGTGGGTTCAAGTCCCGCCACTCAGACCAATGAATAAGTCTCGGCAAAATTGCCGAGACTTTTTTTATGCCTTACGAAAGGAGATTTTTTATGCTGAAACGCTTTATTGGCGACAAAATGTTCTATAAGAAAATACTTATGCTTGTTTTACCGATTATGCTGCAAAACGGTATTACAAATCTTGTAAGTATGGTTGACAACATAATGGTAGGTGCAGTCGGTACCGAGCAAATGTCAGCCGTTGCAATTGTAAACCAACTGCTTTTTGTTTTTAATCTTGCAATATTCGGAATAACAAGCGGCGTTGGTATCTTTACTGCACAGTATTACGGAAAATCAGATTCAAATGGAATTAAGGAGACAGTAAGATTAAAACTTATTTCTGCCATATTAATTCTGTTTTCAGCCATTCTGATTTTCTCATTTGCCGGCGAAGAATTAATAGCTTCTTATCTGCACGAGGGTTCTCAGAAAATGGATCTTGCGCTTGCCCTGTCTGACGGCAAAAACTATTTATCCATTATGCTTATAGGGCTTATACCGTTTGTTATTGCCCAGGTATACGGCGGTACACTTCGTGAGGTTGAACGACCTGTAATTCCTATGATTTCAGGTATAATCGCCGTATTTGTCAATCTGATTTTCAACTATTTACTCATTTTCGGTAGCTTCGGATTTCCGAAGCTTGGAGTTTTCGGAGCAGCTATCGCTACTGTTTTGTCACGATTTGTCGAATGCTTTATAACAGTTTCGGTTTGTCACATAAAACGTAAAGAATTCTCATTCATAAAAGGCTTGTACAGAAATTTCACGGTGCCTGTAGCGACGGTAAAGCGAATTCTGCCGAAGGCTGTTCCGCTGTTGTTAAACGAGTTCTGCTGGTCATTGGGAATGGCTTTACTTAACAATGCTTACGCCGTACGAGGTCTCGATGTTGTAGCAGCCGCAAATATAACCTCAACGGTATCAAACGTCTTTATGGTATCAATTATTGCCTTCGGGTCTGCAATTTCAATTATCGTAGGCGGACTTTTAGGTGCAGGAAAGATTCAGGAAGCAAAGGATACAAACAGGAAAATGACATTTCTTTCATTTATGATTGCAGTTCTTCTTGCAATTGTTCTAACTGTTATTGCGCCTGTTTTCCCCGAGATTTACAACACCGAGGATTACGTTAAAAATCTTGCTGCATCCTTTATAACGTGCTATGCCGTATATCTTCCCTTCAGCGCACTTATGAATGCTTTCTATTTTGCAATACGAAGCGGCGGCAAAACTGTCATTACCTTCATTTTTGACAGCGTATATATGCTTTGCGTCAGTGTCCCTTTTACTTTTATGCTGGCACATCTTACGGATATGCATATTGTTCCGCTGTATGCACTGAGTCTTGGAATTGAGATATTCAAAGTGATAATCGGCTTCTATCTTATTTCAAAAGGCACCTGGGCACAGAATATAGTTGATGAAAAAAAGTCATAAAAAGAGTTTTCCCACAAAAACCGACACGAAAATGCTAAAGAAAAATACCAAAAACGATGCGGGCAAAGCATACCCCGTCGTTTTTATTTTTGCGGCAGAAAAATAGACGCTCAAGGTATATATGATGGTATCAGTCGAGCCCATAAGAATACTTGCAATTTTTGAAGCTTCGCTGTCGGCACCCGCCTCTTGAAACATCCTGTCTGCTGCTGCCATCACACCGTTTCCCGAAAAAGGCCGTAAAATTATTGAGGGAAGCATTTCTTCGGGTACGCCAAAAAAAGTAAGTATAGGTGAAAACAATCCTGTTAAAACGTCTACGGCACCGCTTGCAAAAAGTGCGGAGACGCCGCACATAATCAGAAGCATCGTGGGTAAAAGATTAATGCAGGACTTTGCCCCGTCACTCGCTCCCTTTATGAAGGATTCGGTAAAATCTCCTTTTCCGAGTACGAGGACAAGGGCAAATATGAGCAAAATCAGCGGCATAGCATATACTGAGATTTTTTGAAACAGTATCACTCTAATTCCTCCGTAGCTTTGACATCAATTTACATAATACGATAGCGAACACCGTAATAACAGCAGAACTGAGCCAGATATAAGGTACAACATCATAGGGATTTAAGCAACCGTGTTTTGAACGAAGCGCAATAAGCGTTGAGGGAAGCAGCTGAAAGGGCACCGTGTTCAATACGGCAAACATTATTGACGCATCATTTGCCCTGTCTTTATATTTGCTGTTTTTTTGTAACGCTTTTACAGCATTTATGCCAAGCGGCAGTGCGGCATTTCCCAAGCCGAGAAAATTCGCCGCAACAGATGCAGACAAACAATCAAGAGTATCACTTTCGGTACAGCTTCTTCCGTAAATCAGTTTTATAACAGGTTTTAATGCTTTTGAAATATATTTCATTGCCCCTGCTTCTCTCAGTACATTCATAACCCCGGACCAGAAGCTCATCATTCCCAAAAGAGCAATACACAAAGAAACAGCTTTTGTCAGGGAATCGGAAAACTCAAACGCCATCCTGTCAACATTCCCTGTCAGGATAGCAGAAAAGAAAGAAATAATTATCATAGCTGAAAAGGTTTTTGCAAGCATTCAATCACCTATATTACTATATTCACAGTGTCGTTTTATAAGAACAGTGAATATAATATAGTAAATACAAAAACGGAGGGGTTTTATGCCATCAATTTATTTAAGTCCGTCAACGCAGGAATTCAACAACTACTATGACGGCTCCGGAAGTGAAGAGTATTATATGAATTTAATAGCAGATGCAATGGAGCCGTACCTGATTGCATCGGGCATAAGCTTCACAAGAAACAACCGATACAACACAGTACGACAGGCAATCGCAGAATCAAACGCAGGAAATTATGACCTTCATCTTGCCCTTCATTCAAATGCATCACCCGAAAGACAGTCGGGACAACTTTCAGGAAGTGATTTTTACTACTACACCAGAAGCCGTCAAGGAAGAGAAGCGGCAACGATTCTTGCAGATAATTTTATGAGCATCTATCCTAATCCATCCGCCGTGAAAATTGTACCTACCACAGGTCTTGCAGAGGTCGTAAGAACAAGAGCTCCTGCTGTTCTTGTAGAGATTGCTTATCACGATAACCCGGGAGATGCAGAATGGATAAAAAACAACATAAATGAAATTGCAAGAAACCTTGTACAGGGAGTATCAGAGTATTTGGGTGTACTCTTTATTTCTCCAAATGAGTATACAGGTGTTAAGAGAGGAATTGTCACAACATCGGGCGGCAGGCTGAATGTCAGAGAACGACCAAGCCTTGAAGCAAATATTCTGACGCAGATTCCAAACGGCGAAACTGTCGATGTATATTGCACAACGGGTCTATGGTATGTTGTGGAATACAACGGTATTTTAGGATTTGCTTCGGCGCAGTATATCGATATTCCAAATGCATAAAAAGTAACGCAGGTTAATCCTGCGTTTTCTGTTTTTTGTAAGCATTGGAACTTTTTTGGATGTTCTTTCGTCTAAATGGACAGTATTAAAACACAGGAGGTTCGCTATGAAAAAAAGAAGCTTAATTTTACTGTTCTCCACACTATTTATACTCACATTGGCAGCCACGTTCTTTGTCGCCTGCGACATACAAAAAACAGATGATGAAGATTCATTCGGAGATTGTGATGAATTATCTGAATTTACTTCAGACTGCAAGACAAGTGCTCCCGGTGAAGATATGTATGATGATACCATTGAAAGCGAACTTCCTCCCGAAAGTTTTGTAGGAACAGTTGTTGAAGAAGACACGTACTTTATGGTTGTTACGCCAAACAAGGATGAAGAAGAATATTACCGCTATGGCAAAAACATACGGGTTGAGTATCTTCACGACCATATTGACTATCTCTACGGCATAGGAAGAAAAGTTGTAATTACCTACATTCCGCCTGTCACTGACGGACAAACGATTACAACCGACGACATCAGGCACGACGGTTTTGAAGAATTCAAGCTTTCTGTTCAGTACAGGCAAGACAGCATACCTGCAAGATTTGCAGAGATTCAGTACACAGGACTTCTTACACTTGCAGCCAACAACAAAGAGTTTGATGAAAATGCAAGCGACTATAATTTATACTACTACGGACTCCACGACGTATACGTGACGGTTGACGGTGCAACACTTTCCTTAAAAGAAGCTCTGGCTTACGGCAAAGTAACAATTGACGGTATAATTGCAGAGTGTAACAGGCTGGCAAACATAGGAGAAATTTCCGAGACACAATATAAGGACGGAGGCAGTTCATTATATGATTTCGGTGATTTCAAGGTTATCAAGTACCATACCCTTGACGGCAACAGAGATGTTTATATCGGCACAAGTGATATGGATATAAATGCGAAAAATGCAACTGCTCTTTGCATCGGTGCATATCTTTGGAAGGACTGGGGCTTACGACTTGAAGCAAGAGATATTACACCAGTCGGAATGGTTGTTGTTTTCAAACAGCTGGGTGGTAATACGTCCGGTGTGCTGCAAACAGGAGAAGCCTTCTGGCTTGAAAGAAAAGACGGAAACAAGTGGGTTGCTGTTGATACCTTGCCGTGCATTGACTATGCGTTCAATATGGTAGCGTACAGTATAGACAGCGAAGAAGGAACTGCGCTCGGAACAGACTGGCATTGGTTGTACGGAGAACTTGAAGCAGGCTCATACAGAATAGCAAAGGAAGTTATGGATTTCAGAGGTACGGGCGATTATGATGAGCAGATTTATTACGCTTATTTTGAAATTGATTAAGCCGTAGCTCTGCTAAACCAACGGTTGATTGACATCTAAAATAAGATGGATTATAATTTATACGGAGGTATAAATATGAAAAAAATACTATGTATCTTTATGGCATTAATATTTGCCGCATCCTATGCAATAATGGTTTTTGCCGACGGAATTGACAGTCCAAAGAAAGAGACTGCAGGATGTGTAACCTCTGCAAGCACGACTCCTGCAGATTGGGCAAAGGAGGATGTTAAAAAGGCACTTGAACTCGGAATACTTGATGAAAATAAGACATATTACTATGGCAGCTATATCACAAGAGAAGAGTTTTGCGAGATAATCGAAACCACTCTATATTCAAATGCAAAATCCGACATTCACAAAAAAGCAGATAAAAACGCCGAAAATCCGTTCAGCGATACAAAAAACAAAGCCGTAATTCGGCTCAACAGCTTAGGAATAATCAGGGGCAAAAGCACGGATATATTTTCCCCAAATGACCTGCTGACAAGAGAAGAAGCTGCCGTGATTTTCACAAGAGTACTTTCTTTATATCCCGATGTTACCTATACTGAAATGTATTTTGAATATGACGATGAAAACAATATTTCCGACTGGGCAAAAAATGCAGTTCAGATAATGTCAAACACGGGAATTATGAAGGGCTATGGCGGCGGTGTATTTTATCCCAAGTCAAATCTTTCAACCGAAGAAGCGGTCACAATAGTTATGAGATTATACGGTAATCTGTTTCCTGACACTTCAAGCCTTGCAGATAAATTAAATGCTCAGATGCCGACTGACGAAAACTATATGTTCTCTCCCCTGTCTATAAAAATGGCACTTGCTCTTGCGGCAAACGGTGCCGAGGGCGAAACCAAGGAGGAACTTCTTGACATTCTTCGTGTAAACGACATAGAGAGATTTAACAACTTTTCAACAGATCTCATAGACAGATATTCTCAGTCGGACAAGCTCACCTTGAAAATTGCAAATTCTGTATGGGTAAACACCGACAACAGCCCGTATGATTTTGAAGACTCCTATAAAGACACTGTCCTAAAATTCTACAACGCCAACGCAGGCAAGGTAAACAACAAAAATGCAGTCAAAACAATCAATGACTGGGTAAAAGAAAATACAAACGGCAAAATTCCAAGCATTATAAACGATTCTGACTTTTGGGCAGCGCTTGTAAATGCAATTTATTTCAAAGGCTCCTGGGAAAAAGACTTCAGCGAAAAGCGTACAAAGCCCGACACCTTCACATCTGCCGACGGCAGCAAAGCTGAAATTGATTTTATGAATCAGACAGACAGCTTTTCTTATTCAAAAACGGATGATGCGGAAATTGTAAAGCTAAGGTACAAAACAAGCTTTTATTCCGAAGACAAAAACGGAGACCTTAAAACAGAAAGCATTGACGAAGTCAAAACCTCAATGTATCTTATAAAGACAGACAAAACCGACGTTGAAAACATACTTAAGAATAACGGTGGCTTTGACTACAAACGAATTGCTTTATCTGTGCCCAAATTCAAGGTTGACTATTCAGCTGACATCACAGAGCTTCTCGGTCTGAAGCTTGCCACAAACAAAGCTCTGGCGGACTTTTCGGGTATGATGAAGCTCACACCGGACGATGATTTGTGGATAGACAAGATACTTCACAAGACATTTATCAACGTTGATGAAGAAGGAACAGAGGCGGCAGCAGTTACTGCCGTAATAATGGCCGGTGCTACAAGCGCAAAGCCGGAAGATCCCATTGAAGTGAAATTTGACGAACCCTTTTACTTTGTAATCCGCGATGACACAAACGGTGAAATTCTCTTTATGGGAAGATATGCTTACGCTGAATAATATGACAAAACCCCTTCCAATCGGAAGGGGTTTTGCTGTGACTAGTCATCAACTATGTGAGATTCCCGTATCATTTATTCCATTCATTCTTGAGAATACTCCACATTTTTATATCGAGAAACTTTCCACATCTACTCTTAAACCTTTCTCTTTGTGTGCCCTCATATGTAAGTCCACACTTTTCGGCAACTTTTCCCGAGGCAGGATTATCAACTGCGTGACATATTGTAATTCTGTGCATTCCAACCTCTTCAAAGAGAAAACCGATTACGCCTTTTACGGCTTCGGTCATAATGCCTTTACCCCAAAAGTCGAAGCCTAAACAATAACCAAGTTCTGCGTATTCGTGGTTTGAGCTTATACGGACAACTGAAATACTCCCGATAGGTTGACCCTCATATTCTATTGCCCAATTATATGTTGTGGGATTTTCATATGCCTCGCACCAGTCGGTAAGGAGCTTTCTTGTTTCTTCGGGTGAAATATGGGGATCCCAGGAAAGAAATTCTGTAACCCTCTCGTCGCTTTCCCAGTTTTCGAAAGCAAGGTCGGCGTCGTCGGGAGAAAACCTGCGAAGGGTGAGCCTTTCTGTTTTTATAGTTTGGGTGCCTTTGTGGGTTAGCATAATCATCCTTCTTTCATTTCAATCCATTGATGTCCCGAAGGAAACATAAACTTCAGCGAATTATTCAACCAGTCCTTTTGCTCACAATTGATTGCTTTTATCGCAGAGTCATAATCGCTCTGGTAACCGACTCGGTCAGTGTCAGTAGATTTATAAAGCAAACAAATTTCAGGAGCTAAGTATGGAATCTCATAATTATATAGTATGGCTTTATCAAGACTACGCTTGACATGGTGGTTCCTTGCATAAAGAAAATCATTTTCAGTTTTATCATTAAACAGAAATTCTATAAAGTTCGGTTCTGTCTGCTCAGCAGGGAGAAAATCAATGTTGAATATATCTGAAGATTTAGTCGGTTCGATCCATACGAAATCACAATTATTAACTGCAATAATATTTCGTTTTACCTTCATTTGTTTATTAACATCGGTAATCCTATGTGTTTGACCGCCGCCTATCATCTCGTATACTTCAAATCCCAATGACCACATATATTCAATAATAGAGTCTCTATCTTCCCAATATGCAAGTATATCAATATCCCTATGCTTTCGAGTTTGTCGTCCCAAAAACAAGTCAATAGCATATCCTCCGCAGAAAGCATAGTCAAAGTTCTTATTTTTCAACAACTCATTAACACTGCTTATCAACAAATTATTGGTCATTTTCACACCACACCTTCTGTCACCCTGGCGAAGTCGGAGGATGACAATATGAGTTAATTCAAAAACTTATCCATCCACACAAGAACGTGGCTTGCAAAGCCGTGGTTACAGCTTGCAGCACCGTCCTTATCTTCCCAAAGTGTTCCCGTTGTCTTAGCCATATGGATAAAGAAGCCTTCGATATTGGATAGCACCGTTTCCCTATCCCCTGTTGCAGAAAGCAGGTCAAGTCGGATATAAAGTCCCATAAAAGCATTTGAAGGTGCAACATTTGTATGAAGCCCCTTTTCCATTCTTCCGGGACCGAATTCCTCGACGAGTGTTTTCCAAAGCTCGGGATGTGACTCGGCCGCCGCTGTTTTTGTAAAGAACGCATAGTACTGGCAGGATTCTGTGACGTCTTCCGGTTTTAAGACAAGTTTTCCCTTTTCATCCCTCACAGAATGGTCTCTGAAGAAGCCGTCGGCATAAGACTGTCTACATATTTCAGCCTTAATTTTTGCCGCCTTTTCTGCGTACTTTTTGTCACCGTAAAGGTTAGTCACTACCTCAAGCATTCTCGCATAAAGCATATTTGAGGGATAATTAACACCGCCAACATAATCGTTGGCTTTCGACCAATCGACAAACACCCATTTTTCAAGGTCTTCAAGAAGTCCGTCAGAGTTTTCAAAGGCTTCAAAATAATCACAAAGCCCCATTATCTTTTCCTTTGCCATATCGATTAAGCTTCTGTCACCGCTACGCTCCAAGTACTCTTCAAGCTCGAGAACGTACCACATTGCCCAGTTGGGAATAAAGTTTTCGTTGATATGGTCTGCGGGGTAACACATAGGGAGCATCCTTGAATCAATATGTCCTGCATCTTCAGCAATAAGGAAGTTTTCAAGGAAATTGCGTTCAAGGTCACTCTTACCTGTGAGAAGTCTTTCGACACGCGCCGTAAAGAAGGAATCGCAAAGCCAGCCTGCTCTTTCTCTTGAAGGACAGTCTGTGAAAATGTCAATGGCGTTCTGCTTATAGGTTTCGATTGCCGCCTTATGAATTAGGTCGAGATTTTCGTTGCCGCTGTTTAATGGTTTGTATTCGATGTCTGCCGCAAACTCGGTTATGCCGAGATTTGTTACAGTAATTTTGCCATCTGATTTATTAATAAGCTTCAGATAATTAACTGTATACGGCTCATTGGTTATAATAGCGTATGTGCCTTTCTTCAAGAACCATATTACGCCTCTCTGATGTGAAAGAAGTCTGTCCGGGGTTACATCTCCGTCTTTCAGGACTTCATCAAAGTGAACTATAATTTCTGCGTCTTCCTCGGCTGTAATGCCAAAGCGGATAAAGCCTGACTTTTCTGTCGGCATTTTATAAATAACATATTCGTTTGCACCGATTTCGACCTTGTCCGCTTTTTCGGTCTGCGTGGAAGTGCAGGTATATGTGCCTTTTCTGATTTCATCAAAAACGTGCACCTTTACATCATCAAAGGCACTTGTATCAGCACTTGGTACGGCATAGCCCATTCTGAAGGGACTTTCACAGGTATCCGAGAACACAGCACGACCTCTTAATATAATTTCGGATGCGTCACATTCGTCATATCTTGCAAGGGCAACGCCTCTTTCTATAAACTTTTTTTCGCTTTGAATTGCAAGATTAACAGGCGTATACACGACATCAAGCTTTATTTCAAAGTCGCGGTAGGTTTCATCGCATCTGTATGCTTCAACAAATGTTCTCTGGAATGAATAGCGGACTACATTTCTTATTCTGTCATTGTGATACTTTGCTTCAAAGCCATTATCTCCCGTTGCGGCAATAACCTTTCCACCCGAGATTATTTCAGCACAGAGGAATGAAGGCTGTTTGATTAGATAATAGTTTTCTACATTATAGCCGTCAACATAGATACACACTATATTTTTATCCTGCGTCAGGTACTTTGATATGTCAATTTCATCAACCCTGTACCAGCCGTGTCCTGCACGCGCCGGGCCTTCAGCTACAAGTGTGCCGTTAACGAACATCTGGTACATAGATGAGGCTGTAATTGCGACATCCGTGTTATCGCTTTTTTCTACAACACTTCTGAAAATCAGGTTGTAGTTCATTTCCTTTTCTTTGTCTTTCTCCCATACGGGAAGGGCTTTTTTGAATGTATATTTAACCATTGTTACTCTCCTTCTGAAGAATTATCTCAATAAGACTTCCAACATCATCAAGGACAAATTCCGCCACATTTTTCAGCTCATCAACAGCACCAGTTACAGCACAGCCATGAAAGGCTGAAACCATCGGAATATCGTTATAATTATCGCCTGCAGTATAAATGTGGTCTGTGTCTACACCCATAAGGTCAGCATACTTCTTTATACCCGTTGCCTTATTTATACCCTTTGCAGATATATCTATATTTCTGCTGTTCTGTGAGAAAGTCAGCACATCTCCGAATTCCTTTTCAAGAACTTTAAGACCTTCTTTACATTTTTCGGAATCCGAGAAAACAACACCTGCAGAAACAAAGTCGCCGACATTTTCTACTACCGATAAGTCGTTGAAATATCCCGGTTCTTCGTCGGGATTTCTGCATTCAGCACAAATAGGCGTCCATTTTTTATCAATTTCAATCCCGCATTCGACATCGCAAAGAGATGCGAGTGTTGACATTAGCTTTTTTGCACTACATTTTTCTTTTCTTATATAGTCACAGAAAAGCTCATTTCCCACAGCGTCAACTGCGCAGGAACCGCTGTTTGAAAGTATGAAATCAAAGGGAAAAAGATCATTCTTTTTGAATACGGGATATGCCCACTGAAAACATCTTCCCGTCACAACACCGAAAAAATTCCCCTTATTTCTGAAATCTTTTATCGCTTCAAGTGTTCTGTCATTAATTTTATACCCGTCGGGATAACTTTGGCAGAGTGTTCCGTCAAAGTCGGTGGCAACTACATATTTCATCATAATCACCTCTGTATACGTTTTTATCATTATATCACAAGCTTTATATGAATTCAAGATAAATCAAAAAACAGCACCCATAAAAGTGAGTGCAAAAAAAATTCCCGACCGTCGGAGATTGATGGTCGGGAACAAAAATTGCGCGATAAAAATAATATGAAGTTGTAAAAGCTGCCCCGCGAAATTCGCTGTCGGGCGTACCCGACTATCTCTTTGAGAACTGGGGAGCACGACGAGCTGCCTTTAAGCCGTACTTCTTTCTTTCCTTCATTCTGGGGTCTCTTGTTAAGAAGCCTGCCTTCTTAAGAGCGGATCTGTAGTTAGGATCTGCCTGAAGGAGTGCTCTTGCAACACCGTGACGGATAGCACCAGCCTGACCTGCAACGCCGCCGCCGTTTACATTACATACAATATCAAATGTACCTTCTGTACCTGTAACGCCGAAGGGCTGTCTAACTATAAGCTTTAATGTTTCAAGACCAAAATAATCGTCGATATCTCTGCCGTTGATTGTGATAACGCCCTTACCTGCATAAAGACGTACGCGAGCTACGGAGCTCTTTCTTCTACCTGTACCGTAGAAATAAGGTTTTGCACTTGTATACATTGTCATTACTCCTTTCACTCTTA
>CAZTNR010000073.1:0-11600 GCA_964614955.1 uncultured Oscillospiraceae bacterium | reverse complement strand
AAATGGGGTTTTCTGATATATAAATCAATGCGAAAATGGCGTAAAAATGGCGTAGTAGCCAAAACGCAAATCGCGAAAACCCTTGAAAATAAAGGAGATGTAGGAAAAAATGAAATTAGGTATAGTCGGACTTCCCAACGTCGGCAAGTCCACACTTTTCAATGCTATAACAAACGCAGGCGCAGAAGCTGCAAACTATCCCTTTTGCACAATTGACCCCAACGTGGGCATTGCACCTGTTCCCGACCCCAGACTTGATGTACTCGCTGAAATGTACAACCCCGAAAAGTACACTCCTGCAGTTATCGAATTCGTTGACATTGCAGGTCTTGTAAAGGGTGCTTCACAGGGCGAAGGTCTCGGCAACAAGTTCCTTTCCCACATCAGAGAGGTTGACGCCGTTGTTCACGTTGTAAGATGCTTTGAAAACGACGACATCATTCACGTAAACGGTCACATTGACCCTGCGGATGACGTAAATACAATCAATCTTGAGCTTATCTATTCCGATATTGAAATTGTTGAAAGAAGAATAGACAGAGCAAAGAAGATTTTAAAGGGCGATAAGTCTGCACAGAAGGAAATCGACCTTTTAGAGAAGATTTTAGCGGTTCTCAACGAAGGTAAGAAGGCAAGCCAGCTTGAATATTCCGACGACGAGCTTGAAATGCTTAAGGAAGTGCCGCTTCTTTCAATGAAGCCGGTTATTTATGTAGCCAACATCAACGAGGACGAGCTTGGCACAGACCTTACAAAAAATCCTCACTATATGGCACTTAAAGCAATCGCAGACGAAGAAAACTCGGGCATCATCAGCATCTGTGCAGGTATTGAAGCAGAAATAAGCGAGCTTGAACCCGAAGAAAAGAAGGAATTCTTAGCTGACCTCGGTATAGAAAAGAGCGGTCTTGACACTCTTGTTACTGCAGGCTACGAGCTTTTAGGTCTTATAAGCTACCTCACGGCAGGTCCTCAGGAGGTACGTGCCTGGACAATCACCAAGGGCACAAAGGCACCCCAGGCTGCAGGCAAGATTCACTCCGACTTTGAAAGAGGCTTTATCAGAGCAGAAATCGTTTCCTTTGATAATCTTGTGGAATGCGGTTCTGTTGCGGCGGCAAAGGACAAGGGCTTGATGCGCTCTGAAGGCAAGGAATACGTAATTCAGGACGGCGACGTTGTTCTCTTCAGGTTTAACGTATAGCGGAGAGCCTACGCCGGCAATTTCGCGGCTGGATTTATCTGTAAACAAACAATGTCAATCGCGTAAATAACCATTCCCCGGCACCAAACGACGGCGTCGGGGAATTTTATATATTTGTTTGTTATGTCAATATATATGTAGGGGTCGATACCCACATCGACCCCTGCGAAAACAAGGGATATTAATGAAAAAAGAATGGCAAATGTTACCATTCTTTAATCCCGCTAATGGAATATTTGGTAACAGGCATAACCCGTGCCTTCCTACGGTTGCAATAATTATATCACTTTTTTTGTACATTGTCAATGGGATAGATTGTCATATCGGGTTTTACGGTGTAAAAGCTGTAATGAACAACCCCGTTATAGCTTTCATTTGTATTCCACTCGGCAACAACTTCATATATGTAGTTTCCGTCAAGCAGGTCACAAGTATAATCGACACCCCATGTGCCGTCGGCAAAATCAACTTCGATTGCCTGCACTTCAATTTCTGTTGCAGGAGAATCGGGCTTGTCAATACAACCCTCGTCCCAGCAACGTACCGTTACCTTGTCGGGACTTATCTTGTCAAACAAAAGTGTTGCAGAAAGAGGCTCAAAGCGTGAGTACTGACTTGGTAAAATATTAAGAGGTTTCATATATCCTACTGCCTGCAGAGGATGCATACTGTCACTGCAAAAGCTCTGTCCAGTTCCGTTGTCAAGAGTATATGTCCATGTAGTTGTTCCTTTAAGTGCTTTTACGCTTTTGTCTGTACAAGCCACAGTCAAATCGGGAACTGAGTCAAAAACACTTTCGTGAATTGGACTGTCAGGGGTTTTAATATCTATAGTTTCCTTACAACAGCAAAGGACAATAACGCAGATTACTGCCGAAAGTAAAACAAATAATTTTTTCATTTTGAAAGCCTCCTTTGTTCTACTCTGTTTGACGAGAAAAAAAACAAAAAGTTCCCAGTACAAAACTATTCTTTGCCGAGATTACGAAGAATCGTCTTTTTCCCCCTCCAGGCATAGGCTCTTTTTGAAAACTCATCCTTTGACATATTCTCTATCATATCGGCATCAATTCTCTCGAGCAAATCCCTATGAAAAAATTCAACGGGGGTAATTCCGGCGTCTTTATTGTGAGGGCAAACCTCCTGACAGCCATCGCAGCCCCACGCAAGCTTATGGGAACGTATTATTTCAAGCTCCTCGTCAGTAACCTGTTTTCTCTGAGTAAGCTCCGACAGGCAGTAGTCACGTTCACCTCTGAGAAATGCACAGCTTCTCTTACAAAGTCCGCAGCCTATGCAGGACTTTTTTTCTTTCGCAGACACATATTCGTTCTCATCAAACACTGCGTCCGTAAGAAGTGTGCCGATAAAGACGTATGAGCCGTATTTTTCGCTTATTAAAAGTCCGTTCCTGCCCACAAAACCGAGACCCGAGTCAATTGCCG
This sequence comes from uncultured Oscillospiraceae bacterium, assembly GCA_964614955.1. Classification (GTDB taxonomy): domain Bacteria; phylum Bacillota; class Clostridia; order Oscillospirales; family CAG-382; genus UMGS1387. Next base: position 8,951 of record CAZTNR010000073.1, on the reverse strand, counting down.
CACGACGTTCGTTTATGGGAGAGGTGTCGGCAAAAAACTTAAAATAATGCTCACCGTCACCCTCGAATCTTGATGACAGCTCCTTGACATAAAGGTGGTAATCAAGGCTGACGGAATAAAGGGAAACATTTCTGTCCGGGTGTTTTCCTGTATAATAGGGAATAAAGAACATAACACAGCTTTTTGCACCCTCGGGCATAATTCTTTCATTGATAACCGAAAGCCGTTCCGCTTTGATTGCCGAAAAGCACTCTATTCCTTCATTTTTAAGAAAGCTTTTGATTTGTGTGTAGACTTTACTCATTTTTGCCACCCGTCAGAGACAGATATGCCTGTCTTATTTCACCCGAAAAATACAGCGAGCCGAGGCAGGCAACAATGCCTTTCTTTCCTGCCCTGTCAAGTGCCGACCTTACGCCGAGGAAAACCGAAGAGGCACTTTCTGCTTTTGCACCGAGCTGTGATAAGAGCTGTGCCAGCTTTTCTGCTTCCATAGCCCTCGGATTGTCAGGCTTTACGGCAACAAAAGACTCTGCGAGAGGAATGAGCATACTCATCATACCCTTTACGTCCTTGTCAGCCATAGCACCTACCACAAATACTATTTTTCTATCGCCGAAGTGTTCTTTAAGACTTGCTGCTGTCGCCCTCATTCCGTGGGGGTTGTGTGCGCCGTCAAGGACAAAAACAGGATTTTCGCCGAGGATTTCAAATCTTCCGGGCCACTTTACGTTTTTAAGACCGTCGAATATATTTTCGTCCGAGATTTCATATCCTTTTTCACGAAGAAGTTCAATTGCAGTAATTGCAACAGAGGCATTTTTCGGCTGATATGAGCCCGAAAGACCAAGCTTTATGCCTTTATACCTGCCAAAGTCTAATTCCGCATATCTCAGGGATGTTTTAACATTCTCTATTTTATCAAAGCCTGCAGTTACAAGCGTTGCGCCGACTTTTCCGCATCTGTTTTCAAATACATCATAAACCGACCTTTGACAGTCATATAGGGCAACGGACGTGCCTTTTTTGATGATGCCTGCCTTAGTCTGTGCCACCTTTTCGACAGTATCTCCGAGAAAGGCGGTGTGGTCAAGGTCAATAGCGCATATTACTGCTGCTTCGGGACTGTCAATAACGTTGGTTGAGTCAAGCTCGCCGCCCATACCCACTTCAAGTACCACCATATCGCACTTATTTCTGCAGAAATATTCCATAGCAAGTGCCGTAATAAGCTCAAATTCCGTCGGCGGATCATCCGTCATAGAGTCGGAAAAGGGTTTTATATATTCGCAGAGCTCACAAAGCTCACCGTCGCTTATCATTTCTCCGTTTATCTGCATTCTCTCGTTGAAGACGTTGATGTACGGCGAGGTATAAAGACCGACTTTATAGCCCGCCTCTTTGAGAATTGATGCAATACAGGCGCTTGTCGAGCCTTTGCCGTTGGTACCTGCAACGTGGACGAATTTCAGCTCTTTATGGGGATTTCCCATAAGGGACAGAAGATGCTCTGTTCTCGAAAGACCCGGCTTTGAGCCGAGCCAGACGGTTTTGTGGATAAAGGAAAGGGCGTCTGTTATATTCATTTGTTTTGCCTCCTTTATCTTACTTTGAAATTGGTGTTTTAAGAAGCAGGTACACAAGGACAATATCGATTACAAGATTTATGCCCATACTCGGAAGTCTTGTTATGAGCATAGGTATAAAACCGACACCCCTCATTACCGAAAGTCCAAAGGTTGTAATAAATACAGATGCTGCAATATGGGACACGGCAACGACAAAGGTTACCTTTATAAACGAGTGCTTTATTTCGGTTTTACAAGGTCTCAGAAGCATTCCCGGAAGAAAGCCCATAACAAAGGGGGCAAGGGTGAGAATCGGAAAGGGTGCGTATCCGCTGATAAAACAGCCGACAATATCGCTGACAACCCCCGCAATTCCACCGACGAGCGGAGATACAAGCACTCCCGCAAGAATAAGCGGAACATTTGACAGACTTATTCTTATATCCATCATATTGGAGGCGGGCATAATTGAAATTATTCGTTCAAGGATAACAGAAAGTGCCGCCATCATTGCACCTGCAGTAATTCTTTGCAGATTGGATTTGTTTTTTGACATAAAAATACCTCCTGGTATGCTGATAAACATACAGGAGGCAAAAATAAAATTAAGCTTTCGTATGTCAGCCAGCGGGATGCGAAAACCTGACCGCAAGGGTTTTACCCTTTTCGTCCGCAGGACAACTCCCCGTTCCTACGGCACTTAACGCCACAAGGCTTTCTACTCTAACCTTTAATGATATAATATTATCACTGTTATTGTTTTGTGTCAATAGGGATAAAGAAAAAAATCCCGCCATAAGACGGGATTATACTTATTTTACCGAAAGAACTTTCACCACATTGATATCATCGTCAAACACAACGATATCAGCATCATAGCCTTCTTTAATAAGCCCCTTTGATGCAAGTCCCATTACTTTTGCAGGAACCTTTGTCATCATATAAACAGCATCAACAACAGAAGCTCCGACGTCCTTTGTAAGAACTCTGATAAGTCTGTCTGCGGTTGCAATTGAGCCAGCAAATGCACTCTTGTCGAGAAGCTTGCATACACCGTCTTCAACAAAGAAGCGAGTACCTAAGGTTTCTACCTCTTCGCCGTCCTTTGCAACGCCTGCAACAGCAAGGCTGTCGGTGATAAGGCAAACTCTGTCTCTGCCCTTAATCTTGAGTATAAGCTTGATAAGCTCGGGCGGTAAGTGCTTGCCGTCTGCAATAATTTCAACATACATATCGTCAAGAAGGTACGCAGATTCTATAACGCCGAGTCGTCTGAAGCCGTGGTCACGGGTAATTGTGGAGGTGCAGGAATAAAGATGTGTTATAAGTTTGCATCCGCTTTCAAAGGCACGCAGCATATCGGGGTAAATTGCATCCGTATGACCCGCGGAAGCCACAACTCCTGCTTCTGTAAGCGCCTTCGCGAAGGAGCCGTCAAAGTCGTTCTCGGGTGCATATGACCATCTTGCGACAAGATGTCCCTTCTCACGAAGCAACGGCTCGTACTCTTCCTTTACGGGAGGAGTGATGGCGGAGGGATTCTGACCGCCCACCTGACTCTTTGAAAGGTAAGGACCTTCAAAATGAAGACCTATAAGAGTGCCCTTGAGGTTCTTGTCTTCAAGTGCCTTTTCAAAGGAGGCAACGGCATTCGTCATTACCTTGAAGGGCGCTGCCGAAATTGTGGGGCAGATTGACGTTGTGCCGTGTTCAAAATGGAAGTTTGCGGCGTTTACAATATCTTCTGCAGAACCTGCAAATTCGCAGCCTGCACCGCCGTGGCAGTGGATTTCAATAAAGCCGGGGGCAACGTATTTGCCCGTAAAGTCATAGCTTTCGTCTGCCGCTTTTTCGTTCTGTGATACTTCGACAATTTTACCGTTTTCTATGTATACATAGCCGCCGTAAAGACTGTCTGCCAATACGATTTTGTCACTTTTAATTCTTATCATAGCCGTTAAAGAAGCGCGGAAGAGTCTCCGTCAAGGTAGAGAATTGCGTTTGGATGGTTTCTGAGTGCTGTTGCGGGGCATTCTGTGGAAATGTCTCCGTCAAGTGTTCTCTTAACCGCATTTGCCTTTGTGGGGGCAGGAACGATACAGAAAGCATAGGGTGCCTTCATAAGAGTCGGGCAGGTAAGAGTGATTGCGTGTGTGGGAACAAGGTCGATAGATGCGAAGCATCCGTCGTTAACCTGCTGGTTTCTGCACACTTCATCAAGCTTTACGGGCTTTGCAATCTTAGGATCGTTAAAATCTGCTACAGGCGGGTCGTTGAATGCGATGTGGCCGTTTTCGCCGATACCCATAACAACGATGTCTGTGGGGTTTGCGGCAAGAAGTGCACCGTATCTTTCACATTCTGCCTCGGGGTCTGTTGCTGTGCAGTCGATAAGGTTTACACTCTTAAAGGGAACCTTGCCGAAGATGTGGTCAACAAGGAAGTTACCGAAGCCCTGGGGTGCATCCTTTGCAAGACCTATGTATTCGTCCATATGGTATGCGTTGATTCTGTTCCATTCAATATCGGAATTGATAAGGGATGCGAGAACATCGTTCTGGCTGGGAGCTGCAGCGAAAATCATATTGATTTCGTCCTTTTGCGAGAGGAGTTCTACGATTTTGTCGTGGATATCTTTTGCAGCGCAAGCGCCCATTTCGTCTCTTGTGGGGAAAATTTTGACGTCAAGATTGTCTACTTTCATTGTTTTCATTTTTATAATCTCCTGAATCAGTTAAAATCTGCAAATGTTTTGATCTTTTCGCACTTGCCGCCGTTTTCGTAGGAGCGAACGATGGCATTGAGAATAAATACGGGTGCGAAAAAGTCTTCGTAGCTCTGGTGCATTTCGCCGCCTGTGAGAATTGTGTGGTAGAACATAAATTCATCTGAAAATGCCGTACCGAATTCGCAGGGCTCCTGAAGGCTGCCGTCTGCACAGTCGATGCCTGCAAAGTAGCGGTAGTTGCCGTTTACATATGTGCCCTTTACATCAACATTATCGTAGTTAAAGAGGCAGTTGTAGAAGTTTTCGTGCTTGACTGCAGTTACGGACTTCGGATAGTAGCCGAAGATTTCGCACATCATCTGAACAAGGTGCTGGCTGTAGAAGAAGAAACCGCCGTAGTTGGACTGAGCATCCATAGGAGCGCGGATTGCACCGCCGTAAACCTCGCCCATTTCCTTGGTTTCAACAATCTTCTTATACTTCTTGATTGTTTCGTAAAGACCGCAGACAGAGCCGCCTACTACCTTTACGTTATTTTCCTTGAGCTCGTTCATAAACTTTGCAGCTTCCTCTTCGGAAATTGTAATGGGCTTGTCTATAAACATAGGAATTCCCGATGCTATGTAGGGCTTTGCATACTTATAATGGTTGTCGCCGTGACGTGCTGTAACTATTATACCGTCAACCTTGCCTACAAGCTCATCGTAGGAATTCATCTTGGGAACGCCGAACATTTTGTTGAGCTTTTCCATAGGAGCTTCTTCGTCGCTGTATACGCCGATAACTTCAACGTCGTTTACAATGGGCTCTGAGCACTTGACGTAGGAAGCACCGTCTTCCTTCTGTTCGCCGTAAATAAACTTTAAAAATGCGTCGGCGTGAGAGTTTTCACAACCGAGAATGGCTATCTTATACATATTTTCTTAGTCCTTTCACGATATTTTAGAAAAACGGCGTCGCCGAACAGACGACGCCGTGATATGGTTTAAATTAGAACTTAACGGGAAGGGGATTCTGGGAGTGAACCGCTTCAATTACGCCGATAACCTTTGCGGACATTTCGGGAGTAACTGCAAGAGGAGCACCGTTAATGAGTGATTCATAGAAGAGGTCGTAGAAGTTCTTTGTTGCAGGGTCAAACTTGTCAAGAGCATTTTCTTCTCTCTTTGTGTGAGAGGTTGTATCAAGGTTGGATTCCAGCTTCCAGGAATCTTCTTCCTCGTGAGCGATAAGGCTTTCAGAGCAGTATGCGGGATTCTTGTTGGCGTCTTCGAGAGAATCAAATACAACAGGTCTTTCGGGGTTTTCGCCGTCAACTATATACTTGAGCTTATAGCCTGCTCTTGTTGCAGACAGAGTACCTCTTGTACCCATAACCTTAACAACGTAAGGATTGGAGAATGCGTCCATAGAAGAAACCTCAACGTCAACAACGGGCTTTCCGGGAGCTGTGAGGATAACCTTTGCGTAGTCGTCAGAGTCACCGGAGGTAAGACCGAGTGCAAGCTTTGAGAATGCAACTTCTATATTTTCGTCGAAATCGAGGTAGTCAAGTGCAAGACCGATGGGGTGAGGACCTGTATTGTAGATGCCGCCGGCAGCCTTTACCTGTACTGTCTGCCAGTCCCAACGGCGTGCAAAGCCGTTGAAGTTGATGTTGTACTGGAGAGGAGTACCGATTTTACCCGAAGCAACGATTTCCTTGATGCCGAGGTGAAAGGGATTAACGAAGGTCTGCTGGAATGCAGCAATCATAACGCCGTTGTCTTTTGCTGTCTTGATAAGGTCGAGACATTCATAGTATGTCTTGCCCATAGGCTTTTCTACAAGCACATTGAGACCGTGCTGTAAAAGATCCTTGGAAATGGGATAGTGCATTTCGGAGTAGGAAGCATTAACTACAACGTCAATGTCTTTTCTGTCATAAAGAGCAGTATAATCTGCGAAAACTTCGCAGCCGGGATATTCGCTTTTCGCTCTTTCTCTTCTGAATTCATCCTTGTCGATAACAACTGCAACTTCATACTTTGTGTTTGCAGTACATCTGAAAAACTGACCGTGGATGTCTCTGCCGCTTCGGCCCTGACCGATAATGGCAACTCTTGCTTTCTTCATAATAAATACCTTCCTTTTCGTGAAAAAATATTATTACACTGTTTTTATTTTAAACTCATAATAACACGTATTTTTTGCTATGTAAATGAAAAAAGTGCAAAATACTATTGCAAAAAGTGCAGAGTTATGATAATATAGCCTTGAAAGAAGGTGAAAAGTATGAAAATTGTTACAGATAACGTATTTATCGATGACAATATTTATTTCAACCACTTTTACGGAGAGGACATTGACATAGAGGAATTTGCCGTCGAACCGCATATTCACGACGTTTGTGAGCTGTTGTTTATGAAGAAGGGAACGCCAAAGTATTTTGTTGAGGGCAAAAATTATAAGCTGCAAAAAAACGCCCTTGTTTTTTCACGTCCCGGAGACAGACACAAGATATATTTTGATGAGCCCAGCTCCTACGAAAGATACAACATCCTTTACGACGAAAAAAAGATACCCTTCGACTTGTATACAAAAATTCCGCCAAAGCTGGACATAATCAATTTCGACGGAAATGCCGTAGTATGCGACCTGTTTAAAAAAGCCGACTATTACTGTGAGCATTTTGAGGGCGAAAAGCTTGGCAAGCTTATGATAAGCCTTGTTGAGGAAATTTTCTTTAATATATCCATCGCCATTGACGAAAACGAAGCTGCCGACCACAGCTCGGCATCTGCAAATCCGTTTATTACCGCAGCTCTCAGCTTTATCGAGGAAAATCTTACTTCAAACCTGTCGATAGATGTAATCTGCGATGAGCTTTACATAACAAAGAGCCATCTTCACCACCTTTTTATAAACCATTTGCAGATAAGTCCCAAGAAGTATATATTGTCAAAGCGTTTGAATCTTGCCAAAAAGGCAATCCGTTCGGGACAGAAACCGATTGAAGCCTGTATGCAAAGCGGATTTTCGGATTATTCCACCTTTTACAGGGACTACAAGAACTTCTTCGGTCACTGTCCGTCCGAGGAATTGAATTATGAACCCGACAGGGGTCTTACGCGGTCATAGCGGAAGTCTTACAAAAAATGCATCTTGACAAAAGATAAAAATGAGATTATAATTAGTACACTTAAAAGCATTCGATAAGGGACACGGGACAAGAAGGTAGTCTTCCAGAGAGCGGTGCGTTTCGGTGAAAGCGCCGTATTACGAAATCCTGTCTTACCACCCTTAAAGCTTCTCTGAGGTGACAATCAGGGACGGAATTCCCCGTTACAGGAAAAAGAGAAGGGAATTATTTCTCAATTATGGGTGGAACCGTGATAAACTTTGTTTATTGCCCCGTGCTGACGTTTGTCGGTACGGGGTTTTTTAATTAGGAATTAAGAATTAAGAATTAGGAATTAGGAATTTAGTTTTGTGCCGGGTGGCACGGGAAAGGATTTGATATACTATGGTAAAACTCACACTCAGAGACGGTTCGATAATTGAATGTGCCGACGGTATCAAGGGTTACGAGGCGGCATCGCAGATAAGCGAGGGTCTCGGCAGAGCCGCACTTGCAATGAAGCTTGACGGAGAACTTACAGAAATCAACAAGGTTATCGAAAAGGATGCGTCGGTAGAATTCGTAACCTTTAACGACGATGAAGGCAAGAAGGTTTACAGACATACGGCGGCACACGTGCTTGCACAGGCAGTAAAGAGACTCTATCCCGATGCAATTCTTGCATTCGGCCCTGCAACAGATGAAGGCTTCTTCTATGACGTTGACGTAAATGTTTCGGTAACACCCGAGGTTCTCGAAAAGCTCGAAGCCGAAATGAAGAAGATTATCAAGGAAAACATTCCCGTTGTAAGAAGCGTTGTTTCAAAGGAAGAAGCAAAGGCACTTATGACGGAAAGAAAAGAAACCTACAAGGTAGAGCACATCGACGAGCTCGACGACGGTGCCGAAATCTCCCTATACACACAGGGCGAATTCGTTGACCTTTGCGCAGGTCCCCACCTCACAAGCACAGGCAAATTAAAGGCAGTAAAGCTTACACAGTGTACGGGTGCATACCTCCACGGTGATTCCAAGAACAAGATGCTTCAGAGAATCTACGGTACTGCATTTCCCAAGACTGCAGAGCTTGAAGAATACCTCGCAATGAAGGAAGAGGCAAAGAAGCGCGACCACAACAAGCTGGGACGTGAGCTTGAAATCTTCACAACGGTTGATTCTATCGGTCAGGGGCTTCCCGTAATGCTTCCCAAGGGCACAAAGATTATCCAGACGCTTCAGCGCTGGGTTGAAGATACAGAGGAAGAGCTCGGCTGGGTAAGAACAAAGACTCCTCTTATGGCAAAGAGCGACCTTTACAAGATTTCGGGTCACTGGGATCACTACAAGGAAGGTATGTTTGTTCTCGGCGAAGAGGAGGACGGCAAGGAATGCTTTGCACTCCGTCCTATGACCTGTCCCTTCCAGTATCAGGCATATCTCAACAGAGCGCGTTCCTACAGAGACCTTCCTATGAGACTTGCCGAAACAAGTACGCTTTTCAGAAACGAAGACAGCGGTGAAATGCACGGTCTTATCAGAGTACGTCAGTTTACAA
>CAZTNR010000072.1:0-11720 GCA_964614955.1 uncultured Oscillospiraceae bacterium | reverse complement strand
TTTTGTCGTCTTTCTTGCTTGTGAAATCACCTGAAATAGACTTTGGTTTATAGCTCGATTTGAAAAATGAATCTTTAAACAACATTCGTTTCTCCTTTAATTATAATAATTTGACGTCGCGATGTCAAGCATATTATACCAAACATTCGTTCTAAAGTCAAGAAAAATCGAACTGCTGTTCTAAATTTCGTACAGTTGCACCAAAACGTTCCGCGAACATTTGTGCGTTTTGCCGATAATAAATAAGCCTCCCGTTCGGGAGGCTTTCTGTTCGTTGAGTTTGGTCGGTCGGATTTATGCCGACCAAACGGAGTTTGTTGTGCGACACCAAAGGTTTGTTTTAAGTAAATATCGCCCGCGAAATTGTCAGCGGCGATTTTCCGTCGTCAGATTTGAACCTTCCGCCCGAGTTTGACCGCTTGCGTTTATGGCGGTCAAACGGAGTTGTTTGTGCGACACCAAAAGTTTGTTTTAAGCAAATACCGCCCGCGAAATTGTCAGCGGCGACTCGCCGCCCGTTAGGAGAGGTAGATGCCGCTGTAAATGCTCTTGGGAGCAATAAATTCGCCGTTCATAGAAACTGCGTAGTGACAGAGAACACTTGTTTTTGCACTTACATCCGAGAGGGTGCAGGCAAAGCCTGTCGAGCCTGCCTTGCCGATGACGGTAGCACCCTTGGAAACCTCGTCGCCGACTGCTACAGAGATGCTTTCAAGGTTGCCGTAGTAGGAGAGAATACCAAAGCCGTGGTCGATAATAACGGTGTTGCCGAGAAGCGTTGTTGTGCCGGCATAAACAACCTTGCCGGTGTTTGCCGCCTTGAGCGCCTGGGATTCGATGCACTCCATATCCTGACCGAAGCTTATATACTTTATGCCGTCGGAGTTGAGGCTGAGTACCTCACGCTCCATACCGTATCTTGCACCGCCCGAGGCTGCCTTTGATGAGCCTGTGGGATATTCAAAATTCCTGCCCTCAAAGAGCTGCTCGTTTGCACTTTCCTCGGTGAGCTTCTTTACAAGCGCGTCGAATTCGTCAAGAGATGCCTGTGTGAAGGCCTCGGAAAGTCCGGGGTCTGAGGTATCGCTGATAAGAAGCTTCTGACTGTCGTACTCCTCGCGTCTTGCTATGTTGATGCTGACTGCCGAGGTCTGACCGAGGTCTGTTGTGAGCTTAATTTCGTAGTCGCCCTCCTTGAGTGTGCTGCTAAGAGGAATAAGGGCGATTTTGTAACCCTTGTAGTCGTAAACCTTCATTTTTTCGGGAAGAGAAAGGTCGGATTCCACGCTTACAAGCTCGCCGTCGTTGAAGTTTGTGAGCTTGAGTACGGTGAATTCACCTGTGGGAAGTGACTTGTTGAGAATGCTGTATTCGGGCTCAATGTCGTAGAGAAGGGAAAGATTGTATATGGCCTTGCCGAAATGGTCAGCACCGTCAATTTCGTACCATTCTGCAGTGACCTTGAGTGTGAGGGGCTGGTCGTGGTCGAAAATAAGGTTTTTGGCTTCGGAAAGCTTTTCGTACTTGTCGCTGAAGAGAACGTCGCCGCCGTCGGCAATTTCAAGGTGGAGTGAGTCGGGGTCTCTGTCAAAGGAAAGACCAAGCTTTCCGTCGGAGCTCTTGTCAAACTTTATTACGGAGTTGCTTTGCGCCTTGTCGTCCTTTACCTTGTAAACATTTCCGTCAAGGGCAGTGTATGTCCACTCAAAGGAATCGGGTGTAACGGATACGTCCTTTTCGAGGGCTGAGATTGTGAGTGCGGGAAGAAGTCTTTCTGTGTCAATTGATGCAAACTCCTCACGCTTTATTACCTTCTCGGCAATTTCCTTTGCTACGAGATAGTAGCTGCCGTCGGGGGTTACGCATACGCAGTCCTCGGGGGTTGTGGAGGCGTAGAAGAGATATGTAATTTCGGCGTTGTTTTCGTTGAAGGTGATTTTGTGGGGTGTTTCCGCCGAGAAGTCGCGGAAGCTTTCGTCAATCTTCTTGGCATCGGTTGTGATGGAGGAGTATAAATCCAGCACCCTTTCGGAGGTGAATTCATATGTGTTGCCCTCGGGTACCGAAACCTCAACCGTTCGAAGGTTGCTGACGGTGACGGCGTTGGGGTCAACCAGAAGACCGCAGATGATTGCAATGATAAGGGGTATAAATAAAGCAAGACATACGGTAAATCTTGCGGATAAATTCTTTTTGAAAAAGGTTTTTTGCATAATTCTGTTTCCTTTCTTTTTTGGTTTTCGGAAATTAACTTATCAATATTCATAATAATTATAACAGATAAGCCGGGTGCAAGTCAATGTATTTTTGGTAAACAAGAAGTGCTTATTAAACAAAAAATGATTGAATTGTGTCGAATGTTAAAGAAGTATTAAATTACCTTGTAATGGGGAAAAAGTGTTGATTTATTGAAAAAAGGGTGATATAATACAATAGTAATTTTAGAACTATATGTTAATTTGGGACAGAATTTGAAACAATAACCGAAAACGGAGGGAGTGGAAAAACAGTGAAGCTTGTAATCATATGCGATTTACTGCTTGCGGGGATTCTTGTGTTCTGCTCGGTACGGGGCTTTAAACGCGGATTTGTGAAAACGGCGTTCGGCTGCTTTACTCTTGTGGCTGCAATTCTTCTCTCCTGCATTTTCGACTCCTATGCGGCGGATTTTATTCGCACAACCAAGGTTTATGACAGTACCGAAAAGGGTATATATAACATAATCGCAGAGAAATTTGACGGAATGAAGGAAGACGGGCTTGAGGATATAGAAAAGTCAAGAAAAGGCTTTGAGGACTCGGCTGCGGCAAAGAACCTTGAAAGACTGGGGCTTGATGTGTCTTCACTTTTTGACAGGTATGAAATGTCGGTGGAGGAAGGCGCGGATAAGGCGATGTCGGGCTTTGCAAAGGATACGGCAAAAAGTATTGCCAACTGCCTTGCAAATGCCGTGGGTGTTCTTGCTGTATTTCTTGTGTCGTTTGCTGCACTTAAAATCCTCGGCTTTTTGCTGGATAAGATTTTTGCTCTTCCCGTGCTAAATTCAATAAACAGGCTTGCGGGACTTGTGGTGGGAATAGCCCTCGGACTTTTAAGCTGCTTTGTGATGTGTACGGTTGTTGAAATACTTATCCCGTACATTCCTGAGAATCCCGTAATTTATGCGGGAATGGAAAAGGACACTTACCTGTACGGCTTTTTCCTTAATCTCAACCCGGTTATTCTGTTGCTTTTCGGTTAAATAACAATTTCAGGAGGAAAAATGAAACTGAGATACATACCCAATATCCTGTCCTTGATAAGACTTCTGCTGGTGCCGGTATTCGTATGGCTATTTCTTTCGGGAAAGACTACGGCGGCGGTAATTGTGTTTATCTTTTCGGGGTTTACGGATGTGCTTGACGGGTATATTGCAAGAAAATACAATTTCATATCAGATGCAGGCAAGGTTCTTGACCCCCTTGCGGATAAGCTGACACAGCTTTCGGCGTTCATATGCCTTTACATAACAGAGCTTGTGCCCTTGTGGATGCCTGTTGTGTACTTTTTCAAGGAGCTTTTAACGGCAATAGGCGCGCTTGTTGTGTTTAAGAAGGGAAAGGTTGTTGTAAAGAGCCACATCTTCGGCAAGCTTGCAACATTCCTTGTGTTCGCCTTTGTCAGCGTTGTGATGTTGTTCGGAAAGGCGATTTCGCAGACGGCAATAGCTGTTGCCTGTGTGTGTATATGCGTATATTTCCTTTTCTCCTGCCTTATGTACGTAAACACCGAAATCAGACAGGGAATAAGGAAAACGGATGCCGCAAAGAGCGGCGAATAGCAGAGCGTTTATTTTTTGAAAGGATATTTTGATGGCTACACTTTGTTCACGATGTAAAAAAAGACCGGCTATGGTGTTTGTCCAGAAGATGGATCAAAGCGGCGGTAATATACAGAATGAGGGATATTGCATTTTCTGTGCAAAGGAACTCGGCATAAAGCCTATAAACGATATGATTGAAAAAATGGGCATTGATGAAGAACAGCTCGAGATGATGAGCGAGGAAATGGAAAATATGCTCGAGTCGGGAGATCTTTTCGGCATAATGAATCCCCTCGGTCAGGATGCGGAGGGCTGCGACGATGAAGACGAAGCCGACGACTCCGAGGAAGGCAGAGCACCGTCTATAAATCTCGGCTCGATTTTCGGCAATCTTTCAAACTTCAGAAAGGATTCGCCCGACAGCGGTGCCGACACAAAGAAAAAGGAAAAGAAGAAAAAGGCTGACAAGCACAGAAAAAATCTCGAGGCATTCTGTCAGGATCTTACAAGAAAGGCAAGAGAGGGCAGAATAGACAGGGTTATAGGACGTGACAGAGAGCTTGACAGAGTGCTGCAGATTCTCACACGACGTCAGAAGAACAACCCCTGCCTTATAGGTGAGCCGGGTGTCGGTAAGACGGCAATAGCCGAGGCACTTGCTTTGAAGATTGCTTCGGGCGACGTTCCCTTCAAGCTCCGTGACCACGAGGTACATCTGCTTGATATGACAAGCCTTGTGGCAGGAACCCAGTTCAGAGGACAGTTTGAAAACAGAATGAAGGCTCTTATCGAGGAGATAAAGAGACTGGGAAATATTATACTTGTAATCGATGAAATCCACACTATTGCAGGGGCGGGCGAAGCCGAAGGCGGTATGAATGCCGCAAACATCCTAAAGCCTGCTCTGTCAAGAGGCGAGGTTCAGATAATCGGTGCCACAACCCTCAGCGAGTACAGAAAGTACATCGAAAAGGATTCGGCACTGGAAAGACGCTTCCAGCCCATAGTTGTCGCAGAGCCTACCGTTAAGGAAACGGTGGAAATACTGAAGGGCATCAAGGGCTATTACGAAGAATTTCACGGAATTGTGATTCCCGACGAAACAGTCGAAAAGGCGGCGGTGCTCTCGGAAAGATACATCACCGACAGATTTCTTCCCGACAAGGCTATCGACCTTATTGACGAGGCGTCCAGCTATCTCGGTCTCAACGACGAGGATGTTCAGAGCTGCGATATGTACAAGGCAAAGTACGACGAAGCGGTAAGGGTCAGGGAAATGACCGAGAGTGACACACCCGATGCCGAAAACGAGGACGCAAACAGAGCGTACTTTGAAAAGCTTGCGGCGGCAAAGAGCGATGAGCTGAAGTACAGGTCGTGCTACGAAAAGGCTCTTGAGGACAGAAAGAATGTTGTTCTCACCACAGAGCATCTTGCAAAGGTTATTGAAATCTGGACAGGGATTCCTGCCAGCAACATAAACGAGGACGAATTTGTCCGCATTGACGGTCTTGAGAAAAGACTCAAGGACAGAATTGTCGGACAGGACAAGGCAATAAGTGCCGTGACACGTGCCATAAAGCGTTCAAGGGCAGGCATTTACACAAAGATAAAGCCCGTGTCCTTCATCTTTGCAGGCCCTACGGGTGTGGGCAAGACGGAGCTTGTAAAGACTCTTTCAAACGACCTTTTCGATTCACCCGAAGCACTTATTCGTCTTGATATGTCTGAGTTTATGGAAAAGCACGCAGTTTCCAGAATTATCGGTGCACCTCCCGGATATGTGGGCTACGACGAAGCGGGTCAGCTTACCGAAAAGATAAGACGAAGACCCTACAGTGTGGTTCTCTTTGATGAGATTGAAAAGGCGCATCCCGACGTTCTCAACGTACTTTTACAGATACTCGACGACGGCAAGGTAACCGATGCCCACGGCAAGGAGGTAAACTTCTGCAACACCGTGATTGTTATGACCACAAATGCAGGCTCGCAGGGCACCTCTAACACCGCAGGCTTCTCAAAGACCGAAAACGAGGCGAACGAGGACAAGACAAACAAGGCGTTATCCTCCTTCTTAAGACCCGAGTTTATGAACAGAATTGACGAGATAATCACCTTCAATTCCCTGACAAGGGAAGATTTTGTAAGAATTGCAAGGATAATGTTAGGCGAGCTCAAGGCTTCACTTTCGGAAAAGTCCATTACACTTGAATATACAGACGAAATCCCCTCACTTCTTGCAGACAAGTCCTTCTCGGTAAAGTACGGTGCGAGAAATTTAAGGCGCACAATCCAGACCGAAATCGAAGACAAGGCATCCGAGCTTATTATCTCAAGCTACGACAGCAAGATAAGCGGCATTTCCATCTATGCTGAGGGCGATGAAATTAAGATTGCGGTTTCGAAATGAGTCAGGAATTAGGAGTTAGGAGTTAGGAGTTAGGAATGTATTCCGCACTCCGCATTATAAATACAACTTCAAATTTAATAAAACACACTTATAAAAAGGAGATTAAAACAATGGCAAACAACTTAACACTTTTAGTAATGGCAGCGGGTATGGGCTCCCGCTTCGGCGGTCTCAAGCAGATTGAACCCGTAGGTCCCGACGGACAGGTTATTCTCGAATACTCTGTTTACGATGCACTTGAAGCAGGCTTTGACAAGGCAGTCTTTATCATCAAGAAGGAAATCGAAACAGACTTCAGAAACATTATCGGAAAGCGTATCGAAAAGATGATTGACGTTGAATACGCATTTCAGGAAATCGACAAGATTCCCGCACCCTACACGGTTCCCGAAGGCAGAGTTAAGCCCTGGGGTACAGGTCACGCAGTACTCTGTGCAAGAGAATTTGTAAACGAGCCCTTTGCGGTTATCAATGCTGACGACTACTACGGCAAGGGCGGCTACAAGGTAGTTAAGGAGCACTTTGAAGGTAGCGACGAATTCTGCATCGTAGGCTTCAAGCTTGCAAATACCGTTACGGAAAACGGCACAGTTTCCCGTGGCATCTGCGAAATCGAAAACGGTTATCTCAAGAGTGTTGTTGAAACACACGAAATCCCTGCAAAGAACGACTATCCCGAAGACACGGTTTGCTCTATGAATATGTGGGGCTGCACACCCAAGCTCTTTGACGAGCTCGAAGGCGGCTTCTCTGACTTCCTCAAGGAAAGAGGAACTGAAATGAAGAGCGAATACCTTCTTCCCACCATCATTGACGGTATGATCAAGAACAAGGGCGAAAAGGTTAAGGCTCTTACTACCGACGCAAAGTGGTACGGCGTTACATACAAGGAAGACAAGCAGTCTGTTGTTGATGCGCTTGCGGCTTATACGGCTCAGGGATTATATAAAAAATTCTAAGTGAATAATTCTTTGACCGGCGTAGGGGATTCTTTGCGTCGGTCAAGGTGTGTTTTTTGGGGTTGCACTCAAAACAAGGAGAGTAACTACGTAATGCGGTTGCAGGGGACGGCGGTCCGCGGACCGCAGGGGTGTCACTTTTCGTGACCGAAAAGTAACCAAAAGGTCCCACTCATTTTCGGCTCCACTCCGGTCGCTCTGTCCGACATCGCACCCGACGAAAAAATAACTTTTCTGCACCGCTGCAGCAACTCGCTACCAACGGCGACCTACGAAGCGCCGAAAGCCGCGGCGGCTATTTTAGCCCTCAACGTCTGCACTCCTGCAGCGTTATAGTGCTCTGCCACTAACAAACACACTCTATCGTCCGCTGGCGCGGTTACGTATTAGAATGCGGAGTGCGGAGTGCGCAGTGCGGAATGAGTTTGACCGCTTGGATTTATGGCGGTCAAACGGGATTATTTAAGCGACACCGAGGGTTTGTTTGTTGAGAGAGCTGAGCGTGAATTGCCCGCGGTGGCTCACCGCACCGTGCTGTGAGGAGTTAAGCCGCCACGGCATAAGAGGGGAAGTTAGCGGAAGAAGTGCGGCAGGAAAGCTTGTTTATTGCGAGTCCAAATTTTGACAGCTGTGTAGAAGCACTCAGATGCACTTGTTCGAGTCAAAATTTGCCTTTTTGCACTCGGCTTCTCACGACTGAGCCATCCCCTCTTATTGAGTGGAGATTTTTTGGTACTTTTGCATCGGGGCAAAAGTACAGAAACAGGACGGATTCGATTTTGCAGAAATAAAAGAAAAAATAAAAATAAAAAAATCCCCCAAACCCCTTGACAATACGCACAATATATGCTAATATTTTAGTGCTTTATCACTTTATCACACTAAAGCGAAGCGAAAAAGTGAGAGAATCTCAGAAAGACAATCAGGCAAAAGCCCATAAAAACGGAGGAAACCGTGAGCATCAGAAGAAAAAATATCCCCGACGGTATGAGGGATATGATATTTTGCGAAAACAAAACAGAAAAAAATCTCGGCGACAGAATAAGCGCCCTCTACGAAAAGAGAGGCTACGGAAGTGTGGCAACACCTGCCCTTGAGTACTACGACGTATTCAACTTCGACAGCCAGACTATTGCCGAGGAAAATATGTTTAAATTAACCGACAAAAGCGGACGTCTTGTAGTTATCCGTCCCGACAACACAACGCCCCTTGCTCGTATTGCGGCGACGCGCCTTAAGAACGCACCCCGTCCCTTAAAGCTGTGTTACAACCAGAATGTATACAGAATTTCGGGCGACTATTCGGGAAAGAGAAGCGAGTTTTCGCAGGTCGGTATTGAAATAATAGGCGGTTCTTCCGACAAGGCAGACCTTGAGGCTATCGTGACGGCACTCAGAACGCTGAGAGAAATAGGCGATTTCTACGGCGGCGGTGTTGCCTACAAGCTTGAGCTTGGTCACGCAAGGTTCTGCAACGCTCTTATCGACTCCTTTTGTCTTGGTGGCGACAAGAAAGAGACGGTCAAGAAATATATCAGCGCAAAAAACTCCTCATCCCTTGAAGTTCTCTTCGGCGGTGATGAGGATGCAAAAAACATAATGGAAACCATTCGCATAATTCCGAGGCTTTACGGTGATAAAAGTGTAATTGCCAAGGCAAGGGAATTATGCAGGGGCGTAGTCGATGCGGAAAATGCACTTGACTACCTTGAAAGCGTCTACGACATTCTCGACTCAAACGGCTTTTCCGAGAACATTTCGATTGACCTTGCCACCGACAACGATATGGACTACTATACGGGTATTGTATTCAAGGGATATCTTGACTACACGGGCGAGGCTATTCTCGGCGGCGGAAGATACGACAATCTTATGTCTAACTTCGGCGAATGTGAGGGTGCAACGGGCTTTGGTGTAAACCTTTCACTGGTTGCGGACAAGCTTTCAAGAGTGATGGGTACAGGCGAAAAGGCAGTCCGCAAGACTCTTGTTCACTACGAAAGTATGAAGCTTCTTTCAAAGGCAGCTGGTTATATCGAAAACAGCGGTGAGGTATGTGTGCTTTCTTGCTTTGAAGATGCAAAAGAAGCGATTGAATACGCAAAGAAGGGCGGTATTTCAAGGGTTGTTGAAATCACTGACGGCGGAATAAGCGAGGTGTGGTCGGAATGATAAGAATTGCACTTACAAAAGGAAGAATTGAAGAAAAAGCAATTGAGATTTTTGAAAAAATCGGTTTTGACTGCACAGAGCTTCACAACAAGGGAAGAAAATTATTCTTTGGCATCGGCGACGGTGTTGAGGTTGTGCTTGCCAAGGCAAATGATGTTGTGACATACGTTGACCACGGCGTATGCGATATTGGTGTTGTGGGCAAGGATACAATTATGGAAATGGGAAGAAATCTTTACGAATGTCTTGACTTGGGCTTCGGCAAGTGCCGTTTTGCCTTGGCGTGCAAAAAGGGCTTTGACTTTTTCGACGGCTACGGTCACAGAATTGTGGCATCAAAGTACCCGAGTGTTACAAAGGAATTCTTCAGAAGCCGCGGACTTGACGTGGAGGTTGTAAAGATTGACGGCTCGGTTGAGCTTGCCCCACTCCTTGGTCTTTCCGACGGTATTGTGGACATTGTCGAAACAGGCTCAACGCTCAAAGAAAACGGACTTGAGATTGTGTGCGACGTTGCCCCCATAAGTGCAAGGCTGATTGTAAATCCCGCCTCACTCAAGCTCAAGAAAAACGGGATTGACAGGATTATTGACAGCATAGCGCAGACATTATGAGTGCAAAAGAATGCGGAATGCATAAGAGTGCGGAATGCGGAATGATGGATGAAAATCTTGCGGTTTTCTTCAATTTGATTATAATTTATAAAAAGACAAACAATTAAACAAATAATGTGGTTGTGGCAGACGGTTTGGCTATGGAATTTTAATGAAAATTTTGCGTGAGCAAAACTCTCGTACATTCCGCATTCCGCACTCCGCATTATCAAAGAGGAAACTATGCTTAACATTTATAAACTCGGAACAAGTGAATGTGCTTCGTTCCTTTCAAAATTACAGAAAAGAGCCGCCAGCCCCGAGAAGTGGGTTGTTGACACGGTTAACGAAATACTTGACGGTGTAAGAGTTGGCGGTGACAAGGCGGTGCTTGGGTACACAGAGAAGTTTGACAAGGTGGTTCTTACGAGCGATACCCTTGAAATGTCAAAGGCCGATTTGCAAAAGGCGGCAGAGTCGGTTGACAGGGAGCTTTACGACACAATGGTAAAGGCGGCTGAAAACATAAGACGCTACCACGAAAAGCAGCTTCGTAAATCCTTCTTTATGGACGAGGACTCTGACAAGACAACAGGTATGAGAATTACGCCTATGAAGCGTGCAGGCATTTATGTTCCCGGCGGAAGTGCGGCGTATCCCTCGAGTGTGCTTATGAACTGTATTCCGGCTAAGGTTGCAGGTGTAAATGAAATTATAATGACAACACCCCTTCGCGACGGCAAGATTCCCGCACCCGTTGCGGCGGCAGCACTTATATCGGGTGTTGACAGGGTATTTCTCTGCGGCGGTGCCCAGGCGATTGGCGCACTTGCTTACGGCACAGAAACAATTCCTCGGGTTGACGTTATTGCAGGCCCCGGCAACGTTTTTGTTGCAACGGCAAAGAGGCTTGTATACGGCACCTGTGATATTGATATGATTGCAGGTCCCAGTGAGGTTTTGGTGGTGGCAGACGAGTCGGCAAACCCCATATATGTTGCGGCAGACCTTCTTTCACAGGCAGAGCACGATGCGCTGGCTTCAAGTGTACTTGTGACAAACTCATACGAGCTTGCCGAGAAGGTATCGGCGGAAATCACAAGACAGCTGTCCTACCTTGAAAGAACCGAAATTGCAGGAAAATCCATTGACAGCTTCGGTGCGGCAATTGTATGCGAAAATATGGACTCTGCCTTCGAAATGGCAAACGAAATTGCACCCGAGCATCTTGAGGTGTTGACACGTGACCCGTATTCTGACCTTGACAAGGTGAGAAACGCAGGCTCCATTTTCCTCGGAGAAAATTCACCCGAACCCTTAGGCGACTACTTTGCAGGCACAAATCACGTGCTTCCCACAAACGGTACTGCAAGGTTTGCCTCTCCCTTATCGGTTGACACTTTTATAAAGAAGTCTGGCGTGATTTTCTATTCCCGAAAGGGACTTGAAAGCTACAAGGACGACATTATAAGATTTGCAGAATCCGAAGGACTTACGGCACACGCGAATTCGGTGAAAGTGAGGTTTCAGAACAAATAAGATTTGTTCTGAAACAATGCGAAGTGCGGAATGCGGAATAAAAATGTTTAACAAAAACTTATTTGAAAAAAAACTATCATCGGTGTGACCTCCTCAGTCACCTTGCGGTGACAGCTCCCCCGTAAACGGGGAAGCCTGAAGTGACAGAAACAAAAAAAGCCTTCCCCTTTGGGGAAGGTGGGTTGCGTTAGCAACTCGGATGAGGTCTGACGGATGAGGTAGAAATGACAGAGATAAGCAGAAAC
>CAZTNR010000071.1:0-11752 GCA_964614955.1 uncultured Oscillospiraceae bacterium | reverse complement strand
CCACCACGGCATAAGAGGGGAAGTCAGCGGAAGAAGTGCGGCAGGAAAGCTTGTTTATTGCGAGTCCAAATTTTGACACTTACGTAGAAGAATACGGCTCCACTTGTTCGAGTCAAAATTTGCCCTTTTGTACTCGGCTTCTCACGACTGAGCCATCCCCTCTTATTGAGTGGAGATTTTTTGGTACTTTTGCATCGGGGCAAAAGTACGGAAACAACGGTTTAACCAAAAGTTATTTATGCGACACCAACAGCCTGTTCTATCGCGAGGATATAACGTGAATTTGCCGTCGGGCTGTCCCGACCGTGAATTGCCCGCGGTGGCTCACCGCCCGCCGTCCCTTATCGCTTGGACGTTTTTTACTATTTAGAATTCTTGCGCCTCACCTTGTTCAGATGCCTTTCAAAGCTTCCGCTTGAAATAAACTCTGCAAGAGTATACTGCTCGAGTACAGGTACCGTGCAGGAATACTTTCCGATGGTTTCGTCATATCTTGAAAGCAGATTTTCGGGAAGAATCATATACCCCATACGGAACGACGGAGACAGACTTTTAGAAAAGGTGTTGATGTATAATACCCTTTCGCCGTTGTCCATACTGTACAATGAATCAATGGGATTTCCGGGAATGAAAAACTCACTGTCAAAGTCGTCTTCAATTATGTACCCTTTTCGTTTTTCGGCCCAGGCAAGATATTCATATCTCTTTGGTGCACTTGCCGTTACGCCCGACGGATAGCTGTGAAAGGGGGTGACGTGAAGTACATCGATATCGGCAGAGGAAAGAGCATCCTTTTCTATCCCGTCAGAGCCCATTTTCAGAGGAACGGGATTTATTCCAAGCCCCTCATAGACGGTTGTTATCTGGGAATAGCAGGGGTCTTCAACACCGTATGCTTTGTCGCGTCCGATAATTTTCACCGCCGATTCATACAGGCTTTCTGCTCCTGAGCCGATAATTATGCAGGAGGGCTCGGCATACATCCCGCGGTATCTTAAAAGGTACTCGGCAATGGCATTTCTGAGAACGGCACAGCCCTCGGAGGGGCTTTTGTTGAAAAGCTCACGTCCCTTGTCGGATAACACTTTTCGGACAGTTTTGCTCCATACAGAATATTCAAAGGAATCGTTTTCACCTGTTTCGCCGTCATTCGGAAGAAGAGACAGGTTCTTTTTCTGCCTCATCTTTGTATCCGTCGACATAAAGTGTGTGTCGGCAACGAAATATCCGCTTTTTTCCACGGGCTTTATGTATCCCTCGTCAATCAGCATTCTGTATGCGTTTTCAACCGTGATAAGACTGTAGCCCGTGATGCCTGCCATAACTCTTTTTGACGGTAGCTTTGTGCCGCTTTTGTATTCGCCGTGATTTATTCTCTCTTTTATGTTCTTGTATAGGGCAATATATTTTTTTTCCTTCATCTGGTCTTAAAAAAATCTCCTTTTTTGGTTATTTACTTATTTCCAGAAAGTATTATAATATAAAAAAAGATTGTTGTAAAGCACATTTTTCAAGGAGAATAAGATTATGGAGCATAAGATTTTATTCAGACACCCTCTCGGCAACTCAAAGCGCATATGGAAGCAGGATAACTTTGTGCTTTCCTCCTTTCAGGGTAAGGGCGAAAACAAGCGAAACGCCGTTGAAAACTGGAAGGAATCGGGACTTACCTGCGTCGAGCTCGGTTGGGCAGACCACGACGAAGCCTGGGAGGTAGTACGCCTTTGCGAGGAGGTGGGGATTGACCTTGTTTTTCAGGACTTTTCCGAATTCGGCGGTATGCAGGAGAGGCACAGAGACGATGTCAGAAGCGATACTATGGCGAAGGATATCTCAGACAAAATCAAACCCTGGAAGAGAACAATCGGCTACTATGTGTGGGATGAACCCTACAAGGACGACCAGCTTGAGGAAACCCGCCGCCAGATTGATATGATTGAAAAGGAAGACCCTGAACGCCTCGGCTTTACTGTGGCAATTCCTTCATACAACGGCGTATATACTTGGGAAAACGGCGAATTCCCGGCATATTTAAGAAGATATGCCGATGTGATTGAGCCTGCTGTTCTTTCACTCGATTATTACCCTATCGGCATTGAAGGCTGGACAAAGACAGGTCAGCTTGACAACTCGAGAATGTGGCTTGATTTGGAAATGATGAGAAAAATATGCCGTGAAAAGAATCTTCCCCTGTGGTTCTATTTCCAGTCCTACGACCTTCACAAGCGCGGCAGCGGTTTTATATTCCCTATGGCAAGAATGATGATGTATGCGGCGTGTCTTTACGGCGCAAAGGCGCTTCAGAACTTCACCGCACCTCATTCAATAACCAATATGAAGGGCGACAAGGGTCAGTACTTTGAAGAATTCTGTGTTATTAACAGAGAGTTCCAAAAGCTCGGGAATACCCTTATGGCGCTTGATTCGAGGTACGTGTTCCATTCGGAGGATTTGCTCACCGAAAAGCTTGATACATATAAGGAAGGACTTCCCACCGACGTCATTTCCGACAGCAGTGTTCTCGACGGCACACTTCCTTTGCGCACGAGCGTAGGCGAACTATATGACGAATACGGCAACAAATACCTTCTTATTCTCAATCGCGACTATGAAAAGGATGTGTTTTTCACCCTTTCACTCAAAAACGAAAGCCGCCTCTATCTTGTAGACAGACGTGACGGCAGACAAAAGCTTATAAAAGAGGGCACAAAGGAAATCTTCTGCCACCTTAAAGCGGGTGATGCAACACTTTTACGCGTACAGGACATAAAAGAAGAATCATTTACTGTGGAATACCGTCTTGACAAATAATCTGTTTTTTGAAAAGAGGTAGTTTTTATGGATTTTAAAAGAATACTTACAATACAGGATATTTCCTGCGTGGGACAATGCTCGCTGACAGTTGCACTTCCCATAATCTCGGCTTGCGGTGTTGAAACAAGCGTACTTCCCACAGCCGTTCTTTCCACTCACACGGGCGGATTTACGGGCTTTACCTTCCGTGACCTTACGGACGACATTCCCGACATCAGGGCTCACTGGCAGAAAGAGGGCATAGATTTTGATGCTATTTACACAGGCTATCTCGGCTCGACAAAGCAGGTCTCCTACGTTGCAGATGTGCTTGACAGTATGGGAAATGATGCTTGCCTTAAAATTGTTGACCCTGCTATGGCAGACGGCGGAAAATTATACTACGGCTTTGACGAAAAGTTTGTTGATGCTATGCGCACACTTATCCCGAGAGCCGACTATCTTCTTCCCAACATCACGGAGGCGTGCTTCTTGGCAGAAGTTCCCTATGAGGACAGACACGACAGGGAATTTCTCGAAATGCTTATAAAGAAATTATATGAGCTTGGCGCAAAGAACGTAATTCTCACGGGCGAAAGCTTTTCTGAAGGAAAAACAGGCTTTGTAATGTACGACGGCAAGGAATTTTCAGACTATGCCCACGACAGAATCTCGAGAGGCTGTCACGGCACGGGCGACATTTATGCATCTGCATTTACGGGTGCGCTTATGAACGGAAAAAGTGCATACGACTCTGCGAGAATTGCGGCAGACTTTGTTGTTGAGGCAATCAAGTGCTCGCAGACAGACCCCGACCATACTTACGGGGCAAGATTTGAGCCGGTGCTTCACAAATTAAATCAGATGATTTAATTTAGTCAGGAGTTAGAAGTTAGGAGTTATGTATACAATAAAGAAAAAGGGGTCGGACAATATTCCGACAATAACAATTACAGATTATATTGACCCGAAGGGCTACTGCCCGAAGATTGTGTTCTCGGTAACGTATTCCGAGATGGGATTTCACGTGCACTTTGATGCCTGCGAAAAGAATCCCAAAAGGGTAATAAACGAGCACTTTGGGCCCGTCCATCTTGACAGCTGTCTTGAATGGTTTGTAAACTTTGACCCCTCTCACACATCAAAGTACATCAACTTTGAAGTCAATGCGGGCGGTATTATCAACTTTTCCTTGAGGGTTGACAGAAACAACGACGAAAAGTTTACCCTTGAGGATGCAGAGTGCCTTAATATAAAGACAGAAATCCTTGATGATATGTGGACGCTTGACTACACGGTGCCTTTTACTTTTATCAAAAAGTATATGCCTGAATTTGAATTTAAAAAGGGAGCCGTGCTTCCGTCAAATGTATATAAGTGCGGCGACGAAACAGAGACCGAGCACTACGGCTGCTGGAAGATGGTTGACAGAGAAAAGCCCGACTTTCATAAGCCCGAATACTTCGGCAGAATGATAATCGAATAAGAAAAATGCCCGACCGACATATAGAGTGTCCTCGGGCATTGTTATTTCTTGACGGATTTTATATAATCTGCTAAAATGTATACAGGTGATAATAATGAAATCAGTTTTTTGCTGTCCCGTGTGCGAAAATGCGTTGTATAAAGAGGACAGAATATATAAATGCCAAAACGGTCATAGCTTTGATAAAGCAAAGGAAGGGTATGTAAATCTCCTTATCTCCAACAAAAACGGGGATGTGTCGGGCGACGACAGGGAAATGGTATCTGCCCGCACACGTTTTCTTGAAGGCGGATACTACAAGCCTTTAAGGGATAAAATAAGCGAGCTTATAAAAGAGCTCTCACCCGATGCCGAAGTGCTTCTCGATGCGGGCTGCGGTGAAGGGTACTACACTTGTGCCTACAGCGAAATTGTTCCGAAAACGGCAGGGGTTGACATTTCAAAGGCGGCAGTAAGACACGCGGCAAAGAAGTGTGGGGGTGCCGAATTTGCCGTGGCAAGCGTATACAGACTCCCCTTGGAAGATGAGAGCGTGGATGTTGTTGTAAACTGCTTTTCACCAAATGCCCCCGACCAATTTTTAAGGGTGCTGAAAAAGGGCGGGTATCTCTTTTATGTTGTACCTGCACCGAGGCATCTGTGGCAGCTGAAGAGCGTGCTTTACGAAAATCCTTATGAAAACGAGGAAAAGACAGAGGACTATGACGGCTTTGAGCTTGTAGGTGTGGAAGAGGTAAAGAGCGAATTTACCCTGACATCGGGTGATGACATAATGGCGCTCTATCATATGACGCCCTATACTTGGAATACGCCCAAGGATGGCGCAGAAAGGCTCAAAAGCATAAACGAGCTTTGTGTTACTGCAGATTTCAGAATACACATTTACAGAAAAAAGGCATAAACGGCACTTTTGGAGGAATATATGAAAACTCCCGTTTCATCAGGCGTAATAACAAACTATAACTGCACCGCGGAATGTAAGCACTGTATGTTTGCTTCATCCCCCGACTGCAAAAAGGACTACATCACAAGGGAAATGTCGGAGAAGGTAGCAGAGCTTCTGTACAGAGCCGGTACATACTCGGTGCACATCGGCGGAGGTGAGCCCTTTATGGACTTTGATGGTCTTTGCGGACTAATCTTGGCATTGAAAAGGTACGGAATATACATAGACTATATCGAGACCAACGGATACTGGGTAAAGGACGAGGCTTTTGCAAAGCGGAGACTTGAGGTGCTGAAAAGGCTCGGAGTTGAAACAATAATGGTGTCGGTTGACCCGTATCACATAGAATATGTACCCCTTGAAAGACCTTTAAAACTTATAGAGCTTCTGCGGGAATACGGCTTTGACTATTTTGTATGGCAGCAGAAATTTCTGCAAAGACTCTTAAAGCTTGATATATCAAAAACACATACAAGGCAAGAGCTTGAGGCGTTACTCGGCGAGGACTATCTTACCGAGACGGCAAGGGAATACGGTCTCGGCATCAACGGCAGAGCGCTTTCCTTTGCGGATAAGCTATACCAAAAGAAGTCATACGAGCACTTTGCTACAGACGAAAGGTGCCCTTCGCTTACTCACCCCAATCACTGTCACATCGACCTTTACGGCAGGGCTGTACCGTCAAGATGTACAGGGATTTGTGCAGAAGCAGAGGATTATTTGAATACAGATATTGATGAGAATAAATATCCTGTGCTCTCACGTCTTATTTCGGGCGGAACGAAGGAGCTTTACGAATATGCAAAGATGTGCGGATTTGTTCCCGCAAAGGACGGCTATCCCACAAGATGTGCCTTCTGCTTTGATATGAGAAGGTATTTAAAGGAAAACAGTCCGTCATCCGACCTTGATTCGGCGCACTTTTACGAGAGTATGTCAAAGAGTGTCAGCTTTGAATAACCGTGCAAAAAGCAATATTGCATTTTAAAGTAAAGTGTGGTAGAATGAATTTAATCGTAAAACGATTAAAATCAGCGATATAAATTCCCGACGGAATTTGCGATATACCCTGTTGGTGCGATATATACTTCGTATGCGATATGTCCCTTCGGGACAAGAAAAGGAACTACTATGAAAATTATCATTTTCGGTTGCGGAAAAATCGGAATAACAATAATAGCAAGCCTTACCGGCGAAGGTCACGATATTGTGGCTATGGACAAGGATCCTGCGGTAGTCGAGGAGATAACAAACCTCTATGACGTTATGGGGCTTTGCGGCACAGGTGTCGATTCTGACACTATGAACGAAGCGGGTGCAGGCGAAGCCGAGCTTTTTGTGGCGGTTACGGGCTCCGACGAGCTGAATATGCTTGCCTGCTTCCTTGCACGTAAAATGGGCGCAAAGCACACTATTGCAAGAATAAGAACCCCCGAATACAACGACCAGAGTCTCGGCTTTATGAAGCAGCAGCTTGATATTTCAATGGCGCTCAATCCTGACCTTCTGGCAGCTCACGAGGTATTCAACGCCCTGAGCTTTCCTGCGGCATCAAAGATTGAAACCTTCTCAGGCAGAAACCTTGAAATAGTTGAGCTTGTACTGAAGGAAAACTATCCCTTTGTGGGTATGAAGCTGATGGATTTAAGAAAGAATTACGACGGCAAGTTCCTTGTATGCGTCGTAGTCAGAGACGACACGGTTTACATCCCCGACGGTAATTTTGAATTGAAGGTGGGCGACAGAGTAGGCGTTACGGCATCCCATTCGGATATGCAGAAGCTTATGAAAAACGTGGGACTTCCCCAGAGAATGCCCGGAAGCGTTATAATTCTCGGTGCCAGCCGTATGAGCTACTACCTTGCGAAAAGACTGGTAAGCCTCGGAGCAAAGGTCAAGATTATTGATTCCGACAAGGAGGTCTGCCGTGCATTTTCCAACAAGGTGCCGTCTGTTACTATGATTGTGGGTGACGGTATGCAGCCTGAGGTTATGCTGGAAGAGGGTATAGGCGATGCCGATGCCTTTGTGGCACTTACGGGCTCCGACGAAGTAAATGTACTCAGCTCTTACTTTGCCAAGGAACAGAAGGTGCCGACGGTGGTTGCAAAGGTCAACAGACCCGAGCTTGCGCAGACGGCGGAAAAGTTAGGGCTTGAATGTATAGTGTCGCCTCAGAAGTCGGTATCGGATGTGCTTTCGAGCTATGCAAGAGCACTTCACAACTCTATTGGCAGTAATATAGAAACATTATATAAAATGTTCGACGGCAAGGCAGAGGTGCTTGAATTCAACGCAAGTATTGATTTTAAGTATGCCGATGTTCCACTTCGCGAAATAAAATTAAAGCCCAACACACTTATTGCAGGAATTGTGCGCGGAAGAAAGCCCATTATTCCCTCAGGTGCCGATGTGATACTTCCCGGTGACAAGGTAATTGTTATGACAGCGGGTCACGTTATGTGCGACCTTTCGGACATTATCGCCTGAATATGAGGTGAAAAATGAATAGGAGAATTGTATTTAATATTACGGGAAAGCTGCTTAAGGCGCTCTCTGTAATAATGCTTTTGCCGATGCTTGTGTCGGTGATATATAAAGAAGCGTGTGCCGTATCCTTCCTGACGGCTGCGATAATATCCTATGTGCTCGGACTCCTTCTTACGGTTATGACAAAGGACTGCAAAAAGGATTTGTACGCAAGAGAGGGCTTTCTTATAGTTGCGCTTGCCTGGGTTTCGGCATCGCTTTTAGGCTGTCTGCCCTTTTATCTCAGCGGAGAAATCCCCTCCTTTGCCGATGCCTTTTTTGAAATGGTCAGCGGCTTTACCACAACGGGTGCGTCGGTTGTGGTAAACGTCGAGGAGCTAAGCCACGGTATACTTTTCTGGCGTTCCTTTTCCCATTGGATTGGCGGTATGGGTGTACTTGTTTTTGTCGTCGCCTTTGCGGGAAATCTTTCGGATAAGGCAATCCATATTCTCAGAGCTGAAATGCCGGGTCCGTCGGTTGGTAAGCTTGTACCGAGGGCAAAGGATACCTCAAAGGTGCTCTACCTTATGTATATTGTCCTTACACTTGTACAGGTTGTTCTTTTATGGTGCGGAGATATGAATTTGTTTGAAGCGGTCTTTCACTCTCTCGGAACAGCCGGTACCGGCGGCTTCTGTATGAAGGGGGACGGTCTTGCAGGTTATTCGCCGTACTCACAATGGATTATTACGGTGTTTATGTTTATTTTCGGCATAAACTTCAACCTGTACTATCTCATAATCATAAAACGCTTTAAGGCTGTATTGAAGAGTACAGAGCTTTGGGCATACACGGGAATAGTTGTCGTTTCCGTGGTTCTGGTGACTCTGAATGTATATTCTATGTATCCCACACTCGGAGAAACAGTAAGACACGCCGCCTTTCAGGTGTCCTCTATAATCACCACCACGGGTTATTCCACCGTTGACTTTGTCGATTGGTCGTCTTTCCCTAAGGCTGTACTTCTGATTCTTATGTTTATCGGCGGATGTGCCGGCTCTACTGCAGGCGGACTTAAGGTTTCAAGGGCTGTTATTATTGCCAAGATGGTCTGGCGTGAAATCCGAAGAATGGTGCATCCCCGTTCGGTGAGCACCATAAGATTTGAAGGCAAGGATGTTGACGACCATACAAGGCACAGCATTACAACCTATTTGGGCGCGTATATGCTTTTGATTCTTGCAACATTTCTTGTAATCAGTCTTGACGGCTTTGATTTTGAAACAAACTTTACAACAGCCGTTACCTGCTTTAACAATGTAGGCCCCGGTCTCAGCAAGGTTGTGGGACCTATGGGCTCTTTTGCGGATTATTCCGACTTTTCAAAGGTTGTTCTTTCATTTGCGATGCTCTTCGGACGACTTGAAATTTTCCCGCTTCTTATTGCACTCAATCCCGCAATCTGGAGAAAAAGATAAATACTTACGGCTGTCCTCGGATGGCCGTTTTCTTTGTTTTTGCATAAAAATATCATTTTTTATATTTACAATTTTTTCAAAGGGTGGTATACTTACTCTCGGATGCTCGAAAGAAGGTAGAAAAAATGCAGACTACGGCAAAAAAGCTTGTGAACGGAAAACATATGTTTTCTCTCGTGTTTCTCTGCTCTGCAATATACTTTGTAAGCTACATTACAAGAATAAATTACTCGGCAGTTCTTGTTGAGATTATGAAAAGCGAAGGCTTTGCCAAGACAGAGGCGTCGGTACCTCTGACAGGTCTTTTTATAGTCTACGGTGCAGGGCAGCTCATCAGCGGTGTTCTCGGAGATAAATTCAGCCCCGAAAAGATTATTTTCTCGGGACTTCTTCTGACAAGTGCTATGAATATTCTGCTTCCTCTCTGTCCGTCAACACACCTTATGACGGCGGTTTGGAGTGTCAACGGCTTTGCACAGGCGCTTATGTGGCCGCCCCTTGTAAAGATTCTGGCAAAGTACTTAACAAAGGAAAACTATGAAAAGAATATTGCCTTTGTCATTTTCGGCTCAAGTCTCGGTACAATATTTGTTTACGCAGTAAGTCCGGTTATAATTTCAATCTCCGAATGGAAGTATGTTTTCTTCGGGGCTGCCGCCGTGGCACTGATTGTGGCAGTTGTATGGATGGCGTGCATTTTCAGAATTGAAAAGAAGGCGCAGGATACCGAGATTTTCGTTCCCGACGTAAAAGGTGCCGGGAAAGCAGGCGGTAGAATTTCCTTCACAAAGGCATCTCTTGTGCTTCTTTCTCTTATTATGGCAGCAAACATATTCCAGGGGCTTTTACGTGACGGTATCACAACCTGGATGCCTACATATATGGCAGACACCTTCAGCTTCGGCTCATCGTCGGCAATTCTTACGGGCGTTGCACTTCCGCTGTCCTCTGCGGCAGTATCCTTCTTTACGGCGGCAATTTACAGAAGGATTCTCAAAAACGAAGCCAAGTGCACAACCCTCTTTTTCTCGGTTTGTACCCTGTGCTGTTTTGTGCTTTGCATAGCAAGAGGCTCAAGTCCCGTTATTTCAACGGTAATGCTTATGGCTGCAAGCGCCGCAACCCACGCCGTGAACTTTATGTACACTTCAATCTCTGTTGCAAAATTTGAACGCTTTAACAGAACAAGCTTTGTAACGGGTGCCATAAACTCCTCGGTTTACATCGGCTCTGCCGCCTCCACCTACGGAATTGCGGCAATTACAACGCACTTCGGCTGGAACGGCACAATGCTCGCCTGGCTCCTTTGCTCGGTTGTAGGACTTATTCTCAGTGCTTTGGCGATAGGACATTTTAAAAAGGAATTATGATACAGCAAAAGCAGGCAAAAGCCTGCTTTTCTGTTTATTGTGCGCGTAATTAATTTTTTTGGAATAAGTACCAATCATAAAGCGATGCATTTATCCCAAAATATTGCGTTGGGAATTTGCCATAAAACTTTTTTGTATCATCAAGCGACAACGCCAAAGAAACGGGATCTTTGTTTATTACCATACTGGCAAAATCTACCACACTCTTTTTACTGATTTCTGTTATTTTGGCATCATTTATTATTGCTACCAGTCCATTAGTAATCTTTTTTAACACAAATTTTACCTCGCCAAAGAATATGCTATATAATCATAACTGCACTTTTCGTTTTTCTTTTGCACAAATTGGAAATCTACTTCCATTGTTTCTATGATCGATTGTCGCCTGCCATTCGTGTCTTTTACTGCACTTCCACCGCACTTTTTTATTGCTGTTGGGCATTATGTCTAATGGCGTTAATCCGTTGTTTTTTCGTAGTCCCATTCCCTTGCTAAAACTGGATTAACTGTTTGTAAATCATTAGTACCCTTTAAAACTTTTTGTCCTGAGCAATACGGGCATCCTGCCCTTGATTTCTGTTTGCTATCGACACTTGCCATTTACACTTCCACCATACTTTTTTACCACTACCGTAAGTTAAAGTTTGTGGGTCAAATCCCGGTTCGTTATTCTTCTCTCAATCCCATTCTTGCATAAGTTCAGCACTATCGCTCACATACTTTTTCTCTTTCTTTTCAGCCAAAATGCTCACCTCGATGCTACCAATATTATATCACAAACCTAAATTGTGGTCAATATATGTCGAGATACCCACATCAACCCCCTATCCGCAAACTTCCCAAATCACCCCAAATTACCAAAATCCCACCGTTTCATCTCCCACAAAAAGCAAATTCCCACATAGAAACATAACATTTTCTATGTGGGGTATTTCTATATACAATCACGGCGAAGCCGTGCATATCATCAAGACGAAGTTTTGTATATCATCATTGCGAAACGGATACAGCCTTGCGGCTGATAAGATACAACAACGGCAGACCGTCGTTGATGAGATACACGCCCTTGGCGTGATGATATGCCATCGCTTCGCAATGGATAAAAAATGACAGGATGAACCTGTCTTTTTTTGGTGGCTCAACATACTGGGTAGTCGAACGCCCTGCTGTAATCCGGCGTCAGTCTCCATAAGTGTAATTGTTCTGT
>CAZTNR010000070.1:0-11875 GCA_964614955.1 uncultured Oscillospiraceae bacterium | reverse complement strand
AAATTTGCTGTCGGGCTGTCCCGACCGCCGAAAGCCGTGGAGGCTAATTTTAGCTCTCAACGTCTGCACTCTTGCAGCGTTATATCCTTCTGCCACTAACAAACACACTCTATCGTCCGCTATCGCGGTTACGTTCGCAGAGCGACAGATGCAGTATACACTCACGAGTGCAACCACAACGCAGTAAAAGTGCTTCGACATCTATGAACCTTCCGTCTGAGTTTGACCGCTTGCGTCTATGGCGGTCAAACGGGGTTTGTTAAGCGACATCAAGAGTTTGCTTATTGCGAGAGTTGGGCGTGAATTGCCCGCGGGGGCTCCCCGACCGCCGTCCCCTTAAAACAACAATACGCAGTAACTTCCCTGTTGAACAAAGATTTTTTCAGCACTTTTCCCGAAACATAAGTACATAAATAAAAGATAAGACCAAAAAAAGATAAAAAACCGCCTCTTTGTTAACACCCACTTCACAAACGTAGTTTACCATAAATACATACACGAAGAAAAATACTGTTCTTCAAAAAATAAAGTGTTCAGGAGGATTGGACAATGGCAATTTCAAAGACAAACCTCGACCCCAATCAGGTTGCGGAAAAAGAATTAAAGACAAGCGGCAGAAAGCTTAAAATCGGTATCATCGGTACAGGCTGGATTGCCGACGCTCATATGGAAAGCTATCTCAATATGCCCGACGTTGAAGTGGTAGCAGGTGCAGACCTTGTTCCCGGCAAGGCAGAAGCATTTTTCAAAAAGTACGGTGTTGAGGCAAGATGTTACAACAGCGATGTTGAAATGCTTGCCGCAGAAAAGGATCTTGACGGTGTAAGTATTTGTACATATAACTGCCAGCACGCTCCCTGTGCTATCCACGCACTTGAAGCAGGCGTAAACGTAATGCTTGAAAAGCCCTTCACGGTTACTGTTGAAGAGGCAGTTGAAGTTATGAGAGCCGAAAAGAAGAGCGGTAAGATTCTTACAATCGGTTTCCAGCCCCGCCTTGACCCCAATATGCAGCAGATTAAGAAGATTGTAGAAAGTGGCGAGCTCGGTAAAATTTACTACATTCAGACAGGCGGCGGCAGAAGACGCGGTATCCCCACACCCTTCGGTACAACATTTATCGAAAAGGACACAGCAGGCATCGGTGCTCTCGGCGACATCGGCTGCTATAGCCTTGATATGGTTCTCAATGCTGTCGGCTATCCCAAGCCTTTGACAGTTTCAGGCTACAAGTCGGCTTTCTTCGGCACAAACGAAAAGACTTATACAGAAAGCGGAAGACCTGGAGAATACGCAAAGCTCTTTGGCGTTGACGACTTCGCAGCAGCATTTGTAAGACTCGAGGGCGGAATTATTCTCGACTTCAGAATTGCCTGGGCTATGAACATCAACACACCAGGCGACACAATCATCCTCGGTACAGAGGGCGGTCTCCGAATCCCCTCCACAGACTGCTGGAACGGTTCTGTCGGCGGTGAAATGACCATCTATAAGAACGTAGCGGGTCTTGAAACAGAAACAAAGCTTCCTATCCTCCACGATAGCAGAGACCTCTTCGATAAGAAGATAAGAAGCTTCCTCGATTCCATTATTGATCCCTCCAAGGGCCCGACAGTACCTTCAAGCCAGATTATCTACAATCAGGCTATCATCGACGGTATCGCAAAGAGCCACGAGCTGGGTCGCGAAATCGAAGTTGTTATCCCCGAAATCTAATTTGCTATTCTTCCATCCCCGATGTCAAATAACGACATCGGGGATTTTTTACGCTTTTATAACCTTATTCATCATAGAAACATACTTGTTCCTCGTACTGCTCACAGCCTTGTTGTACTCTGCCTTGAGAGAAGCCAAAAGCACCTTAAGCTCATCACGGATTTCCTTTTCACCCTCAAGCGCCGTCTTGCCGTCGGAGGCATATCCGTTGTTGACAAGGTATTCAATAAGATGCTCAACATCCTTTTCTGCCTGCTCCTTTGCCTTTTTCTTTTGTATATTGTAGTCTGCTGCAAGCTGTTTTCTTTCGATGTTGTAGGCACTGCTTACAGAGCCTGCACGGGTACTCTGAAATTTCGGAGTTACGGCTTTTATTGCGGAGGTCGCCGGGCTTTCGGCAGCCATATCCACAGTTTTGTCCCACTCGTCAATATCCTTCGTTGAAAGCCCGAGGGATTCTCTTAAGGCTTTGAGGTGGGCATTGTTGTCCTTCTCTGCGCTGTACACATCCGAATTCCCGTTTCTTATCATATCAAGCCTCTGTCTTTGTGTGTAGTCCTTGTATTTTGTGTTAACCTTTGTATTCATAGTTTTCTCCTTTACTCATTTATTTCGCGGCTGAAAAATTCTATGCCGTCTATAGCACATACATCCGTCGCCGTCAGTTTAAAGCCGAAATTGTAAAGAGCCCTTCTCGGCAACGAAAACAAAGCCTTTTGCTTTGACAGCCCTTCCGCACTTACGGTTTTGCTGTAATATTCTTCACCGTCGGCGAAAAATGTAAGCCTTATACTGCAGTTTTCGCACCCCGACAGCCTTATGCCCATACCCGTAATAAACCTTCTTTTGCCGTCGGCAAACACTTCTATATTGCCGGACTCGAGTACACCCTCAAAATTGGCTGAAGCCTCAGCTACGGGGTATTCGCAAAGGCTTATGCCGTCGGTTTCCTGCGCAAAAGAAATAAGACGTCCGCCAAGAGTGCAAAAGCTTTTGCCCTCAAGACTGTCATAGATATACCAGCAAAGCCTGCTTTGTGCCTTTGAGTAGCTGTTACTGTCGTAATACGCCGACTTGTCGTAATCCCAGATATAGGCTCTGTCACCTGCAAACAGCATATATTTCCTGTCAAAGTCGGCAGAAGAAGCGCTTTTGAGGGATTGCGCATCAATTGACATAAGCCCGTATTCTTCGCCTTTTTGCACATTTCCCGATAACGGCTTTATGTTGTGCTCACCCGCATCATCGGTGGAATCGACGATAAATACACCCTTTTTTGAATTGAGAAACACAATTCTGTTATCTATAAGCTGCAAGGAATCAGGACAGTCACAGCCCACATAGTCGCTTATCTGCTTTGTCGAGAAAAATGCACCGTCCTGATTTAAGGTATAGCTCATTTTGTACACCGAGTTTTCGGTGAAAATCATAAGATTGCCGTACATTTTCAAGAGTGCCGTAATATTGCTGCTGCCGTCGCCTATTGTTTCAAAATTATCACTCGCACAGTAAAGAGGATCCTGAAAATCACTCTTGTAATATCTTCCCTCATAATCGGGGTTTCCCGTAAAGAAAAGCCGCGTACCGCCCGAAGACTTTCCGCCGAAATCACACACAAGATTGCATCCCTCAATCGCCCTGACAAAGCCCTCCTCTTCGGGATTTTTGAGGTAATATGTAACGGTAATCACAACATCCGACCCGTAGAGAAAAAGATCGGGAAGAGTTATGAGATCTTCGGTAACTGTACAGGTTGAATTGTCCACAAGCTTGCTGTTGCTGTAAATCTCGTAGGGTCTTGAGGTGTCAAGAGCACAGGGAAGATTGTAGTATTTCACCTTGTTTTCGCTGTACACCACTGTAATTCTCGGTGCAAGGGCATTGAAGGGCACGTCAAGCCTTGTGCCGCTGCCGGAGATTCCTGCGTGAACGTCCTTATACAGGGTTACGGGTGTGGGCATTTCCTCCGTAAATACAAGGTTCTTGTCAAGGCTGAAAATACGGCTGTCGCAATAGATATACAGCTTTGACATAAAATTGCACATAAGACTCTTTTTGTCGGGAAGACTCTCAGAGATAAGTACAGGCTCTTTCGACTTTTCATTCAGAGCGTACAGCCTTGTACCGACGTGAAAAACAAGATTTCCGAAATATTCGGTTTTGGAGCCCCCGTGAAAAATACCCTCGGCGTAAAAGTCCGAAATATGCTTTCCCTGCGGGCACCGTGACCCTATTCTGCCGTTTCCGATATCCATATTGAGAAGGTGCCTGCAAAAGCCCTCGGGGGTAATTTCTTCGTTTTCCGACAGCTTTACGCCGTTATACGGCAGGGTGTAGACTGTTTTCTTTGCACCCGATGAGCCTATGGGCACATAGGTATAGGGAATATATGCCATACTACCACCTCTTTAACCTTCTCTGCCTGTAAAAGCCGTTGCGTCTGCCCTTTTCATAACGTCTCATAAGTGCCTGTGAAATGTCGTTATACTTATACACAAGTCTTGTGTAAATATCCGCCTCACCCTCACGGCACAGCTCGGCACAGGTAAGATACACAAGGGCATCAAAGGCAAGTGACGGCATTTCAAAGCCGAGAGTATCGGGTGACCCGTCTGTAACAAGCTCGGGGCATTTCTTGTATTCAATTGCCACAAAATCAGCACCTCTCAGTAAAAATCCCGGTGCAAAGCCGATATTTTTTTCCGTACGCACAAGCTTTGCGTCAACCTCGCCGAATTCACACTCGGCAGAAATCAGACTTTCAAAGTCCGACGGCAAAGCAAAGCTGTCCTCGTTATTTTCGCAAAGGGCATCTGTCGGAAACGTATCCGCATCGGCATATACCGTAAATCCGTTAACGGTTATGCTCCCCACTGTCACAACACGTATTTTACCCGGCTCTGTCACATTCACGGCGTATTTCATTTCTCTTGCCGTGCCGTCACCTTCGCACACTATGCTTTCCAAAACGCTTCCGCCTTCGGAATAAAGGCTTACTTCACCGCTTCCGAAATACTTAAAATATATCCCGATATAACCGCCGCATTCAAATTCCACACCTTCATCCCCCTTGATTTTTGCGGGATGATAATAAATACAGCTTTTTCTGTAAATAAGCCCCGTGCTTCTCTTTCTGCCGACATCAAGGCTCTCGTACATTCTGTGAAGACACGCCGAAACAGCATCGGGAATACGCGATAAAAGAAGCTCTCTGTCGCCGTCGCATATAACAACACCGTCGCTGTCGGCAATATACTCGCCGAGAGTTTCAAGCACCCTTTTCTTTAATTTTCCAAGGGTTTTATCTGACATAACAATTCTCCTTTCATAAAGAATACGCCGTCTGCCGAAGCAGACGGCATTTTGTTTAAAGCCTGTTATACATAAAGGTATATACTGTTCCCGAGGTAGCCACCTGATAGTAAAGCTTGCCGCAAAACTCGAAGGTTTCGCCCTCCTTTACAAGATACATTTCAGATTTGGCCGCACCTGATTTTGTATAAACAAAAAGATCCGTTTCCTCGGCTCTTATAATACAGTCAAGCCCCTGTGTGTCGATTTCAAACTCTATAGCAGAAATGACTCCCTCACTTTTTGTCTTAACGGGAATTCTGGAATAACCGCTCATTATTCTTCACACTCCTTAGTTAGGATTTGAGAAGATGATGGGTCTTGCATCGCCAAAGCCAAAGGCAAAATCCACATAACCGATATAGTCGGTGATAAGGGGATTGTCCTGAGGGGATACGAGAACTGTAGGCTTTGTGATGTAGACAAGCTTCAATACCTCAGAGAGCATAAGCGAGTCGGCAACCGCCCACTGCTTGCCCGTAAAGCCTGCGTTTCCACCGCCCACAACAAGATACTTCATACCGTATACGGGGTTTGCCGCATTGGTGTCTGTGTCGGGGTTGTTTTCGGGGATAAGTCTGGAATTCGGGCCGCAGATTTCCTTAGCCTTTGCTTCAAGCTCGGGGCTGACTAAAAGAAGGTCAAAGTTGCAGGCAAAGGGAAGACCGTCGGGTGTGACAAAGCGAGATGCCTTTGTCTGTGCCTTTGTAATGGAGGCAACAGAAAGATTCTCACTCATAAGATTTGAGAAGGTTTCGTCACTGTCCTTACTTACAGGGTGCTTGTCGCTTGCCCAGGCTACACCATCAGAGCCGATGTTTGAGAAAGCCGCACCGAAGAGTCTGTAGAACTCGTTGAGCACCGTCATATATGCAGAGTCTGCAAGACGTGTACCGATTTTCTGAGACTCACCCGAATAGTCGAGCTTTGCCTTCTTGTATGTGCTTGTAACCTTAAGAGCGTGCTCCTTGGGTGTAATTGTTGTAATAAATGTTCTCTTTGTGTCGGCGCCCTTAACCATCGTGCCGTCGTATACGGGCATTTCGCCGTAGCCGCCGATACCTTCAATTCTGTAGTCAATATCGTCCTGACAGACAACGCCGCAGACCTTGTTGATAACATCAAGTCTCTTTGCGTATCTGAGGTCAAATCTCTTTTTGACAAGGGGATAAAGGTCATTGTGCCAAGTGTAAATATCGTTCATTATTTCTACTTCCTTTCCTTAATTAAGCAATAAAATTTTTCTTGGGCATAATTTCAAGAGTAAGAGTGTCGGTGTTGCAGTTTACAACATAAGCAGTCACCATATCGCCCGTAGCTGCACACCTGAACACACCGTCACAGTCCACATAGCCCATAAAGCCGTGTTCGGGAATAAGTGCATATACGTCACCCTCAGAGACAACACCGCCGTCAGAGACGGTAAATGTTGCATTTGTTCCCGAAACAGTAACACCGGATACCTTTCTGATTGTGCCTGCAGAGTCTGTATTCGCGGAATTTTCACCCTTGTGAACAAGAACAAGTCTTGATTTTCCGAGGCTTGTTGTAATGCCGGTGGAAGAGCACACAAAGGTTGTGCCGCTGCCGCCTGTTGCCGTAAGCTTTACCGCATCAACCTCATATACGGCATCTCTTGTGATGTCAATTTTCAGCTTTGTACCGTTGTTTCTTTCGTTTAAGATATCCTTTTCACCTGTGTGATCCTCTGCCGCAATACCGATACAGCCGCCGGCGACTGTTGTTGAAATTTCGGCATCGGTTGAAATCTTGACAATCTGACCCTTCTTGAACTTTTTGCTTGCTTCAATGTCATATTCTCTTATAACGGGGATATTACCGCCGCCGAGTGAATATAAAAACTTCATTTTTCATTTCTCCTTTTCTTAATTAAAATGTTCGTCCTTTGTTTTTTGGAATTGATTCCAGCAGATGAGCATATTCACGGTAGGACATTCCCGCACCCTTTGCTATTTCCATCTGCCGTGGTGTAAGACCCGAAAAGTCTGTCGGAGCACCCGATTCCGAAGAAAACGCCGTAGAGCCGATATTGGAATGTGCGCTGTTTTCCTCGGTTTCATTCTTTTCGGAAAATGCGTCGGCAAAGGAAAAGAAGTCGCAGAGTATTTCCTTTACACTTCCGCTTTTTCCCTTCGCAAAACGCTCAAAAAGATCGCCCGACAAAAGCTTCTCGAGGTTCCTTTCGGGGTAAGCCGACTTTAGATATACAAGCGTTGATACAAAATCACCGCCGTCCTCCTCGGTCTCCTTTGCCCCTTCAGTTCCGCCGCCTTCGACGTTGTCACCGTCCGATTCAGCATCTTCGGACGTAGCTTTGAAATCAGATGCCGCATCCTTCGCATCCGTTTCCTTTTCCGCAATACATTCCTTTTCTTTGCCCGAAGCGGCTTTAAGCTTTTTTATAAGCTCATCTGCCATTTCGGCATAGGACTCGCCCTTGACAAGCCCCTTTTCGGCAGCTCCGATAAGAACCTGCTTTACGCTTTTAAGAGAT
The DNA here is from genome assembly GCA_964614955.1 of uncultured Oscillospiraceae bacterium. Lineage (GTDB taxonomy): Bacteria > Bacillota > Clostridia > Oscillospirales > CAG-382 > UMGS1387. Next base: position 4,293 of record CAZTNR010000070.1, on the reverse strand, counting down.
TCGTTTGCACGTCTTTCCCGACCTAATCTTTCGGAAATAATCTCTTCAAGCTGGGACTGGGTAAACATCTTTTCCCCGCCGTTTTCTCTATTTTCAACCGCCTTTGGCAGTACTGCGTCAACATTTACTTTTGTTTTTTCATTCATAGCTCTTTTCTCCTTCACTCTTTAAATAAGTAATCATATTCTCTATTCTTTCCAAAGCACCGTCGTCGGTTCGAGTTTTGCCGTCGCCGAATTTTTCCTCAAGGTATGCACAGATATCTGCACTTTCGGGAATGGCAATCGACTCAACGTATGCCTTGACAAATCTGTAGTTGTCCTTGTCTATGTTCATAGTCATAAGCTTTTCAAGCGCCGAGATTGTAAAGGCTCTTGAATGCTGGGTAGAAGCGCCCGTATGCACAGTAACATCAAGCTCGGGAATATATCTTGTCTTTCTCGTTTTCTCGATAAATCCGCCGTAGCTGTATACAAAATCTTCGCCCTCCGAAGCACCGATTCTGACAATTCTGCCGTCGCAGTAGTATTCAAGCGCCGTCTTGTCGATAAGGCGGTAGAGTCTTGAAAAGGCGGCATTTCTATCGATGTTTTTAAGGCTTTTTCTCGACTCTGCCCTCTCATTGAGAAGCGCAATACCCGTAGCCGTTGTAACGCTCGTCGGCTCCTTGCCCTGGTTTACGTCAAAGTTTCCCGTGGTGCTTTCGATAAGACTCTGCCAGAAGGAAGCACCGTTATACAAAGCGCTTTCTGAGCCGGAAATGTTCCCGAGACGTGCCACCTTTCCCATCATACCCGGTCTTACCTTCCATACGGCACCCGGACTGTTGTCGAGGCTTTCACCGTCGGACAGGGCATTTTCCTCCATAAGAATAATGTCGTTTGAGCTGAAGGCGGCATTGAGCTGGGCATAGCAAAGCTCACGGTCTTTGGCATCTATAAGAGGAATAATCTGCTCAAGCTCACTCTTGCCCCATATGGATTTGTCGTCGGGAATCTTTGAATAGATTACAAAGGGGAAATCCTTAAAGCCCGTCTTGCTCCAGTATTTTGGGATGTATCTTATTTCCTTTGACCCCATAAGAATACTGCAGGCAATATCCCCTGCCTTCCATTCGTAGTGAAGCTTTCTGTCGCCGTCGTAAATGTCGGCACTTCCGTCACTTGTCTGTCTGAACCACCACTCGGTAATACTTACCGTGTCGTCGTCGCTGCCGTAAAGGTCGCTTTCAAGAATAACGCCTGCTTTATTCTCTGTGCAGTCGTCAATGTCAAGTGATAGTCTCTTTAAATCCTTTCCGAAGATTCTCAACGCCTTTTGCTTGTGCATTCTGTAGACGTAGCCTATATACTCGCAGGAATCCACATCCGTCGCCGAAGGGTCGGGGTAAATTTCACCCGATTTGGGACAGAGAACCGTTACGTCGCCGCCGTCCTCGCCGTAAAAGGCAGAGGAATCCCAGGCAACCTTCCATACGGCACTGCCGTCGATGCAAAGGCTTCTTTCGTTTCGTGCATTTTTGTGGGTAAGGTCGTTGTTGTCGCAGATAAACTTTACGATTTTTTCCCTCTGCTTTGCCTTGCCGTAGTCGCTCTTGTCCCTCGGCGAAAACTCAAAATCGGGAACATTCGCCGAAATCTGCGTTTCAACGTGAATATATCCATCGGTACTCTGACAGGGTATAAAGGGCAGGGCGTTTTCCGAAGCAAAAGCCTCGCTCTGCAGATGAATGTCGTGCTTTCCGTCGTAGTAGCGTCTCATTTTCTTTGTATATTCGTCCCTTTTCTGTCGCGCCTTTGAGGCATAGTCAAGAAGAAAGGATACCGTTTCCTCTCTCATAAGAGGACTTGAATAGTCGTAAAGGGTCTGTGCGTGAATGTTTTTTGATGTATTGTTAAATTTCATATTTTTTCTCCTTTTTTAGCCTGTCCTTGAGCTTTTTTGTGCCTTGAGACTTTGTACCCGAAAATGCACCTGCATATCTCGATACGGCAAAGTATCTGAGAGCATCGGGGGCGTGGGTAATGCTATGGGGATTTGTAGAGGCATCGCCTATTCGCTTTTTGTCGTGAAGCAAGAGAGGTATGCACCTTATAAGATTCTGACAGTTTCGCATAACCGTAAGCTTTCCCTTTTCCTTGAATAGCTCTCTCAGACTCATCCAACCGCTGATTCTCTCACTTTTGAGCTTTGTCAGGTACACACCGTTTTCCGAAAAAAGCTCGGCTATGCTCTTGCCCGAATCCTTTTGCCTTGACCACAGATCCGAGGGTGCAATAACCATACAGACGCCCTCCATTTTCTCACGTATAAGCTCTGCGGCACGGCTGACAATAAGATTTTCCTTGTGTATTTCGTCGTAGACTACGCATTTTCCGTCCCTGTCCACAGCCACAAACACCGCAGCCAGCATATCAAGTCCGTAGTCAATGGCGCAGTATTTCATTTCGTCGCCCTTTAAGGGATAGACGGCGCAGGTGTGTGTATGATAGTCAAACTCGGGGAAAAACTGCCCTTCAAATCCGTCCCACCTGCCGTATAACCAGGCATCACGCAAAGACGGCGGCAGGCTTTCAAGCTGTGACAGATACTCGGGATTGCTTTTAAGAAGCACCCCGTTGTCGTAGACAAGTGCCTGTATAAAGGTATAGTCGTCGGGTTTTTCATTTTCTCTGAAATCCCTGTCGATAAACAGCCTCTTTACCCAGCCGTGACCGACACCGCCGGGGTTGCAGGTAAGATACATTCTTTTGGGATAGTCGTTTGCACCTCTCAGACACGCCTTGAGCACCTGAAACTGATACTCTGTAATCTGGGTAGCCTCGTCTATTGCAATAATGTCGTATTCCTGCCCCTGATAACGGGCGAGATCCGCATCCGTGTCAAGATATCCAAGCCTCAGACACGAACCGCCCGGAAATTCAAAGCACTTCTTTGAGTCGGAATAGTGACATATTTCACCTATCTCCGACAGAAGCGGTCTTATGTGATTGTCCCGAAGCTCGGGAAGTGTCCGTCTTATAAGCAGCATCGACAGCCCCTTGTAGCGAAATCCCAACAGCACAAGCTTTCTTCTTAACGCCCAGCTTTTGCCGCCGCCACGTGAGCCGCCGTAGGCTATGTATTTGCTTTTTGCAAGAAAGAATTTTTTCTGCTTTTCCTGTGGACAGCCTCTGAGCAGAAGCTCTGTTTTCTTATCTGACATAGCTACGCCGAAAACTCCTCTGCCGCACCCGTAAGTGTTATGTTTATGTTTTTTACACTGTCAGTCCTGTCCTCCTCCGTCGCCTTTTCACCCCAGCCGAAGTTGTATTTCAGGCTGTTCATCGAGGCGTTGCAGGAAAGCTCACCCGTAAGGGATTTTTCCTCGATAAAGCACTCAATTTTTGAATAGGCGTCGGCAACGGCTCTTCCGTACTTTTTTGATTTAAGCAGTCCCTGAAGCTCGCCTCTCGAAAGCCCCGTATAGCTCATAAGTCCCGACAGGGTATAGGGCTTTACCGTTTTCTTTTTTTCGGCGTTGACCGAATCGCATACGGCGAAGTATTCATCTATTCTTTCTTCAAGATTATTTAGTAATTCTTTTTTCGTCTGTCTCATTCTTCCTCCTAAAACTCTAAAATGTCGGTAAGCTCGTCCTTGTTGTCATCGGTGTAATCCATAAAGCACTCCACGTGGATAACATCGCCCGTCTGCTTTACTCTGAGAGCTTCGTCTCCGCGTGCAAAACGGTAACCGCACTGGGCACACACCGTAATATAGCCTGTAAAATCCCTGAATTCGTTGCGTATTTTCACTCTTTGTGTATTTCTCCTTTCTTAAAATATAAAACATATGTTCTATTTTGCTTGCAAAAAATATCCCGGACAAAGAAAATTGACCGGAACCTTTCTTGTTCTGTGAGTACATTATACCACAAAAACAGCAAAAAGTCAATGAAAATTTAGAACGCTCGTTCGATTTTGTAGACTTGTACAAAAACATTTGTTCTGTTTTTGCCATATTGTACAAATTGCATTGAAAAAAATGACAAAAAAGGGAAAAGAGGGTTGCTTTTGATGAATAGATTGGGTATAATTTTTAGAGAAAAGGGTTAGAAAAGTGCGTGTTTATATTTTAAGGGGACGGCGGTCTGCGGACGGCGTGCGGGGAGCCCCCGCGGGCAATTCACGGGCAGGACTCGTGGCAATCAAACTTTCGGTGTCGCTTAACAGGTTTTTTGTTTAAACTGTTGTTTGTGTACTTTTGCCCCGATGCAAAAGTACCAAAAAATCTCCACTCAATAAGAGGGGA
>CAZTNR010000069.1:0-11935 GCA_964614955.1 uncultured Oscillospiraceae bacterium | reverse complement strand
GCGGTTGAACCCTCAGACAGCCCCTATCTTTCCGAGGGAAGGGCGGGCGCTCATAAGCTGCAGGGAATAGGTGCGGGATTTGTACCCGAAATACTCGATACAAAGATTTATGATGAAATAATTCCCGTGCACCACGAAAGCGCATACGAAGCGGCAAGACTCCTTGCCAAAACCGAAGGTATACTTGTGGGAATATCCTCGGGTGCTGCACTTTATGCCGCAACGGAAATTTCAAAGAGGGTGGGAAATGAAGATAAAACAATCGTTGTTCTTCTTCCGGACCTTGGTGACAGATATCTGTCCACAGAGCTCTTTGAATAATATTTTAAAATAAAGCGGGAAATTTTGCACTATGTGTTGATTTCTCCGCTTTTTTGTTGTATAATCTGTAGTTGGTAAAGAATGAATTCTGAAAAACAGGGTGAAATGAATGATTAGAAATGATATTAGAAATGTAGCAATCGTTGCCCACGTTGACCACGGTAAGACAACCCTTGTTGATGAAATGCTCAAGCAGTCGGGTACATTCCGTCAGAACGAGGTCGTTGATGACAGAGTAATGGACAGTAATGACCTGGAAAGAGAAAGAGGTATTACAATCCTTGCAAAAAACACCTCCATAATCTATAACGATGTAAAAATCAATGTTGTAGACACTCCCGGTCACGCCGACTTTGGCGGTGAGGTTGAACGAATCCTCAAGATGGTTGACGGTGTTCTTTTGCTGGTTGATGCCTTTGAGGGAACAATGCCTCAGACAAGATTTGTTCTACAGAAGGCGCTTGAACTCGGTCATAAGGTAATTATTGTTGTAAACAAGGTTGACAGACCCGGAGCACGTCCTGTTGAGGTTGTTGATGAAGTGCTTGAGCTGCTTATTGCCCTTGATGCAACGGATGATCAGCTTGACAGTCCTGTTGTATTCTGCTCGGGACGTAACGGCACGGCATCCCTCTCACCTGATATTCAGGAAGAAAACCTTGTACCCTTATTTGAACAGATTATAAATCACGTACCCGGCCCCGATGTTGACGAAGAAGGACCTTGTCAGATGCTTGTTTCCAACATCGACTATGACAACTTTATCGGCAGAATTGCCACAGGCAGAATTGAACGCGGTACCGTAAAGAAGGGTATGAATGTAACGGTATGCCATCATCACGGTATTCACGACAATTATAATGCCAAGGTTGTAAATCTTCTTACCATCGACGGCTTAAAGCGAGTAAACGTCGAAGAAGCAAAGGCGGGAGAAATTGTATGTCTTTCGGGCATTGAAGAGGTCACAATCGGTGATACTCTCTGCGACACACAGAATGTAGAGCCCCTTCCTTTTTGCAAGATTTCAGAGCCCACCTTAGAGATGACCTTCTCGGTAAATGACTCGCCCTTTGCGGGAACCGAGGGAAAATACTGTACCTCACGCCACCTCAGAGCAAGGCTTTACCGTGAGCTTTTAAAGGATATTTCCTTAAAGGTTGAAGACTCCGACACAACTGAAGCCTTCAGAGTAATGGGCAGAGGCGAAATGCACCTTTCAATTCTTATCGAAACAATGAGACGTGAAGGGTATGAATTTCAGGTAAGTGCGCCCAAAGTACTCTACAAAGAGGTTGACGGAGTGAAAATGGAGCCTATGGAAGAGGTTTCCTGCGATGTTCCGCAGGAATATATGGGCTCGGTTATCGAAAAGCTGGGTGCAAGAAAAGGCGAGCTTATCGATATGTCACCCAGAGGCGACAGAATGCACGTTGTTTTCCATATCCCGACTCGCGGTCTTTTCGGCTACAGAAATGAGTTTCTTACCGACACAAGAGGTGAAGGTATCATAAATTCGCTCTTCCTCGAATACACACCCTACAGAGGTGAAATCACAAAGCGCACAACAGGCTCTCTTGTTGCTTACGAAACAGGCAAGACAACTGCCTACGGTATCTACAACGTACAGGACAGAGGTCAGATGTTTGTAGTGCCCAGCCAGGATGTTTATGAAGGACAGATTGTGGGCGAAAATGCAAAGACGGATGATATTGTAATCAACCCCTGCAAGAAGAAGCATATGACGGCGGTGCGTTCTACCGGTGCCGATGAAGCACTCAGACTTGTACCTCCCAAAATCCATTCCCTTGAAGAGGCAATCGAATTCATCAACGACGACGAGCTTATCGAAGTTACACCAAAGTCCATAAGACTCAGAAAGCAAATCCTCAACAACGTAAACAGAGCCAAGGCTTACGCAAAATTAAAACCCTGATAAACTCAATTATAAGACTTTTGAGAACGACTTGAAAATGTCGTTCTCTTTTTATTTTTGTCGTTATGTGCCGTCGTACTGCATCTTAAAAAAGCGAAAAGTAAAATTGCACATAAGAAAATGCATTTTTTTGACAAATCACACAATGACCGGAGAACTCTTGTTCTCTGTTCATAAAAAGTTTAAAAAATAAGTCAAAAAAAACCGGAGAATTTTATGTAAACCTATTGAAAAAATAATGACCCTATACTATAATAATACCAGAACAAGTGGCGGAAAATGGATTGAAGTGGTATCCAATGAAGCCAAAATGGATTAAAAACACCGTTTTTGACAGAAAAAGGGGGTGCACAGATGCTTACCGGTGAATTCAGACATACATTGGACTCAAAGGGGAGAGTGTTTGTGCCCGCAAAATTCAGAGATGATTTCGGTGAAAAAGTAGTACTTGCAAAATCTGCAACAAAGTTTGTTGCTATGTATCCCGTGGAGGAATGGGCGCGGTTTATGGAAAAGCTTGAGCTTATTTCCGAAACAAGAGATATAAGTAAAGTTAAAAGATTCTATATGCAAAGCGCTATGCCTACAGAAATAGATTCTCAGGGAAGAATTTGTATTTGTAAGGAACATAGGGAATTTGCTGGTCTTGAAAAGAACATTTCCTTTATCGGTATGACAAAGTACGTTGAGATATGGAATGCAGATATTCTTGACGTTCAGAATGAGGCTGTTGATATGGAAGAAATCAAGTCGCTCAGCCGTGAGCTTCACCTTGGACTCTATTAACAGCTTGAAGGAGAAGAAGATTTGCAGGAAAACTTCGGGCACTATTCGGTGCTTCTTGACGAAACGGTTGACAGTTTAAATATAAAACCCGACGGCGTCTATGTAGACTGTACCCTCGGCGGTGCAGGACACTCCAACCTTATAGCCTCCCGTCTTTCAGAAAAGGGAAGGCTTATCGGCATCGACAGAGATGAGTTTGCTTTGGGAAAGGCAAAAGAAAGACTGTCAAAGTACGGTGAAAGAATAATACTTCTTCACTCAAACTTTGTAGACGGTGCCGACAGAATTAAAGCAGAAGGATTTGACAGGATTGACGGCGTGGTGGCGGACCTTGGAGTTTCCTCCTTTCAGCTCGATGACGCCACCCGCGGTTTTTCCTATATGCAAGATGCACCCCTTGATATGAGAATGGACAGAACCGACGATATTACGGCGTATGATATCGTCAATTCCTATTCCGAAAGGGAGCTTGCAAAGATTATAGATATGTACGGCGAGGAACGATTTGCATCCTCTATTGCCAGAAAAATAGTTAAATTCAGAGAGGACAAGCCGATTGAAACAACCTTCGAGCTTTCCGATATAATAAAAAGCGCAATACCGGCAAAAAACAAGGCGGATGGTCCCCATCCCGCAAAACGAACATTTCAGGCAATAAGAATTGAAGTGAACGGCGAGCTTAATATCATTGCCGACACAATAAATAATTTCTTTCCTTTGCTGAATAAGGGCGCAAGAATGGCAATAATAACCTTCCATTCTCTCGAAGACCGTATTGTAAAGCATACATTTCTTGAAAAAACGGTAGGATGTACGTGTCCGCCTGATTTTCCCGTTTGTGTGTGCGGTAAAAAGGCAGAGGGCAGGGTAATCACAAAGAAACCTATACTTCCGTCGGATGAGGAGCTTGAAGAAAATCCCCGTTCAAGGAGTGCAAAACTAAGAGTACTTGAAAAAATTAAACAGGAGCGATACTAAAATGACTGAATCTACAAGAATGTACGAAAACAGAAACATAAATACAGGCAGAAACAAATATAATAATATAAGAAAGCAAAACGCCTCGGTAGCTGATGCCGCTACCACAGCAGTAGGAAGACTCGGCGATGCAATTGAGGCAAGAAACCGCAGAATTCAGAGAGAAAAGGCATCTGCTCCCGTAATTGTCAAGGAATACGTAAAGGCAAGACCTTTTCCTGTAAGATTTGTCTTCTATGCACTTGTTGCAACGCTTATGCTTATGTTTATTATTTACACTAACTCTGTTGTAAATGAAATCTCATACGATATAAGTGACCTTGAAGCCAAAATTTCACAGACTAAGGCGGAGAACGAAAAGCTCAGCATTGAACTTGATAAGAAGTATGACCTTAAGTACATAGAAGAGGTTGCCACAACAAAGCTCGGTCTTGTAAAGTCCACAGAGGTTGTTAAGCATTATGTCAACATTTCGGGCGGCAGCGACGTTGTAATTGCAAATGATACAAACAAAGCAGCTACAACAATCAGCGCGACGTTTGACAGCTTCAAAGAATCAGTAGCAAATATCTATGAATAACACAAGGACGGTTTTCAATGAATAATCACTCTCCTGTAAAGCCCTATATGAGTAGGGTAATCTTAGTGCTATCGGCAATGGTAATATTGCTGATAGCACTTGCTGTTAGATTGTTTTACCTTCAGATATTCAAAAGCGATGAATACAGAAGCAAGGCGTTCGATCAGTACACAACAGAAATATCAATAAGCCCCAGACGCGGTACGATATATGACCGTAATATGACACCCCTTGCTGTAAGTGCTACGGTTGAAACTGTCTTCATATCTCCTTATGAGATACCCGAAGAGCAGGAAGATATCATTACCGATTATCTCAGCGAAAAGCTTGGTGTAGACCGTGCAGAGATAGCCGAACGAATGACAAGAAAGCAGTCAAAGTACCAGGTTATCAAGAAAAAGGTTGATACCTCCATAACGGATGAAATCAGACAGTATATCAAGGACAATGAGCTTGTCGGCATACATCTTGAAGAGGATACCAAGCGCTTTTACCCCTACGGCAGTCTTGCAAGTAACGTAATAGGCTTTACCAATTCCGAAAGCGTAGGCATCTACGGCGTTGAATCCCATTACGAAAACTACCTTAAGGGAAGCTCAGGTAAGATTGTCACAGCCCAGAATGCAAAGGGAAAGGATATGCCCTTCCAGTATGAGAGCTATGTGGGTGCCGAGAACGGTACGGATGTTGTTCTCACTATTGACTGGCAGATTCAGTCTATACTTGAAAAGCATTTGCAGACGGCTCTTGAGGACACAAAGGCTGGCAACAGAGTTCTCGGTATAATAATGGACGTAAATTCGGGCGATATTCTCGCAATGTCCACAAAACCCGATTATGACCCCAATAACCCTTATGACCTTGATGAAGAAATGCAGCTTCTTTATGACGAATACTGCACCGATATCATTGAGAATGAGGACGGAACAAAATCACTTCCTACCGAAGAACAGAAGAATACATACTATAAGAACCTTGTGGAAGCAAGATGGAAGAACAAGGCGATAACTGAGCTTTATGAGCCCGGATCCACCTTCAAGATTATAACAAGCGCTATGGCGCTTGAAGAGAATCTTCCAATGACAAATCCCTCCTATCAGTTCAACTGTACCGGCTCCAAGAATATCGGCGGTTATAATATAGGTTGCCACCTGAGAGGCGGACACGGTGCAGAAAACTTCGAGCTTGGTCTTCAGAACTCCTGTAACCCTGTGTTTATGGAGCTTGCTGAGGCTGTGGGCAGGGAAAGCTTCTATAAATATTTTGAATCCTACGGCTTTACCGAAAAAACAGGTATTGACCTTGCGGGCGAAGTAAACAGTATTTACCATTATGACTTTAACGGCTTCAACCAAACAGAGCTTGCCGTATATTCCTTCGGTCAGACCTTTAAGATTACACCCCTTTCGCTTATCCGTGCGGTATCTGCAGTAGCTAACGGCGGTAACCTTATGAAGCCGAGAGTAGTTAAGGCGCTTGTGGATGAAGATGGTAATACAGTAAAGGAATTCAATCCCGAGGTTGTAAGACAGGTAAATTCCCCCGAAACAAGCAAGACCATTATGCAGTATCTTGCAAACGGTATTACAATGGGCTCGACAAAGAATGCATATGTCAAGGATTACAGCGTAGGTGCAAAGACAGGTACATCCCAGAAACGCGATATGGAGGACGGCTATTACATAGCCTCCTGTGTTGCCTTTGCTCCCACAGATAAGCCTGAAATTGCAATACTTATCGTAATCGACGAGCCGAAAGGACTGTACTATGGCGGTACTATCGCAGCGCCTGTTGTTTCATCGGTTCTTTCGGAAGTGCTTCCTTATCTCAATGTAGAAACAAGCACCGATGAAAATGCACAGAAGGCTGTTGAAATATCCGTCGAAGACTATACAGGTCTTTCGGTACAGAGTGCAAAGACTACAATCAACAATGCGAAGCTCAATGCTAAAGTTTACGGAAGCGGCGACGTTGTTGTCGATCAGTATCCCAGAGCACTTACAAAGCTTCGTGAAAACGGTGTGGTTGTGCTTTATACAGATAACCCTGAAGAAAAATCAACCGTAACTGTTCCCAATGTTGTGGGACAGACACCGCAGAATGCTATGCAGACCCTTGTCAATTATTCACTTAACATCAAAATGGAAGGTGCATACAGAGACGGAGTTGACGGAACCGTAGCCACAAGACAGAACCCCGAGGCGGGAACTGAGGTTGCACCCGGTACACTCATATCGGTTGACTTCCACCATCTCAACAACTCAGATTAAACCGGTTATTCAGATGTTTTGAAAAAAGGCAGAATAAAGTGAGGATAAAAGTATGGATGTAAGCTTTATTGCATCACTTGTGTTTACATTTGTTGTAACAGTAGTGCTTGCAAGAGTATTTATTCCCGTTCTTAAAAGTGTAAAAATGGGGCAGAAAATCCTTGATATAGGTCCCAGATGGCATAAGGGTAAGGAAGGTACCCCGACAATGGGCGGACTCTTCTTTATCGCAGCATCTATCGTTCCCGTGATTGCGGCGGCAATATGGCGAAAGGATTTGTTGCTTGTTATTCACTATTTGTTTGTTCTTTTTAACGGAATGATAGGCTTTGTGGATGATTATGTCAAATTTTTCAAAAAACAGAATGCGGGACTTACGGCTATTCAGAAGCTTGTCCTTCAGTTTGCGGTGACAGGAGCATATCTTGTATCCTTGTATTTTACTGACGGACTTTCAACAACCGTTTCGATTCCGTTTACAACTGCTTGTGTTGACCTTGGCGTATTCTACTACATAATTCTTCTTGTAGGTATCGTGTTTACAGTCAACAGTGCAAACCTTACAGACGGTATTGACGGACTTTGCTCGTCGGTAACGGCAGTTGCAACGGTATTCTTAGGTGTTCTCGCAATAAAGAGTGGAAACGCATCTGCAGGTATTCTTTCAGGTGTAATGCTTGGCGGTTCCCTCGGTTTTCTCGTATATAACTTCCATCCCGCAAAGGTGTTTATGGGCGATACGGGCTCACTTTATATGGGTGCTGTTGTGTGTGCCGTAGCAATGATGCTGGATGTGCCCATAATACTGTTGTTTGTGGGAATAATATACTATATTGAATCTGTTTCTGTTATGATTCAGGTTCTAAGCTATAAGCTTACCAAAAAAAGAGTTTTTAAAATGACACCTATCCATCACCATTTTGAAATGTGCGGATGGAACGAAGTAAAGATTGTGTTTGTGTTCTCACTTATTACTGCAGTCTTTGCCGCAATAGGGTGCTTCGGATTTGTAGGAATAATGTAAAAATATCAAGAGGAGGGTATAAATGAACAATAATGAAAATGTGAATACTCAGAAACAGGATGAAAGAATAAGACGTGTTCATAGAAACGCCCTTCCTAAGAAAAACGTGCTTGTTCAGAAAGTGGGCGGAATAGACCGTCCCTTTCTTATCTGTGTAATATTGCTTCTCTGTATGGGAACTGTTATGGTTTTCTCGGCAAGCTACCCTTATGCCAAGGAAAACTTCGGCGATAGCTACAGATTTGCAAAAATGCAGATTTTATTCGCTCTTGCGGGCGTGTTTGTTATGACTTTCGTTGCAAAGTTTATAGACTATCACTTTATAAGACGCTTTTCAAAGGTAGTTATGGGTGCAGGTCTTGTACTGCTTGTGCTTGTTCTTGTGATGGGCAGCGGTGCAAAGGGTGCCGTAAGATGGCTTCAGATTGGTCCGATAACAATTCAGCCCTCGGAAATTATGAAGTTTGCGGTGGTTCTCTTTTTTGCCGACTATGCCGATAAATACTCACATCAGATATCAAAGCCGGATAAGCTGCGCGAAAATATAAGACCTCTGCTTCTTGCAGTCGTTCTCTTTGCTCTCGGAGCAGTTGTTCTTTTCGCTGTTCCTAACAGAATTATTGCAATGCTTTTCTTCCTTGTTTTTGCTTTTCTTGCAGTGAGCGTTCTCGGTAAAATCAATGTAAAAAACGAGCTTCCCGGTATTTACTACGGTATTTTCCCTTACGTTGCAGTTCTCGTGGTTGTGGGTATTCTTCTTTATCTCCAGCCGCATCTTTCGGGACTTGTTATTATCGCCGCCATTATTTTTTGTATGATGGTAATAGGCGGCACAAAGACGGGATATCTTCTTACAGGTATTATTGCTGGAGTAAGTCTTGTTCTTGTACTTGCTCTCAGTATGAGCCATTCCTCGGGAAGACTTGCTGTATGGCGCGATCCCTTTGCACATCTTCTTGAAGGCGGATGGCAGCCTGCTCAGTCTCTTTATGCTATTGGTTCCGGCGGACTTACGGGTGTCGGCTTCGGCAACAGCCGACAGAAGCACCTTTATCTTCCCGAACCTCAGAATGACTATATTCTTTCCATATGGTGCGAAGAAATGGGCTTTATCGGCGCACTCTTCCTTATCTGTGTGTTTATTTTCTTCATATACAGAGGAATTGTTATAGGTCTTCGTGCACCCGACAGATTTTCTTCGATGCTCGTAATCGGTATCATAATGCACGTAGGACTTCAGGTTATACTCAATATCGCGGTTGTGACCAATACTCTTCCGAGTACCGGTATTTCGCTTCCGTTCTTCAGCTACGGCGGTACGTCGTTAATAATTCTGCTTGCGGAAATGGGCGTTGTTATGTCGGTGTCGCGAATGAGTCAGATAGAAAACACATAAAAACTTCCGTCCGCGGCTTTTACCTGCGGGCGGAATAGCACTTTACAACAATATTTATATAAGGGGTCGGTAATAAGTGCGGGTACTTATCAGCGGCGGCGGTACGGGCGGTCATATTAATCCTGCCCTTGCAATAGCCGATAAAATCAAAAGAGAAGACGAAAACTCGGTAATTGAATATGTGGGTACAAAGCGCGGTCTTGAAGCGACCCTTGTTCCCAAAGCAGGGTTTAAAATTCATTTTATAAAAGTAAAAGGCTTTAAAAGAAGCCTGTCGCTTGATAATATCGACGCTGCCATAAAGGCGGTAACCTCTGTCGTAGAGGCAAAAAGAATTATCAGACAGTTTAACCCCGATGTTGTGGTGGGTACAGGAGGCTATGTCTGCTGGCCGGTGCTTAAAGCTGCGGCAAAAATGGGAATACCTACGCTTGTACACGAATCTAATGCCTTTCCGGGCGTTACAACAAGAATGCTTGCAAAGTACGTGGATAAGGTGCTTCTCGGGTTCGAAGAAAGTAAAAAGTACCTTGACTGCGATGAAAGTAAGGTCTTGCGGGTAGGCTCTCCCGTTTCCGATAAGATGCTTTCGGCAAATAAGGAAAAGGCAAGAGAAATCTTAGGCTTTTCGCAGGATGAAAAGATTGTTCTTTCAGCAGGAGGAAGTCTCGGCGCAAAGCCTCTTAATGATAACGTATTTGAGCTTATCAAGAACTATACATTACCCTTCGGTGTACGTCATATCCACGCAACGGGTAATGGCGGATGGGATGAACAGAAGAAGCTATATTTAGACCTTGGCTTCGAAGAAAAGGATAGCGATACTCTGGAAAAGGGTAAGGTCAGGGTGTGCAGATATATCTATAATATGCACGAGCTTCTTGCCGCCTGTGATGTGGAAATATGCAGGGCAGGGGCTATGACCCTCTCGGAGCTATCAGCTCTCGGCAAGGCGGCTGTAATAGTTCCGTCACCCTATGTTACAAATAATCACCAGTTAAAAAACGCGTCCGTTCTCTGCGACAGTAATGCCGCTGTTATGATAGAGGAAAAGAATCTTAACGGCGAAATTCTCACGAGGACTGTAAGAGAGCTTGTGGAGGATGACGACAGACGTAAAGAAATAGAGAATAATGTCAGAAGCTTTGCAGTGACGGATTCTCTTGAGAGAATTTATGATATAATAAAGAAAACAGTAGAATAAAGGAAGTGAAGTATATGGCAAATGCCGACTTCGATACCACAGTAAGAAAAGGCAAAATCAACAAATTCAAAAAGACTGTTGCTGCGGTTGTCGTAATTGCAATAATTGTGGCACTCGGAATATTTGTATGCTCCGAAAACCTGTTTTTTGTAAAAGGAATAGATGTAAAGAATTTGTCCGAGGAGGAGTACTCGTCTTCTTATAATCCTTATACAGAGGATGAAATGCTTGAAGGTCTCGGAATAAAAAAAGAGTCGGGGCTTTACGACTTTGATGCCACGGCTGCAGAAAAAAGTGCAAAGTACAGCCTTCCGTATATTCAGGAAATTAAAATATCAAGACGCTGGCCCTCGACTGTCGTTGCAATGGTTAAGTTTGAGAAGCCCACCTACTATATATCTGTTGAAAATAACCTTTATATTCTCTCGGACAATCTGAAGGTTCTTGAAAGAACAAAGGATTATGAAAAAATAGAGCTGGGCTCGCTTATACTGCTTGAATGTGAAGGCATACATAACTGCATTGTCGGCGAAAAGCTTGGAATTCCTGAGGACATTGAAGAAATACTTGCCGAAATTGACAAGTACATTGAAACCTTTGGGGTAAAGAAGAATATTTCACATATTAATGCTTCGGATATGTTTAATCTTTCAATTATGTACGGAACAAAGTATAATGTTAAACTCGGCGATGCAAAAAATATCGAAACAAAAATAGAGTTTATGAAGCGTGTAATTGAAAGCAGAACAGACGATACCTCGGGCGGAACTATTGATGTCAGCGACGTAAATAAAAAGAAGGCTGCATATACTAAATTTGTCTGATAAAAGAGCTAATACAAGGCAAAAGTAAATAAAATGTTAATTTGCATAAATCGACACATTTTCATATTGAAAAAAATATAAAAAACTATTATTATAATATATGGTTATTTATAAATGAATGTAAAATAGGAGGAAAATCAAATGACATATGATTACGATTCGGGTTATGAATTCGGTGCTGTCATCAAGGTTATCGGTGTAGGCGGCGGTGGAAATAACGCAGTAAACAGAATGGTCGAAAATGATGTTAAGGGCGTAGAATTTATCGCTGTTAACACAGATAAGCAGGCACTTTTGAGATGTGCAGCACCCACTAAAATACTTATCGGCGAAAAGGTTACAAAGGGCAGAGGCGCAGGTGCTAACCCTGAAGTAGGTCTCAGAGCAGCCGAAGAAAATATCGATGACATAAAGGCAGCACTTGCTGAAGCTGATATGGTGTTTATCACAGCAGGTATGGGCGGCGGAACAGGTACAGGTGCAGCTCCTGCAATTGCTAAGGTTGCTAAGGAAATGGGCATCCTTACAATCGGTGTTGTAACAAAGCCCTTCGCATTTGAAGGTCCCAGAAAGATGGCTCAGGCAGAAGCAGGTATTGATAACCTCAGAAAGTGCGTTG
>CAZTNR010000068.1:0-12082 GCA_964614955.1 uncultured Oscillospiraceae bacterium | reverse complement strand
TCCCTGACCACTCGCACGTCAAGCGAGTGCTCTACCAACTGAGCTAATCGTCCATATTTATGCAAGCGGTATTTTAACATATTTTGTATATATTGTCAAGAACTTTTTTATGTTGTTTTCAGTTTGTTGATGAAATGATATATTGTATGTGATAGAATAAAGCCAGAATTAAAACTTATCGGAGGACATATGAAAAACATAAAGCTTTTATTGATTTCGGTGTTTGTATGTATACTGCTTTGCTGTGCCGCCTTTGGTGCAGATTTTGAAAAGAGCAAAAGCTATAATAATAATTTCAAGGACATACCTTCAGATTCGTGGTATGCTGACAGTGTCAAAGCTGTTTATGAAATAGAGCTTATGGAGGGCATTTCCGATAATACGTTTGATGCCGAGTCGGAAATGAGTGTTGCCCAGGCAATTACTATTGCGGCACGTCTTCACAGTATATATAACGAAACGGAAATTCCCGAGGTCAGCGGCGGCAGATGGTTTCAGAAGTATGTTGACTACTGTCTCGCAAAGGGAATTATGAAGAAGGAACAGTTTGATTCTTATTCAAGATCCGTGCTATCTTTTGAAATGGTACAGCTTTTTGCAGCAGCACTTCCAAAGGAATATTATCCTGCAATCAATAATATTTCCTCGGTTCACGATGTACCTGAGATACTCTCGTTTGCAAGTGACATTCTTCTTTTCTATAACGCAGGTGTGCTTAACGGAAATGATGCACAGGGTAATTTTCTTCCTATGAGCCCCATAACAAGAAAAAGAGCAGCTGTTATTATTTCAAGAACCGCACTCCAAGATAAGCGCCTTTCCTTTACCCTTCCCGAAGCAAAGAAAAGCTATTCCTATACCGAGCTTTTTGATACTCTCGATAAGCAGACAGTAAAGAATACGCTTGATGAAATCGTTCTTGCCACCTTCGGCAATTATAAGGTGAGTGCCGGTGAGTACAGGTATTATTCCTTCCTGACAGATGCCAATAAGGCTGAAATAGAAAAGCATATCAAGCAAAGAATCGTATCTGAAATTCTGATGAAGGAATCGGGGCTTACAATAGACAGAGATACTTTTAATAAAATTCTCGCCTCTTACTATGCCAGCCGATATGAAAACTACTCGGGAATTTCGTATTTTGATGCACTTGATGCACAGAGACTTACCGACTCTGTATTTGCAAAGCTTGCCGCAATAAACGAGCTTACATATGAAACACTTCTTAAGTATTGCAGCACCGTTTCAACCGGTGAGGTTTATGAATATGCAAAGGCAAACGGATATATCTGCGCAAAGCAGATTTTCATATCAAATGAAAATGAGGATGCACAGAGACTTTCACTTGAAGCTCAGCTGGCTCTTTCGTCGGGTACGGACTTTGATGCTCTTCTCGAAAAGTACGGCGAGGATGAAGGTATGAAATCCAGGAAATGCGGATATATTTTCAAAAGAGGTACTATGAGTGAACCATTTGAAAGTAAGGCTTTCTCGCTTAAAGAAGGCGAAACAAGCGGTGTTATCGAAACGGATAACGGATATATTATAATCAAGCGTATGCCGTATTCGGAAAGCGACCTTGCATCAAGTCCCGATTATGCAACTGTAGCATCGGCGGCAGGAAGTGTCAAATATAACACGGCTGTAGAGCTAAGTAAACTTGCAGTTCAGCTTAAGTATATTGATAACTTTGATGCTGTTGCGGGAATACTTGAATAATACCCCGGGGAAGGTTAAGCCCTTCCCCATTTTTTTCAAAATAATAAGGAACTTTTTTCTTTTTAGTCCGTCTAACGGGTATAACAAACTCTACAGGAGGTTATCACTATGAAAAAAATTCTTTCTTTTATCCTTGTATCGGCAATGCTCCTGACAAGCATTCAAGCAGCAGTATTTGCAGAAGTCGTAAAAGAGGATGCGGTTTCAACCTACGATGAACCCACACCCGAAATGATGGAGCAAATGATCAAAAAGGTGCGTCCTTTGATTGATGTTCCCGAAGAATTTTCCGAATTCAACTGGGATTTCAGAGGAGGCTCGTCATATTCCACCCCCTATTGGAGCTTTTACTGGGCCGACAACAATACGGGTGAAGTAAGCGTTACCTGCGACACCGAGGGCAGAATTACGGGTTATAATGTGTACAGCTACGGCAAGGAAAGAACAGCGGCTCTTCCTGCAGTTTCCTCAGAAGAATTAATGCCTGTTGCAAAGCAGTTCATAGAAAAAACTGCGCCACACCTTGGGGGTCTTGATCTCAGACTCGAGGATACATCCTTCCCTTCGGTTAACTATAACCACTGCTATACATACCTTTTCACAAGATATGAAAACAATATTCCCGTTCCTCAGAATACTGTAAGTGTTGCTGTAAACCACATAACAAAAGAAGTTGAGTCTATGAACACATCAATTAATCTTGACACTTCTTTTGAAAAAATTGAAAGTCCCATCGGAGAAGACAAGGCAAAAGAAATACTGAAAGAAGCACAGGAAATGAGGCTTTCATACAGACTCAAAACCGAGTATGACGATGAAGGCAATGTCACAGAGAGACTTGCATATCTTGTATACACGCCTGCCCTTTCCTATATTTCGGTTGATGCAAAGGACGGCAAGATGTATACAGAAAGAAACACCTGGCAGGCTCTCAAGGTACCTACTGTAAACGGTGGAATTATGATGGACAGCGCAGCTAAGCAAGAATCGGCTGAAGGCTCCTTTGACAGAGACTATCAGCTTTCTGAAAAAGAACTTGAACAGCTTGAAATTCTGGCAAGTCTTATTTCAAAGGATGAAGCTACAAAGGTTATACTTGAAAATGATGACTTGTATATTCACGAGGCGGCATATGTTTCGTCGGCATATCTCTCAAAGAATTATTCACGTCCTCAGCCCCTCGGTGCAAACGGCGAAAAGCAGGACAGCTACGTATGGAATCTTCGCCTTATGATGCCGGGTGAAGCTTATCTCGGTATAAATGCAGTAGTTGATGCACATAACGGCGAGCTTATCAGCTACAGTGCGGATTTACCCAACGAGTATCACTATGAGCAGTATGGCATAGAAAAGCCCGAACTCGAGATTTCAAAGGAAAAGGCTGTGGAAATCGCATCTGATTTCATTAAAAAGCAGCAGCCTGAAAAGTTTAAAAATGTTGCATACTCAAACAGCTACGGCTATGCGACATTGGAATACAATGAGCTTGAAAACGGCAGCTACGAGCCCATATACAGAGCAGAAAGACTCACCTTTGTAAGACAGAATGAAGGTCTTGACTTTGACTACAACAACTTCAGCATCGGCGTTGATCTTGCAACAGGTAAGATAACAAGATACTACTACAGTTGGTATGACGATGTTGTATTTGAATCTCCAAAGGATGCAGTCGGAGAAAACAAGGCATTTGATGCCCTCTACGGTGGAGACGGCTTCGGTACAAACTACGAAGTCAATACAAACTACACCTACATTGAAAAGGTAAACAACTCTGTAGAAGCTGAAATTTATTCAAGAGCAGTATATTCCCTTTACAATCCGGTAACTACTACTATAAAAGCTCTTGATGCAAAGCCTGTGGATTACAACGGAGAAGAAATCACAGACGAAAAGTTTACAGGCATCTATTCCGATACAGACGGTCACTGGGCAAAGGAAACCATAGAAAAATTTGCCCGCATCGGCTACGGCCCCGAGGGCGACCTTTTCCATCCCAACGACTATATCACGGGCGAAGATTTTGTTCGTCTTTGCGAGACAATAAGAATATACGGCAACAGCAAAGAAATCTTAAAGCTTGAAACACTTTCAAGAATGGAAGCGGTAAAGCTTATCATAGACTATCTCGGATACGGAAAAATCGCCGCACTAGGGAATGTGTTCATCACAGACTTTGCCGACAACGCAGACTTTAATCCTGAGGACATCGGCTATGCTGCAATCGCAAGAGGATTCGGTCTTATAGAGGGCGACGGTGAAAACTTCAGACCCTATGACATTCTTACAAGAGCAGAAGCTGTAACAATCGCAGAAAACGTAATTGAGCTTGGACTTCTGAACTGATTACCTTTTTCAGACACCGTGCCTTTTCATCGGGGTGCGGTGTTTTGTTATTATTTCATTTATTTATCACATTAATAACAATATTACTTCAAAAACATATTGTAAAATATATTTGTCAAGTAAAAAAACATCCTTAAATATGATGAAAGGAGAAAAATATATGATATTTGATGAATCAAACGAATTTGAAAAAAATACAGAAAATGATAATACTGGTTCAAATGAACCAAAAACAGCCGATGAAAACATCCCTTCGGTTTTTCCCGAAGAACCGCATAACAGCAATACCGAAATCGGAGATGATCCCTCTTCAGTATCGTTTTTACAGGAAACAGATGTAGATAAATCCGAAGAAGCTGCAGAAAATGCCGAAACGTGTTGTGAAGCTGTTCCTGCCGAAGATGCTCCGGAAAGTGCTCCCAAGCAGGTAAGCACCCCCGATTTCGGCGGAGGCACCTTCTATTCAAAGGATGCCGGAGGTGTTCCCGCAAACGGTTATGAATGGGATGAAAGCCGCAAGGAAAACGAAGAAAGAAAAACTGTTAAGACTAAAAAGAAATCCTCGGGCAGAGGCTTCAAGGTGTTTATAGCAGCAACACTTTCGGTCTTCACCCTTTCTGTAGCAGCACTTACCGCTCTTGTTGTAAGCTTTGCGTTTAATTCCGATACGCCTTCTTCGCCTGCAGCATCCAATTCGGCGGAAAATACCCAAAACAGCGACAATTACGATTACAGTAATGTGACTATAGATAAACCCAATTTTGTTGCCTTTGATTTCAAGGAACACGAGGGTCAGGTACTTTCCATTCCCGAAATTGCCGCAAAGTGCACCCCTTCTTCCGTAGGTATTATTTCGGAAATTGAAACCACATACAACAACCCCTTCTACTTCTCACCCACCACACGTATAGCAGAGGCATCGGGTTCAGGTTTCATTTACAGTGCAGACGGCTACATTATTACAAACCATCACGTAATTGAAGATGCGTCCAAGATAACAGTAGTGCTTTTCGACGGCAACCAATACGAAGCAACGCTTGTCGGCTCCGACGACCTTTCGGATATTGCAGTTCTGAAAATCACTCCCGATGAAAGCACAAAGCTTATACCTATGGAGGTAGGAAATTCCGATGAGCTTGTTGTCGGTGAGCCCGTTGTGGCAATCGGCTGTCCTGCAGGTGTTGAATTTATCGGAACCGTAACTGACGGCATTATCTCTGCCATCAACAGAAACGTAGAGCTTACAGACAGCTACGGAACAGTCGAGAAAACAATGACACTCATTCAGACCAATGCCACCATAAATCACGGCAATTCCGGCGGTCCTCTTATAAACTCAAGGGGTCAGGTAATAGGCATCAACACCTTAAAGCTTTCTTCAAATTATGAGGGTATAGGATTCTCCATCCCTATGAACGGAGCTTCACCTATTATTTCACAGCTTATCGAGCACGGCAGAGTTGTAGAAAGAACCGACGAGGATTTTGCATACGGCAAGGGTATGATAGGTATAAACGGCACGGAAATATCTGACGATGAAGCCGAATACTACGGAATTCCCAAGGGTGTTCTTGTAGTTCAGATTGACAGAAACAGCTCTGCTTCAAGTGCCGGTCTCAGAAGAGGAGATATTATCACTCACTACAACGGCACAAAGGTTTCAACCGTTGACGATATTAACAGACTCAAGGGTTCTGCACGTGCAGGAACAGAAGTTACACTTACAATATACAGAGACGGTGACAACGGAAAAGGCGAAACTATTGACATAGTTTTCAAGCTTGATGCACAAAACTGATAAACAGTCAAAAGGCACTGACTTGGGTCGGTGTCTTTTTTATGTTTAAGATTGACTTTTGTCTATCTTCGGAGTATAATACTTTTTAGAATGAATTATCGGGAGAAACAGTATGTATTTTGATACACACACTCACACAAAACACTCCTGCGACTCTAAAAAAGAGCCGGAGGATGCAATTGTACACGCCATCAGAAACGGGCTTTCGGGAATTGCCATAACAGACCACAGCGACCTCAGGCTTTTTGTACCCTACAATATCCCCGTAGAGCTTCCCGCTTCGGGCAGAGATGCTGATGCTTTAGCTGAAAAATATAAGGGTCAGATTGAGGTTTTTTCGGGAATTGAGATAAGCGATGCCGCAATTCCCAAGTACCGTGACAGACTGAATACGGCCTTTGATTTTTACGACTACGACATCCTTCTTGCAAGTGCTCACATAGTTGATCTTGACGGAAGGGAATGCGAGTTTTCAAGCACCGATTTTTCAAAATTCAATGTTGCAACGATTGAGCGTCTTCTCGACGTGTACTTCGAATATCTTCTGATTACCGTATACGAATACAACTTTTCCGCACTCTGCCATCTTACCTATCCTTTAAGATACATCAACGGAATTTACAAAAGGAGCATAGGCATTGACAGAAATATCAAAAAAATCGAAGAAATATACAAGGTTATAATAGACAAGAAAACAGCACTTGAAATTAACACGGCAAAGTGTACTGCAGAAAGCCCCTTTGCCTTCTGCCCCGAAAAAGAGCTTCTGGAGCTTTACATTTCCCTTGGCGGTAAAATGTTCACCTTAGGCTCAGACAGCCATATAGCAGGAAGTGAAGGAAGATGCTTTAAGGAAGCGGCAGGCTTTCTCAGAGAGCACGGCATAGACGGCTGTTATTACTTTAAAAAGAAAAATCCCGTTTACTACGAAATATAGGTGATAAATATGTATACTCTGAGTCCCGAGACAATTAAATATGCCGACAGACTCGCAGCAGAGGAGTATTGCATCCCGGAGCTTACACTTATGAAAAATGCCGCAAAAGGCTGTTTTGACTATATTGAAAAATGCATTACCGGGGAGGACAAAACGGTAATTCTTTGCGGCAAAGGCAACAACGGCGGTGACGGATACGAAATTGCATCACTTATGAAGCTTTCGGGCTACGATGTTACCGTAATCAACGTATTTGACTGTGCACCGGGCACCGAAACGGCAAAAGCCGTTTACAAAGAGTGCTCGGAAAACGGCGTAAGCGTGGTATCTTTGACAAGCGGATATGAAGCAATAAACACGGCAAGTGTTATAATCGATGCGCTTTTCGGCATCGGCTTTTACGGAAGCATTGACAAAGAAAGCGATATAGGCAAAGTAATTGACCTTTGCAACAGTCTTGATGCTTTAAGAATTGCAATTGATACTCCGTCGGGCATAAACTCCGCAGACGGCAGGTGTGACGGAGTTGCATTCAAGGCAAATTTCACGTTAACAATGGCGTTTATAAAAACAGGTATGCTCTCCTACCCCGCAAAGGAATATTGCGGTGAAACAGAGGTTGTCAACATTGGGTATCCGGAAGAACTCAATGAAAGAATTCCCAAAGATGCCTTGGTAGCAGACAGAAGATATTTAATAGAGGTGCTTCCCGAAAGAAAAGCAAACACACACAAGGGAAGCTACGGCAGGCTTCTTATGTATTGCGCAAGCTTTAATATGACGGGTGCTGCCATTCTCGCGGCAACGGGTGCTCTTCGTTCGGGCTGCGGTCTTGTCAACATAGCAAGAGACGAAAGAACGCTCGACATACTAAAAAGGCATCTTACAGAGCCGATATTCTCGGAGATTTCAGATGACAACAAAGTGAATGAAGTTTTATCGCTGTCACGAAAAGCAACTGCCGTTCTTATCGGCTGCGGTCTCGGTAGAGAGAAAAGCGACAGAGACGTACTTTATTCTCTGATAAAAAATGCAGATTGTAATTTAATTATTGATGCAGACGGCATAAATTTACTGTGTGAGAATAAACATATATTAAGGGAAGCAAAAAAGACTCCCGTTCTCACACCACATCCCTTGGAATTTGCAAGGCTTATCGGAAAAACTACAGAGGAAGTACAGAGCAACAGACTGAATCTCGCAAAGGAATTTGCAGAGGATTTCGGCTGTGTTGTGCTTCTGAAGGGTGCTTCAACGGTTATTGCATCGCCTGACGGAAAAGTCGCCGTCAATACCACAGGAAATCCCGGTCTTGCAAAAGGCGGAAGCGGTGATGTTCTGGCAGGGATTATTGCATCTTTTGCAGCACAGGGCATCTCACCCTTTGACAGTGCCGTAATCGGTGCTCACCTTCACGGAAAGGCCGCAGATATGCTTAAGGTTGAAATATCTGAGTACGGATTTTTGCCGTCGGATTTGCCTCTGACGGTTGCAAAGCTGCTTCCTTAATTCTTATTAAGGAATGATGCGTTATCAAAAGACTCCTTTGCCTGATTTTTTCTATTGTATTATGCTTAAGTCTTGCTGCCTGTTCGGGTGACAAATATTCAAAGGACCCTCTGGTATCCAATTTATATTCTTCCTATGCAGCTTCTATAGACTTTATCTTTTCAGACGGAAGCACAAACACGGAAGGTCTGGCGACTATAACAAAATCAGATATCACAAAAATAACCTTCTCAAAGCCCGATTCCCTTTGCGGAGTTTCGGTAAAGGGTGACAATGCAGGAAATGCTGATATTTTCAGCTTTGAGTTTTCGGGAATTCCCGCATCCGTCCCAAAGTCAATTGCATCGGATTTATCCTTGATGTTTTCGCTGTTTTCGGATGTTATACCAAGTAAAATCGACACCCTTGACAAGGATGCCTTCAGAATTTCATCCGACAGCTCGGACAGCGGAAACGCACTTTGCGAGGTTTTCTTTATTGAAAACGGCGTAAGCTATGTTATAACCTATGACAGCAAAAACGGAGTCCCCTACTCTCTTGATGCGGGCAACGACAAAACATCTGTAAGCATAGTACTTTCGGATTTCAAAACAACAAATAATTAATTATTATAAAGCAGGAATTATTAATGAACAGTAAAACAGACGGTTTTAAGACCTGGTGTGCTGTGGATCTTGATGCTATAGCACACAATTACAATTTCATAAAATCGAGAACCAACGCCAGAGTTATGGCTGTCGTCAAAGCAGGAGGATACGGTCACGGTGCAGTGGCTGTGGCAAAGAGACTTGTTGATGAAGGCTGCGATTACTTTGCGGTTTCATCAATTGAAGAAGCACTTGAGCTCAGAAAAGGCGGAATTGAATGCGGCATACTTGTTTTAGGGTATATACTTCCCTGCCACATAGAAAAGGCGGTGGACAGTGACATTTCCTTTGCCTGTGCTTCACTCGGGTTTGCAGAAGTACTGTCCAAAAAAAAGCTTTCAAAAAAGGCAAAGATACATATAAAGCTCAATACGGGTATGAACAGAACAGGCTTCAACATTTGCCACAATGCGGGCTATGACGATTTAAAGGATGCTCTTGACATTCTAAAAAGCAATAAGTGTATACAGTTTGAGGGTGTATTCTCACACTTTGCAAAAGCCGAGGACGACAAGGCATTTTCCGACAAGCAGTGGGCATATTTTGAAAACGCCGTCGATTTCATTAAATCAAGCTGTGTAAATCCCGATATGCTTCACATATGCAACAGTGCGGGTACATACAATTATCCGTCAAAGCATCTTGATGCAGTAAGAGCAGGCATACATCTTTACGGATGCGAATCCGATGACAAGAGCTTCATTCAGGCAATGGATTTCTGCACAAGAATAGTTGACATACACACCTTAAAGGAAGGCGACGGCGTAAGCTACGGGCTTGACTATATTGCGGACAGAGAAAGAAAAATAGCGGTTGTGGGTGCAGGCTACGCCGACGGTGTTTTCAGGTGTCTTTCCGACGGCAAGGGGTACTTTCTTGTCAGAGGAAAAAGATGTCCCGTTATCGGCAGAGTATGTATGGATATGACGATGATTGACATAAGTGACGTTGACGATGCCGAAATCGGTGACGTTGTCACAATCTGGGGCAAGGATTTGCCTGCCGAAGAACAGGCTAAAAATGCTGGAACTATCAGCTATGAGCTTATGTGTGCGGTTTCCCCGAGGGTTGTAAGGGTTTACGAATAACAATCAAAAAGACGGCATTAGCCGTCTTTTCTTATATCATTTTTACAATACAGCATTTATTCAGTTTTTTTGCAACATCAATAAGGTTCTTTGTCCCCTTTGATTTTCCGTCCCAAAAAGCAATAACCATATCTGATTTTTCAACCATTTCTCTATTTCTTTTGGGTCCGGCAGCTTTGCCAAAGCGTTTCCATTCAGCACGATATATTTCCACACCCAAGCCGGCTTCCAACGCATACTTTTCCGCCATCATATCAGCGCCGGAACAGTGTCCTGACAGAATAACAATTTCTTTTTTACATATTTCTTTGGTACATTCTAAAACAAAGCTTTTGAACTCATCATAATCATTGTAATATCTACACCCGCCAATTGTTATTCTCGTCACTTAAACCGCACCTTCCTATCAATAATTCTGATTTGGAATTATTTAACGATTATAATTCTTTTACGGAATTTTATCAAGTGAAACATCTTTTATAATCTTGTAAAGAATATATAAGAGGTGAGCATTTTGAAAATTCGTAAAGCCGAATACGGAAGTTCAAACATTGTCGGTAAAAACATTGAATCTTTACGCAAGCAAAAAGGAATAAAGCAAAAAGACTTTATTTCAAAAATGCAAACTTACGGTGTTGATATAAACCCGACAAGCTACTCGAAGCTTGAGGGTCAGGTCAGAATTGCTACAGACAAAGAAATTTATGTAATAGCAAAAATACTCGGTGTGAGTATTGATATGCTGTTTGAAAACTAATACAAAAGCCGCGACTGCAGTCGCGGCTTTCTTTATTTATTCTTCATTATCGGATGGCTTTTCGTCTTCCTTTTTCTTTGCGGTAAACTTCTGAACATCATCAGCAGCATTCTGTTCTGCGTTTTCATTCTGCTGTTCATTAAGCTCCTTCTGCTCAAGGTTTTCCGCATCGCTCTTCTTGGACTTGCTTTCGGCAATTGCTTCAACTGCCTCTACAGTAGGTTCATCATTTTCCATAATGTACTTGAACTGTTCTTCATCCATAATTTCGTGACTGACAAGATAATCGGCCGTAAAGTCGAGCTTTGCTCTGTTTTCGCGCAGCATCGTTGTTGCTGTCTTATACGCCTTATCAATTATCTGTCTTACTTCAGCATCGATATCGCCTGCAACCTTTTCGGAGTAGTCACGTTCCGAGCCGAAGTCTCTGCCAAGGAATACCTCTTCGTGACCTGTGCCGTACACGATAGGTCCGAGAAGGTCGCTCATACCGTACTTTGTAACCATATTTCTTGCCATCTTTGTAGCACGTTCAATATCGTTGGAGGCACCGGTTGTAATGTTTCCGTTACCGAACACAAGCTCTTCTGCAACACGTCCGCCGAGAAGTGAAACAAGCTCTTCTTCCATTTCTCGCTTTGTCATTGAAACCTTATCTTCGCTGGGAAGGCTGAGGGTATAACCGAGTGCACGGCCTGCAGGAATAATGGAAATCTGATGAACGTCATCCTGAGTTTCAAGAAGCTGTGTAATAACTGCGTGACCTGCTTCGTGGTAAGCAGTATTGGTCTTTTCCTTTTCGGAAATGATTCTCGACTTCTTGCTGGGACCGACAATTACCTTGATTGTAGCCTCTTCAAGCTCTGTCATACCGATAAGATGCTTACCCTTACGTGCAGAAAGAAGCGCCGCTTCATTGAGCAGATTTGCAAGGTCTGCACCCGTAAAGCCTGCAGTTGTCTTTGCAAGAGTTCTGAGGTCAACATCCTTTTCAAAAGGCTTATTTCTTGCGTGTACCTTTAAGATTTCTTCTCTGCCCTTGATATCGGGGTAATTTACCGTAATCTGTCGGTCAAATCGTCCGGGTCTGAGAAGTGCCGGGTCAAGAATGTCGGGTCTGTTGGTTGCCGCCATTACAATAACGCCGTCGTTATTGCCAAAGCCGTCCATTTCAACAAGGAGCTGGTTGAGGGTCTGCTCTCTTTCATCGTGACCGCCGCCAAGACCTGCACCGCGGTGTCTGCCCCCAGCATCAATTTCATCGATAAAGATAATTGCATTATG
>CAZTNR010000067.1:1435-12199 GCA_964614955.1 uncultured Oscillospiraceae bacterium | reverse complement strand
TGTGTCATTCCTTTCGTTAAAGATTTGACAATATATTGATTTTCTGTAAAATTAATTTATTTTAACACAAAACCTGTTGTATTTCAAGAGTTTTTGACTGTTTTTTGCTTATTTTTTTGAAATAAGCATAATATTTTACTTTTTACCGTAGAAATGTGTAAAAATGTGTGATATATTATTGTGCAAATATTAACGAAGTCGGTGATGATATGGATAAAGAAAGAACTATATACAGTAAAAGACCCGAAGATAAAAGAAGCAGTGAGGAAGAGGCGGTTTATGACGTTCTCGAAATGCTTGACATTCCCTTTGAACGTATGGACTGGCTTCCCGAAGATGAGGGAAGCGAAAATGTTTATGAGTACCTCGGTATAATGAGACTGAAAAATCTGCTTCTCTGTAACGCTCAGAAGACAAGGTTCTATCTGCTTGTAATGCCTGCAAGCGTACCGTTTAAGTCGAGTGTTCTTTCAAAGCAGCTCGGCACGGCGCGCTTTTCCTTTGCACCCGAAGAAAACCTTAAGGAGCTTTTGCACGTAAAGCCCGGCTCTGCAAGCATACTCGGTCTTCATAACGACAAGGAAAGAGTTGTCAATCTGTGTATAGATGAAAGAGTGCTTGAAAACGAATTCTACGGCTGTCACCCTTGTGTTAATACGACAAGTCTGAAAATCAGGACAGAGGATATTCTCGATAAGTTTCTGTCTCACACAGGACATTTTTACTCGGTTGTTCGTATGTAGTTACTTTAACAGCTCACAGGTCAGCTCTTCTACCGTGTCGCAGATTATTTCAGCTCCGCTGTCGGAAAGCTCCTCTCTTGAGCCGTAGCCGAAGGTTACGCCTATGGTTTTTATACCGAATTTTGCAGCACCCTCAACGTCGTGCATTCTGTCTCCGACCATAATGGTTGTGCTTAAATCAAAATCTTTAATATTTTCAAGGGCGTAGGCTATAACCTCGTCCTTTTTTGTTCTTGTGTTTGACATAAGTGCGCCTGCGACAAAGTCGAAGTATTTCATAATGCCGAAATGCTCAAGGATAAGCAAAGCGAATTTTTCAGGCTTCGATGTAGCAAGAACAATTTTTTTGCCTGCCTTTTTTAAGGTGTCAAGCATTATATCTATTCCGTCGTAAAGCCTGTTCTGGTAAATACCCTTTCCTGCATAATATTCACGGTACTTTGCAACGTATTCTTCACCTTTTTCTCTGTCAACTCCGCAGAATTCCATAAAGTGCTCCCTTAGCGGCGGACCTATAAAATGTTCAAGCGATGAAAGGCTTTCATATTCTTTGCCAAAGTAGTCGAGGGCATAGGCAACACCGCTTGTGATACCGAGGGCGGGGTCTGTAAGTGTTCCGTCAAGATCAAAAAGCAAAGTTTCGTATTTCATATTCTACCTCCGTTATTTTCTTAATTATAACACATATTTTTGCAGACTGTCTTAATAAAACGTAAAATATATATTTTTTATACTACACTTATTGACAAAACAGGTAAATGTTCATATAATAATACTATATATTGTAAAATGTGCGGGGTATATGCTTTGGAGCTGATATTTAAGGGCGATAAGCTTAATATAAATTTAATAGATGAGGGACAGGGAGAAGCTGTTTTGCTTCTTCACGGCTGGGGTGCAAGAGCCGATCTGTACAGGTCGGTAATCAATCCTATTGTTTCCGATTACAGGGTTATTGCTCCGGATCTTCCCGGCTTCGGTAAGTCAACAGAGCCCTCCTTTCCTTATTCAATTGAGGATTATGCGTCTTTTGCATCGGCTCTGCTTAAGGAGCTCGGTATTGAAAAAGCTCATATTATCGGTCATTCCCACGGCGGAAGAACCTGCCTTGAACTGGCTACGGGAAACTACGGATTTGAAATCGGTAAAATCGTGCTTCTTGACTCTGCGGGAATACCTGTCAAAAAGAAGCTTTCTAAACGAATAAGAATAAGAGCTTATAAAATTCTTAAAGGACTTGTTACCATTGCACCGTTAAAGAAAATTTTTCCCGATGCTCTTGATAAGCTGAAAAAGAAATTCGGCTCTGCCGACTATGCCGCGGCTTCCGATATTATGCGTCAGAGTATGGTGAAGGTTCTGCCCTGCGATTATACAGATAAGCTTTCGCTCATAAATAACTCAACACTTCTTATATGGGGTGAAAACGATAACGATACCCCATTATGCTGTGCAAAAATTCTTGAAAAGGGTATAAAGGACTGCGGTCTTGTAACTATTCCCAAAGCGGGTCATTTTTCCTTTGCAGAGGCACCGGTGCTTACTTCAAACGTACTTAAATCATTCTTTAATATAAAGTAACGGAGATTCGTATGATAACAACAATTCTCTATCACGTAACGGCGGCTGTGGCTTTTGCCTTTGCCGCAATATACTTTGTACATATGTTTCAGCTTAACGGCTATCACAGAGACGGACATATGAAATGGCATAATGACATTCTCGGCTCCATATCCGCAAAAATGACCTTTGCTTTTATAGCATTTATCCTTATGATTTTTGCGTGTGACACTACAAAGGTAATTGCAACTGTTCTCAATGTGCTGACAGTTATTATGTTTTTGCCAAAGCCTGCCAAAAAGCCGCTGGTTTTTACTGCAAGAATAAAAAGATTGCTGTTTACGATAATCGTTGTGTATTCGGCTCTTGTGGCTTTGTCAAATCTCGTGCCTTACTGTCACTTTGCTTCTTCTCTCGGATTTGTGCTCGTGAACTTTGTTGTGCTTCTTGCTGACATTATCAATTCACCCGTTGAAAAGGCTATAAAGAACGGCTTTATCAAGGATGCAAGGAAAATTCTTGCAGAACGTAAGAATCTTACAATTATCGGTATTACCGGAAGCTACGGTAAAACAAGCTGTAAGTATTTTCTTACAAAGCTTCTGTCTGCAAAGTACAATGTTCTTATGACTCCAGCAAGCTACAACACTCCTATGGGCGTTGTAAAAACTATAAGAGAGCATCTCAAAAATTCCCACGAGATTTTTATCTGCGAAATGGGCGCAAAGAACGTAGGCGATATAAAGGAGCTTTGCGATATTGTTCACCCACATATGGGACTTATTTCATCCGTCGGACCTCAGCATTTAGAGAGCTTTAAAACTGTAGAAAATGTGGTAAACACAAAGTTCGAGCTTTACGATGCAATTCCCGACGGCGGAAGAATTTACCTTAACTACGACAACGAGCTTATAAGAAATGCAAGGAATGCAAGGAATGACAAAAATATCGTTTCATTCGGTTGCGAATATAAAAACGCTTCTTGCCTTGCATCAAATATCACCCTTTCCGAAAAGGGAACGGATTTTGATGTTACATATAACGGCGTAACTACTCATTTTTCAACAAAGCTTCTCGGTACTCACAATGTCCAGAATCTTGCCGGCTGTATTGCGATTGCCATTGATATGGGCGCCACGCTTTCCGACCTTGTTCTTGCAGTTAAAAGACTTGAAAGTGTACCTCACAGACTTCAGATGATAGACGGCGGAAATATTACAATTATCGATGATGCATTTAACGCAAATCCCAGTGGTACAAAGGCGGCTATCCAGGTTCTCGGCTCATTTGACGGAACAAAGATTATTGTAACACCCGGTATGATTGAGCTTGGTGAAACGCAGGCACAGTTAAACAGAGAATTCGGCGTAAATTGCACAAAGGTCTGCGACTACATTTTCCTTGTCGGTGGCAGAATTGCCGATGATGTGTACGACGGTGCAGCATCGACTGATTTCCCAAAAGAAAAGCTCCTTCGCTTTGATAAGGTCGAAGAAGCTGTTGAATATGCAAGAATACTGCAGTCGGATAAAAAGAAGTTTGTTCTTTTAGAGAACGACCTGCCCGATAATTATTAAATTTACTTGTAGGGGCGACTTTTGGTCGTCCGAATAATCTGTTGTAAGGGAGTAATACATATGTCAGATAAAATCAAAGTCGGCGTATTTTTCGGAGGCAAAAGCGTTGAACACGAGGTTTCCGTAATCTCGGGACTTCAGGCGGTATATGCCTTTGATGCCGATAAATATGAGCCCGTACCTGTCTATATAACAAAGACCGGCGAAATGTATGCAGGCGGTAATGTCGGCGAAATCGAAGCTTATAAGGATATCAAAAAGCTTCTTGAAACAGCTGTCAGAGTTAACCTTATCAAAGACGGAAACGCTTTCAGCCTTATAAGATATCCTGCAAAGAAGTTCGGCAACAATGCCGTTGACTCAATTGAGGTTGCGCTTCCTGTTGTACACGGTACAAATGTCGAAGACGGCACACTTCAGGGCTATCTTCACGCACTCGGTATTCCTTATGCGGGCTGTGATGTGTTCTCGAGCGCCGTTTGTATGGATAAAGAAGCAAGCAAGCTTATTATGAAGGCAAAGGGAATTCCTGTGCTTGACTGCGTTACCGTAAACTCCAAGCAGTATTCCGTTGACAGCGAAGCCGTACTTAACCTTATTGAAGAAAAAACAAAGTATCCCGTAATCGTAAAGCCCGTAAATCTCGGCTCAAGTGTCGGTATCAAAAAGGCTAAGAGCAGGGACGACCTCGACAAGGCTCTTGACTATGCATTTGGCTTCTCTAATGTTGTACTTATCGAAAACGCCGTTGAAAACTTAAAGGAAATCAACTGTGCAGTTCTCGGCGACATATACGATGCCGAGACCTCTGTTTGCGAAGAACCTGTCGGCGGTGATGAAATACTCAGCTATTCCGACAAGTACCTTTCGGGAGGCAGTAAGGATTCAAAGCTCGGCTCAAAGGTGGGCGGAAGCAAGGGCTCAAGCGGTATGGCAGACCTTAAACGCAAGCTTCCTGCTGAAATTTCAAAGGAGCTTGAAGATAAGGTGCGTTACTTTGCAAAGGCTGCATTCCAGGGTCTTGGCTGCTCGGGTGTAACAAGAGTTGACTTCCTTTACAATACAGTTACGGAAGAGCTCTATGTAAACGAACTCAATACAATCCCGGGCTCGCTTTCTTTCTATCTTTGGGAGGCTTCGGGTAAAAGCTTTGCACAGCTCTTAGATGACCTTGTAAAGCTTGCATTTAAGCGTGAACGTGAACAGGGTGAGCTGAATTTCTCCTTTGATACAAATATCCTTCAGGGTATTACACTTTCAAGAGGTGGGAAGGTGTAATGAAATCGGCGTGGAAAAATTTATCAATGCGTGAAAAAATAGTTTTGATTATTTGCTTTATTGCTTCAATATTGGCAATTATTTTTTGTATTGTTAGTTTGGTTTCAAAAAATCTAAACTTAACTGGCATTGCTATTATTTTGCTTGGTGTTAATATTGTTTTGTCTTCCATTATGGGGTGGAAATCCAGTAAAAGATCCTCAATAATAGGAATAATAACGGCAGTTCTAATATTCATAATTG
The DNA here is from genome assembly GCA_964614955.1 of uncultured Oscillospiraceae bacterium. Lineage (GTDB taxonomy): Bacteria > Bacillota > Clostridia > Oscillospirales > CAG-382 > UMGS1387. The sequence continues at coordinate 6,798 of CAZTNR010000067.1, read as the reverse complement.
TTTTATCACAATATATTTTTTAAATGTAAAGAGCGTAGGTTTTGCCTGCGCTCTGATTTTCATTCAATATAATCCTTCGCCTTCTCCAAAAACATTTCCTTAGCCTTCTGAGCACTATCCGTAAAAACAGTACATCCCGCCGCCTTTTTATGACCGCCACCGACACCGAGTGAAGCACAAAGAACAGATAAATCCGTATCAATGTTGCACCTTACAGAAATCTTAAACTCACCCTCTGCCTTGTCTCTCATAAACGCCGCAATCTGAACGCCCTCAATACCTCTGCCAATCTGAGAAATTGTTTCTGTGTCGCTGTGGGAAGCGCCGATTTCTGAGAGAATGTCATCGGAAATATAAATAAATGAAATTTTACCGTCTTCATATAATTCAATATTGCCGTATGCAAAGCCTTCACAGGCGATTTGCTGCGGTGATTTCAAATCAAACAGGCGGTAGTTGATATCCCTGCTGTCAGCACCTTTTTCAAGAAGATTCGCGGCAATTCTGTGTGTCTCCGATGAAGTATTTCCGTACTTGAAGCAGCCTGTGTCTGAGCTTAACGCACCGAATACAGAGCTTGCAATTTTTTCGTCCCATATAGATTCATTCGTCCATTCTTCAAGCTCACAGATAATCTTGTAGACGATTTCGCCTGCGGCTGATGCTGTGCTGTCAAGATAGAGCTTTTGAGCAGTTATCGTGTTCTTTTCGTGGTGGTCTATTGCATATTTGTTTTTTTCTATAAAAACGTCAGAAACTTCACCGAGTAAGTGGTCCGAAGCAACATCAACCGTAATGTAGGTATGCTTTTTATCCTTAATTTTGTCATAACCCTCTCGGCATTCTAAGACCGGTGTATCTGAATAATTCAAAAACTTTAGTCTTTTGGGTATGGGATTTGGTGATAAAATCAAAGCCTTTTTGCCGATTTTTCTCAGTGCTTCCGCAAGTCCGCAGGCAGAGCCGAAGCAGTCTCCGTCGGGGTTTGCGTGAATTCCTATTACAAAATTGTCGTTTTCAAGAAGAAATCTTGATGCACTTGTTACCGTTTCGTTCATAATAACTCCTCGAAGCTTTTAATGTAGTTTTCACAGCCGTCTTTTAACTCGTCAATACAGCAAAAACTTCCCGCTTCTTCAATAATTGTATATCTGAAATTATTTGCTTTAAGTGTGTTTGCGGCATATAAAGAGTCTTCAAATACCATCGCCTCTTCCTTGTTTCCGCCAATTAGCTCTAAAGCTTTGTCGAATACATCGGGATGATATTTGTTTTTGCCCACATCCTTTGTACATACAAGCTCGTCAAGATAGGGAAGAAGTCCCATACGCTCAAGTGCGGGTCTGCATACATCTATGTCCGTGGCAGTTGCAATAGCCGTTTTTACTCCATCTGCCTTCAGGGCTTTCAGAAAATCCAGAGCCTTCGGCATAGTCTCGATATCGCCGTCTCTGTAGACATCGCGCATAACGTCGTAAAGCTCGTCTATAATTTCTTCAAGGCTTATTGTTTTGCCCGTCAATTTCATAGCCCTGTCAAACATAGCCTTAAGACCGCTGAACGAAATGTAATTTCCGTTTTCATCGTTGAACATATCTAAGCCGAAACGTCTGCCGAGAATTTCTCTTTCGTATTTGTCCCAATACTTCTGCGTATCGAGAAGCGTTCCGTCAAGGTCAAACACAGCATATTTAAAATTCATTTTTACACCTACTTAATAAATTTAATTTTGTCCCGTAATTTTCTGAAGTATATAAATGTAAATACATCAAGTAAATAGTCAAAACAGAGAAAGAATATGTTTGATGCAATCAGCAACAGGATGTACATCAGCGGAGGCTCGTTCTGAAGGGCAAACACCGTTTTGAACAGCAGCATAAGCAATATCATAGCCACATTGAAAACAAGAGTGCAAATCAGCTTTCTGATTGATTTTTTGTGATTTTTCAATTTCAACTTAAGTATAGGATAGTAACCGAAAAATCCGACGAAGTACAGAGTCGCCGTAGAAAGGGGCGTGAATATTAGCGAAAGCACGGATGATGTCAGGTATACAAGAAACGGGTATTTCGTTTTCGTTTCAATCTGTACAATGTGTATTGCAAGTGCACATACTGCGGCAACCGTTATATCAAGAACCTCAATAAATGTACCGATAAGTATAAGTACAACAATAAGCGCCGAAAACACCGCCGACAGTGCAATTTTCTTTATTTCCTTTTTCATCATCGTCACCTCACTTATCTATAGATTATACACCAAGATTTTCTATATTTCAAGAAACAGGAACATTAAGTTCAAAACTTTACAAAATGTTAACCCAATTTTTTGCATTATGTTTGACAATGATATGCCTTTTGTGATATTATACATAAAAAGGTGGTAATTGATATGGCAGATAAAATTTTAAATGTGATTTCAAAATTCTTCAAGAGAACATTTTGCTGTTTTTCGCTTCTTACTCTTGTAATGGCAGTTGTCGGTACTGTTATAAAGACAAATGAGTATTCAAAGTATATTGCGGCAGACAGAATCCTTGGCTTTTTCCTTTTTTCTTTACTGTTTGCACTGTCATTTGCGATTGCGGATATTGTAAAAGAAAATTCAATCATCAGACGTGCACTCCAGTTTGTACTTACAAGCATCAGTATGGCTGCCGTTTTCCTTTTCGGACCAGCTTTTGGCAGCTATGTAGATGTAAATAACGTGCAGAACAAGGGCTTTTCAATTCTTGCAATTTGTTTTATGTACGTTATTATATATGTTGTGTTCGGTGTTATATCGCTTGCTTTCGGCGCACTCAGAAAGAAGCTCACGGGCAGTGATAAAGAATATAACAGCATTTTCGAAAACAAATAATCTTAAACGGATTGCGTTTTTCTGCAATCCTTTTTGTAATAGGAGAAGAAATGGCTAATTTCAACTATGTTGCAACCTGTCTTTTCGGACTTGAAAGGCTTGTCGGCGAAGAAATTGACGAGCTCGGCTATGAAAGAGCGGATACAATTGACGGCAGAGTATATTTCAAAGGCGGTGCCGATGCCGTAGCACGTTGTAATATTAACTTCAGATGCGCAGAACGGCTTTTTATTGAGCTTGCATCCTTCAAAGCAGAAAGCTTTACCGAGCTTTTTGATAATGTAAAGCGTATACCATGGGAAATGATTGTCGGCAAGGACGATGCGTTTCCTGTTGAAGGACATTCCATAAAGTCAAAGCTTTACTCGATACCCGACTGCCAGAGTATTATAAAGAAAGCTGTTGTAAACCGTCTTTCCGAAAAATACGGTATTGACTGGTTTGAGGAAACGGGTGTTACCTATCAGATTGAGTTCTTTATCCTCAACGATAAAGTATCAATTATGCTTGATACAAGCGGAGTTGCACTTCATAAAAGAGGCTACAGAACTCAGGCGGGCGGTGCACCTATGCGTGAAACCTTGGCGGCATCGTTAGTTAAGCTGTCAAGACCGAGAGAAAACGTGCGTCTGTGGGATCCCTTCTGCGGTTCGGGTACAATTGCCATTGAAGCGGCTCTTGTTATGACAAATACAGCACCCGGCTTAAACAGAAGCTTTGCCGCAGAAAAGTATGCTTTTCTTCCTAAGAAAATCTGGACGGAAGCAAGGGAAGAGGCAAAGGCTAAAATCAATCCCGATACGGAATTTATTGCTTTTGCATCTGATATCGACCCCGAGGTTTTGGGAATCGCAAGGGCGAATATAAAAAGAGCAGGAATGGAAAAATATATCAAAACCTTTGTCAAGGATGCAACCGAGATTGCAAGCGATGATGTTAGAACTACTATCGTATGCAACCCACCCTACGGCGAAAGACTTGAAACCATAAAGGGTGCAAGGGATTTGTATAAGAAGCTCGGAAAGAATTTCCCCAAGCTCTCACCCTGGCAGATTTATATCATCACATCTGAGGAAGAATTTGAAAAGCTTTATGGTGTGAGAGCCGATAAAGTAAGAAAGCTCTATAACGGTATGATTAAGTGTAATTTTTATCAGTATTTTAAGAGGAAGGGTTAGTATGCTATTTGATATGCACGTGCACTCTGCCGAAGGCAGTCCCTGCGCATCAATAAAAATTGAAGAACTGATAAGAGCTTATAAAGAAAAAGGCTTTGACGGATTTGTTCTTACAAACCATATGTCAAGATGGTCTATGGAATGCCACTATAAACTTGAATATCCCGATTTCTGCAAAATGCTGTATGAGGTTTATCTCGAAGCAAAAGAGCTTGGCGACAAAAGCGGTCTTACCGTTCTTTTGGGACAGGAGCTTAAGCTTGACTGCACCGGAAGCGACGACTTTCTTTTGTACGGTGTAACATACGAACAGCTGGTAGACTACGGTGATATGATGGCGTGGACTCCCGAAAAGCTCAAAGAAATATCGGACAAAGACGGATTTGTGTTTTATCAGGCGCATCCCTTCAGAGATCATATGAAAATAGTAAATCCCATAAATCTCTACGGTATTGAAGTATTCAACGGCGGACAAGGATATGAACACCCGTGGGAAGACCAGAGAAACGACATTGCCAAAATCTGGGCAGATAAATACAAGCTTCACAAAATTGCAGGCTCAGATTGCCACGACATAACCCACGTGGGTGTCGGCGGTGTAAAATTTATGACGGAAATTAAAGATAACGGTGACATTTTGACTGCATTGAGAGAAGATAATTACTATCTTGTCGAAAAGGCAATTACCGCAAGGTGACATTAAAGTGAAACATTTGTTAAAATAATGTAAAACCGACAAAAAATGCTTGATTTTTTGGTAACAGGAGTATACAATAACACTTGTGTTTTAGCACTCGATGACTTTGAGTGCTAAAAACATGAAACAGTTAATAACATCTCTAAGGAGGATAAACATTATGAAGCTTAAGCCACTTGCTGACAGAGTTGTCGTTAAGACAATCGAAGCAGAGGAAACAACAAAGAGCGGCATCATTCTTACAGCCGCAGCACAGGAAAAGCCCAGTATTGCTGAGGTTATCGAGGTAGGTCCCGGCGGTCTCGTTGACGGTAAGGAAGTCGTTATGACCGTTAAGAAGGGCGACAAGGTTATTACAAGCAAATATGCAGGAACAGAAGTAAAGCTTGACGGCGTTGAATACAATGTTGTTCGTCAGTCCGACATTCTTGCAGTAGTTGAAGACTAATTGGAGGTAATTTATTATGGCAAAGGAACTTGCATACGGAATTGAAGCGAGAAACGCCCTTGTTCGCGGCGTTGATGCTGTTGCCGATACAGTAAAAATCACACTTGGTCCCAAGGGCAGAAACGTAGTTCTTGACAAGAAGTACGGCGCACCCCTTATCACAAACGACGGCGTTACAATC
>CAZTNR010000067.1:0-1425 GCA_964614955.1 uncultured Oscillospiraceae bacterium | reverse complement strand
AAAGGAAATCGAGCTTGAAGACGCTATGGAAAATATGGGCGCACAGCTCCTTAAAGAAGTTGCAACTAAGACAAACGATGCAGCAGGTGACGGTACAACAACCGCTACACTTCTTGCACAGGCTTTTGTTCACGAAGGTATGAAGAATGTTGTAGCAGGTGCAAATCCTATGGTTATCCGTAAGGGTATTTCCAAGGCAGTTGATGTTGCAGTTGAAGAACTGGGAAGGATTTCAAAAAAGGTTAACGGTTCTCAGGATATCGCTAGAGTTGGTGCTGTTTCTTCCGCTGATGAAGTTATAGGTAAGCTTATTGCAGATGCTATGGAAAAGGTTACAAGCGATGGTGTTATCACTGTTGAAGAATCAAAGTCTGCCGAAACCTACTGCGAAGTAGTTGAAGGTATGCAGTTTGACAGAGGATACCTTTCTCCCTATATGGTAACCGATACAGATAAGATGGAAGCAGTTATCGACGATGCTGTTCTTCTTATCACAGACAAGAAGATTTCCAACATCCAGGATATTCTTCCTCTTCTCGAGAAGATTCTTCAGGAGGGCAAGAAGCTTGTTATTATTGCTGAAGATATCGAAGGCGAAGCACTTTCTACGCTAATCGTGAACAAGCTTCGCGGCACATTTACCTGCGTAGCAGTAAAGGCTCCCGGCTTTGGTGACAGAAGAAAGGAAATGCTTACAGATATCGCTATTCTCACAGGCGGCGAAGTTATTTCCTCCGACCTTGGTCTTGAGCTCAAGGACACACAGATTTCTCAGCTCGGTCGTGCAAGACAGGTTAAGATTAACAAGGAAAACACAATAATTGTCGGAGGTGCAGGCGACGTTGATGCTATCAAGGGCAGAATTGCACAGATAAAGTCCGGCATTGAAACAACAACTTCGGAATTTGACAGAGAAAAGCTTCAGGAAAGACTTGCAAAGCTTTCCGGCGGTGTTGCGGTTATCAAGGTTGGTGCAGCAACAGAAACCGAAATGAAGGAAAAGAAATTAAGAATTGAAGATGCTCTCAACGCAACAAAGGCTGCTGTTGAAGAAGGCATCGTTCCCGGCGGCGGAACCAGCTTTGTAAACGTAATTCCTGCCGTAGCAAAGCTTCTTGAAACAGCAGAAGGCGATGAAAAGACAGGTGTATCTATCGTTCTTAAGGCTCTTGAAGCTCCTGTAAGACAGATTGCGCAGAATGCCGGTATGGACGGCTCCGTAATCTTGGAGAAGATCAAGACAAGCAAGGCTGGCGTTGGCTACGATGCCGCAAACGACAAGTATGTTGATATGGTTGAAACAGGTATCGTTGACCCCACAAAGGTTTCCCGTTCTGCTCTTCAGAATGCAGCTTCCGTTGCTGCTATGATTCTCACAACTGAAGCACTTGTTGCCGACAAGCCCGAGCCTCCGGCACCTGCTGC
>CAZTNR010000066.1:0-12267 GCA_964614955.1 uncultured Oscillospiraceae bacterium | reverse complement strand
TGTCAGAAGAAAATATCAGCTCTAATTTTATACACAAGATAATTGACGAAGATATCGAAAACGGACTTGAAGCGAGAATTCACACACGTTTTCCTCCCGAGCCCAACGGATATCTTCACATCGGTCATACAAAGGCTATCTGGATTAACTATTCCACGGCAAAAAAATACGGCGGTCTTTTTAATCTGCGTTTTGACGATACAAACCCCGCAAAAGAGGGCGACGAGTACGTAAATGCAATCAAGGAAGACCTTGCTTGGCTTGGTATCGAGCCTTATAAAATTTGCTTTGGCTCAGACTACTTTGATGAATGCTATGAATTTGCAAAGGTGCTTATCAGAAAGGGTCTTGCATTTGTATGTGACCTGACAGGCGATGAAATCAACGAGTACAGAGGCACTCTTACCACACCCGGTAAGGAAAGCCCCTACAGAAACAGAAGCGTAGAAGAAAATATGGACCTCTTTGAAAGAATGAAGAACGGCGAATTTCCCGACGGTTCAAAAACGCTTCGAGCAAAGATTGATATGAAGAGCCCCAATATGAATATGCGCGACCCTGTTATCTACAGAATTCTCAGAGCGCATCATCACAGAACGGGCGATAAGTGGTGCATCTATCCTCTTTATGACTTTGCACACCCTATTCAGGATGCAATGGAGGAAATCACACACTCCCTTTGCGATGTGGATTTTGAAAATCACAGACCTCTCTATGAGTGGGTAATCAATAATATTGATATAAAGCATACTCCCAAACAGAGAGAATTTGCAAAGCTCAATATCACATATACAAAGATAGGCAAGCGTTATTCCAAGGCTCTTATCGAGCAGGGAATTGCCGACGGCTGGGACGACCCGAGACTTCCCACACTTCGTGCTCTCAGACGCCGCGGCTATACACCCTCCGCACTCTTTAGCTTTGTTCAGCTTGCAGGCGTTGCCAAGGCGACAAGCCTTTGCGACTACGGACTTCTTGAGCACTGTATGAGAGAAGAACTCAACACAACAGCTTCCCGTCGTATGGCAGTGCTTGACCCGATTGAGGTTGAAATTACAAATATGGACGAGGATGAAGTAGTATACTTTGACGTTGTGGATAACCCCACTATTGAAAATCCCACCTCCAGAAAGGTGCCGTTTACAAAGCACCTCTACATTGAAAGAGAAGACTTCTCCGACAATCCTCCGCCAAAGTACCAGAGAATGAAGCTTGATTCTGAAGTACGCTTTATGAGTGCATTTGTGGTTAAGTGTAATGAGGCACTTTATGACGAAAACGGCAACGTAACAAAGCTTCTCTGCACAATTGACAGAGAAACAGCAGGCTGCAATCCTCCCGATGGCAGAAAGATAAAGGGTACAATCCATTGGGTAAGTAAGAGGTTTGCAGTTGATGCAGAGGTAAGACTTTACGATAACCTCTTTACCTGCGAGGATACGGGCGTTATCAATATGGAAAACTTCAAGGATTATATCAATCCCGACTCCTTGAAGGTTATGAAGGGCGCAAAGCTTGAGCCCGCAATGGCAGAGTCTGATTGCGGTGATAAATTCCAGTTCGTAAGAACCGGCTACTTCTGCGTTGACCTTCACAACAAGAATGTTATCAATAGAATTGTAACGCTGAAAGATAGTTTCAAGCCCAAAGCATAGGAGGCAGAATATGAAAAGAATTTTACCTATACTTGCACTTGTCTTGTCTTTCCTGACAGGCTGTGCAAAGGAATCGGCATCCGTCGGAGTAATCGGCGGTGCAGACGGACCGACATCGGTTATGGTCTCGGGACCTGTGCTTCCGATGGCACTTGTGGTTCTTGGCATAGTTGTTATTGTGGCAATTATAATTGTTTTTGTAACACATAAAAAGGATTAAGAAAAGCAGCCGAAAGGCTGCTTTTCTTGCTTGTATTATTTATCGTATTTTTCCACCGCAATAATAAACGGCGCATCAGGCGAATTTATAATCCTGAAATTTGTCACGCAATACTCAAATCTCGATAATTCCGATAGCTTTTCCAAGAGCATCTGACCTTCAAGTGTGCCCTCCTCGTGACCGGGATAGATTGAAATTACAAGTATACCGCCTTTTTTGAGAAGAGAAATTGCACCCTCTATCGCAGGCATTGTGCTCTCTCTCATTGTGTGCACCGACTTGTCGCCGCCGGGAAGGTATCCGAGATTGAACATACCGCCGTTAATCGGCTCTTTTACGTAGTCAAGCACCTTTGCGTGGCTGTCGTGGATGATTACGGCGTTGTCGTGTCCTGCATCGGCAAGTCTTTTTCTCGTGTTTTCCACTGCCTGTGCCTGTATGTCAAAGGCGTAAACCTTGCCTTTCGGCACCTTCTTACATAAATACTCGGTGTCATAACCGTTTCCCATAGTAAAATCACAGAGAACATAGTCCTCTCTTATGTCCATACTTTCCAAAAAACCCTTTGCAACGTCAAGTAACTGATACATTTTCTGCCTCCGAAGAATTGTTTTACATATTATATCATAAAAATGCCGCTTTGAAAAGACAAGGCGGTATTTTTTTGCAAAATAAGGAAAAAATTAATATGGAGATGATGAATATGTGTTATCAGAAACGGGTTTGTGTTCTGTACTGTGCCGTAGTTGCCGCCGCATCCCTTTTGCTGGCAAGACTCTTTTGCCTTTCAAATCCCGAAAGTAACCGTTCTCTCGAGGTTCTTGACGGGCAGTATACGGGAAGAATTGATGTCTGCGAAAGAACGGGCTTTATATATGACAGAAACGGATATGTTATTTCACATAAAGCAGACGGCTATGTTGCACTTGTAAATCCCGCAGAGTGCACCGATGTAATCGGGTGTGCAGTAAATCTTTCACAGGTGTCAAAGTCGGCGCAGATGTCGGAAATATATGAAAAAGTAATTGAGGGTGTGCCCTTTACACTCTCGCTTACCTCCGAGCTTCCGAAACAGGTAAGCGGCGTTTATGTGTTCAGAAGATATGAGCAGAATAATGATATTGCAAAGCATTTTCTCGGCTACAGTAACTCTGACGGAAAGGGTGTGTGCGGCATAAGACGGGCATACGATACCCTTGTCGGCAAGGAACTGTATTCAAGGGTGAGCGCAAGATTTGATACCAACGCCAAAAGAGAAAGCCTGTCCGCATTTACACTTGATACACAAAAGTATCTGTCGGATGACGGTGTTGTGACAACCATAGATAAAGATTTGCAATTGTTTTGCGACGGCTTGTCGCAGGAAATTCCGTCGGGTGCCGTGGTGGTTGCGGATGTAAAAACGGGCGAAATTCTGTCTTTGTCAAGCTATCCCGATTATGATGCCGAAAACATAGAACAAATACTTGATTCCGATAAGGGCGAGCTGTTGAATCGGGCGGTAATGTCCTTCACACCGGGGTCTGTATTCAAAATCGTCGTGGCGGCAGCTGCCCTTGAGCTTGACGAGCAGCTGTATGGCCTCGAATATACCTGTGAGGGAAGTACAGAAGCAGACGGAAACATTTTCAAATGCCACAAATACGACGGTCACGGTAAAATAGATATGAAAACGGCTTTTGCCGAGTCCTGTAACACCTATTTTATAAACTTAGGCAGAGAAATCGGCATAGGGCAGATAATCGGAACGGCAAAGAAGCTGGAGCTTGACGTGCCGACAAGGGCGGATTTTGTAGAGGAGAGCACAAACTATTTTATAGATGAGAATAATGCATCTGACGGGTATCTTGCAAATATATCCTTCGGACAGGGGGATTTGTGCCTGTCACCGATTGATATGATAAGGGTGGTCGGTGCGGCATCAACGGGATATCTTACAGGACTCGGGACGGTAAAGGGGCAGATAAAAGACGGCAGCTTTGAGACCGACGGCTTTGGGGAAAAGACGAGAATTTTTTCGGAAAGCACCTGCAAAAAGCTGAAAGAAATGATGAAAATGTGTGTTTCTGACGGAACGGGAAAGGCAGGCGGGATATATGGAGTAAACACGGGAGGAAAAACGGCAACTGCACAAACGGGTCGTTTTAACAAGGACGGCGTCGAATATGTGCATAAATGGTTCTGCGGTGTCTATCCCATAGAGAATCCGAGAATATCTGTATGTATACTTTTCGATGACGTAACAGAGGAAAACGTGTCACCCGTCGTCGTTTTCGCAAAAATTTGCTCATATTTGTTTGAAAAAGATTTGTGACAAAGAGCATTTTTTCGTGCCTCTGCGACATAAAAAAACACGTATCTACGTCATTCTTCACTCCTTTTATAACAAAAAAACACCCTGAAATTAAAATTATTAACATTTTGTCTGTTGAGTACACTAATATTTTAACGAATGGTAGAATACGGGTACAGAAAAAGATGAGGTTTGACGAAAATTTCAAAGAAAGGTGATAAAAATGACAACAAAACGAATCTTAATCGCAGACTCCTCCCCTGAATTCAGAATAGGACTCAAGAGCTTTCTCGGCAAGAAGGGCTATCAGATTGTCGGAGACTGCTCCGACGGCTATGAGGCAATAAGGCTTATTGAGGAAACAAGACCCGACGTCGTGGTTCTTGACATTCTTATGCCGAGACTTGACGGTATAGAGGTGATGAACGAAACCAAAAATCGTCTTTCGCCCTATTTCCCTGTGTTTATAGTGGTGACGGGAGTGGGCAACCACAAAATGCTTGCCGAAGCATCCGAAGCAGGTGCATACTACTGTATTATTAAACCCTGTGAGTACATTACTCTTTCAAACAGAATTGAAAGTGCGGTCAAGGAAAGGGAAAAGCCTGCATCGAAGGGCTTCATTACAGCCGAAAAGGATGCCGATGCAGACCTTGAAACACAGGTAACGAAAATAATACACCAGATAGGCGTTCCCGCCCACATCAAGGGCTATCAGTACTTAAGAAGTGCTATTATAATGACAATGCACGACACCGAGCTTATAAACTCCATAACAAAACAGCTTTATCCCGGTGTTGCAAAAAAGTACGGCACAACCTCATCACGTGTTGAGAGGGCAATACGCCACGCCATAGAGGTTGCCTGGGACAGGGGAGATGTTGATGTTATAAACTCCTTCTTCGGCTATACCGTGCAGAGTGCCAAGGGCAAGCCTACAAATTCGGAATTTATTGCTCTTGTTGCAGATAGTCTCAGGCTTCGCAACAAGAATAACGCCTCCTGAATTCCGCTATAGACAAACACCCCGATTTGTGCTATACTTGTATTTAAAGATAAGCATAAATCGGGGTGAGCCTATGAAAAGAACCGCATACTGCAAAATCAACCTGACCCTTGAAATACTCGGCACAAAAAGAGGCGACGGTTTTCACGATATAAAGACGGTTATGCACAAAATACCTCTCGGCGACCAAATAGAGCTTTTTGTAAAAGAGGGAAAAGGAAATATAGATTTTTCCTGCGACAGCGACCTTTGCCCGTCGGAAGATAACCTTGCATACAGAGCGGCAAAGATGTATCTCGGAGCATACTCCGAAAACACGGGCAAAAGCGCCGATGTAAAAATTACACTTTCCAAGATAACCCCTGCGGGTGCAGGCTTGGGAGGCGGCAGTGCCGATGCTGCGGCGGTGCTTGATATGCTTAAAGCTGCTCTTTCGGGCGTTTCGGACGATGAAGTGCTTGAGCTTGCTTCGCTTCTTGGCAGTGATGTGCCGTTTTGCCTTGAAAGATTTATGAGCGCATACTGCAGCGGCAGAGGGGAAGTGTGCAGAAGCATAGAAACGCTTCCCGAAAACACCTGCATAGTAATTGCAAAGCCGCTTGAAGGAATCAACACAAAGGGCATTTACGGCGAATACGATAAAAAGTACGGCGACGATTATTCAAAGCTTGCAACCGACAATATGGAAAAGGCGCTTTTGGATAAAGACCTTTCCTCTGTTGCCTGCGGAATAATGAACGACTTTGAATCGGTCTGCATACCCAGACTTCCCGAAATCGATGATATAAAGAAAAAAATGAAAGAGCTCGGCGCTCTTTGCTCGCAGATGTCGGGAAGCGGCTCGGCTGTGTTCGGGCTCTTTGATGACGTGGAAAAATGCAGAGCCTGCTTTGATAAGCTTAAAAAGCAAGGTCTCAAAGAGGTTTACTCTTTTGACGACTCGGATTTCCAAAAAATGTATAAAGGTGAATAACGAATAAAAAAGATGACCATAATCCTTTCAGAGAACAAGGAGAGTGGTTATTTTGAAGAAAAACTTTTCGACTTTATTCGCACTTTTTTGCTTCTTTGTGCTGTTTGCCCTTATCGGCGTGTCGGCAAAGGAGGGTGTGTCTTCCGCATCAATCTGCTCACAGGTGCTGAGGCTTCACGTTATAGCAAATTCCGACAGCAAAGAAGACCAGGATATGAAGTATAAGGTGCGTGACGGAATTCTTGATGTTACGTATAAGCTGTTTTCCGACTGTCGGAGTGTGGACGAGGCAGTGAGAATTGCCGGGAAAAACAAGCGGCTTCTTGAAAACGCGGCAAAAAGCGTGTTGGAACAAAACGGCAGTGACAGAGAAGCCGTCGTGCTTGTGGGAAAAGAGCTTTATCCCGAGAAAACCTACGGTGACCTTAAATTCCCGGAAGGGGAATATCTTTCGGTAAGGGTGATAATCGGCGACGGAAAAGGCAAAAACTGGTGGTGCGTTCTGTTTCCTCCGCTGTGCAACGTGGGTGTGGTGGAACAGGACAGCGTGCTTTCATCATACGGAATAAACAAAGAAGAAATCGAAAAGCTCAAAGATAAGCATACCGGGGGTATAATCCTGTCGGATTGCAGGATAACCTTAAAAATATTTGACTTGTTTGACTGAAGGGGTGAGACGGTGAAGGAATTTTCAAAGGGCACGGGAATTGTATGCGAATACAATCCCTTTCATAACGGACACGCACATCAGATAAAGACCCTGAAGGATATGGGTGCAGGCTTTATAGTGTGTGCAATGAGCGGCGGCTTTGTTCAAAGAGGCGAGCCTGCTTTTCAGGATAAATCGGTACGTGCAAAAAACGCCGTTGAAAACGGTGCGGATATAGTTCTCGAAATCCCGTTTCCCTTTTCGTCTCTCGGGGCAGAGGGGTTTGCAAGGGCAGGAATTTCAATTCTCGAAAACAGCGGTCTTTGTTCATCCTTCGGCTTCGGCTCTGAGTGTGCGGATGTGGAAAAGCTTTCGGCTGTAGCAGACGTGCTCGGAGAGGGTTTTCATAAAAAAGCGGTGGATAAGCAAAAGTCAGAACCCAATCTCAGCTATGCCGCAGCCCGTGAAATGCTGATTGAAAAAGAGCTTGGCAGAGAATATGCCGACGTTGTAACCCGACCCAATGACATACTCGGTGTTGAATATCTCAAGGCAAACAGAAGCCTTTTCCCCATAGCGGTAAAAAGAGAAACGCCCAGAGGCGGCTTTGATGAAAGCTTCGCCTCATCCTCCTACATAAGAAGGAACATCTTTGACTCTGAGAACGACGCTTTTGCAAGAAAGAATATGCCCGAGAACTGCAGCCTTGACGGAATCGTACAGAGCTTTGAACCGTTTTACAGCTATCTTCATATCAGCCTTATGCAAAAGACTCCGTCTGAGCTTTCGGATATAGCCGAGGTAAGCACGGGAAGCGAACACGCCATAATAAAGAATGCGGCAAAGGCAGAGAGCTATGAAGAATTTCTCTCTCTTCTTTCATCAAAGACACTTACCGATGCAAAGATAAGACGTATGCTTCTCTTTTCTCTTTTCGGCGTTACAAAGCAGATGTCAAAAAGCACTCCTCTGTATACACAGGTGCTTGCCGCAAGTGAAACGGGCAGAAAAATGTTAAAGAAATATGCCGATGACAGAAGGATAATTGTGGCATCGCGGATTGCCGAAATAAAGCAGAGTGATGAGGCTTTCTCGCAGTACAGCTTTGCAAGACGTGCCGAGGAGGTGTTTGCAAGATGTATCGCCAACCTCCGAAAAGCTTAAGAAAGGCAAACACCGTTTTTGAAAGGTTCTGCAGAGAGGTCCACATACTTCCACAGGATACGCCGTTTTTTCTTATTGACGGTGCGGGACATATAGTTTGCGGGAAAAGGCTTGAAAAGGCGGATTTTGAAAGCATATATTCCCTTATCGACGAGAGGGAAACAGAGTATTTTCAGTCGCGTATGACGCTTTCTGATGCCTTTGTTGCAGAAAGCAGAAGCTCCAAAGAATGTATTGTGGTTTCAAAGGATGATTTCGGCTTTTCAAGATGTGTTGTATGCTCAAGCAGTGAAAAGGGCAGTATCGGTCTTCACGACTATGCCCTAAGGCTTTGCAGCTACAGGGATTATCTCGAATCCTTCGAAAATCTTGCCGTTTCACCCTTGCCGAGAATGCCCGTAAAATGGCTTTTCGGTTTAAAGATAAGCGGTGTGCTTGAGCTGATGGATCTTGCACGGGCAGGAAGAGACGCTGACAGAACAATTACCTTTCCTCTTATGACGGGACTTGAAAAGCTGTGCAGGTTTATACAGACGGTCAACCAAAGCCAAACCGAGCTTATAACCGACGGAACCGAGGAAGGCATCTGCATTACCGCACCTGAAGCGTTTTTCAAGCTTGTTGTAAGTGCGGCGGCACTTGCCGAAAGGTTCAGCAAAACGGGAAAGGTCTGTTTTTCAATCGGGCGGGCTGATGAAGTAAATGCCGTCAGAATAAACATTTTTACAAAGGGCAGGGGCGACGAGGGTGACATTTTTGAAAGAGCGCTTGTTTCAGCCTTTGAGGCACTTGGCTTTTACTGCGGCATCGTGGATTCGGAAGACATCTACCGTATATGGTTCGAAGCCCCTGTTGCAACACCTGAGGCTATAACCGTATCGGATGCAGCCGTGATTTCCTCAATTATCGACAGGCTTCTTGAAAACGAGACGGTATCGGCGCTTCACTTTACAATTTCGGATAAATAAAAATCCCCTTTCGGGGATTTTTTAATTGCAGAATATAAAGTCTTCGTTTGAGTCGGCTTTTTTGTCGGGAACGGTTTTTCCCGGTTTTACCTCGGAGGGGGATATGCCGTGATACTTTTTGAACATCTTTGAAAAGTTGTAGGCATCGGTATAGCCGCACATAACGGCTGCTTTGTTGACGGGAAAGCCCGAGCGCAAAAAATCATATGCCGCATCAAGACGGGTGCGGACAATATAATTTACAATTGTTATACCGAAGTCACGTTTGAAAAGCCTCAGAAGATAGCGGCGGTCTATGTTGAAGCTGTTTGCCAGCTGCTCGACGCTGATACTTTCCATATAGTGAAGCCTTATGTAATCCTTTGCCCCTTACGCAGTAGTGTATAATACAGTGGTGTCTTACGGCAGGGCCGTAGCTGTGCAGGCTTTTGCACTGTGACATACCTGCAAAGATAGGTTTTATGTCGCTGTATTTCATTATCCCCTGTGTAAAGTTCATCTGAGGCATACCGTCACCGCCTTTTTAATGTGGTTTTGTAATTTTATTATAATAACACCACATTGTTACAAAAATCAATGGATTTTTGCTTATTTATGTGATATTATTGATTTGTAAGGACACAAAACAACAAACGAAAGGATGTCAATTTATGCCGAAGATTACATTTATGGGTGCGGGAAGCACCGTGTTTGCCAAGAACGTTCTCGGTGACTGTATGCTGACACCGTCGCTTTGCGAGTCGGTAATTGCGCTTTACGACATTGACGCCGAAAGACTCGAAGAATCCTATGTAATGCTCACTGCCCTCAACAACAAGTACAACGGCGGCAAGGCAAGGATTGAAAAGTACCACGGTGTTCCCAACAGAAAGGAAGCACTTCGCGGTGCAAATTTTGTTGTAAACGCAATTCAGGTAGGTCTCTATGACCCCTGCACAATCCTCGATTTTGAAATTCCCAAGAAGTACGGTCTTCGTCAGACAATTGCAGATACCCTCGGAATAGGCGGTATTTTCAGAGGTCTTCGTACAATCCACGTACTTAAAGACTTTGCAAGGGATATGGAAGAGGTTTGTCCCGATGCGTGGTTCCTTAACTACACAAACCCTATGGCAATTCTTTCGGGCTATATGCAGAGATACACGGGGGTTAAGACTGTCGGTCTTTGCCACAGCGTACAGGTTTGTACAAAGAGTCTTTTTGACACTCTGAAGATGGAAAATGTTGAAATCGGCAGAGAGCTTATTGCAGGCATCAACCATATGGGCTGGCTTCTTGAAGTATATGACAAGGACGGCAATGACCTTTATCCCGAAATAAGACGCCGTGCCGCTGTCGTAAACGACGAAAAGCACTGGAATATGGTTCGTATCGACTACATAAACAAGCTTGGCTATTATGTAACAGAGTCCAGCGAACACAATGCGGAATACAATCCTTTCTACATAAAGGCAAAGTATCCCGAGCTTATTGACAGATTCAACATTCCTCTTGACGAATATCCCAGACGCTGTGTAGAACAGATTGCCGGCTGGAAAAAGCAGAAGGAAGAAATTATGGCAGGCGGCAACATTGAGCATGCCCGTTCCCACGAATATGCATCCAGAATTATGGAGGCTATCACAACAAACACATCCTACAAAATCGGCGGCAATGTGCTTAACAACGGTTTTATTACAAACCTACCCTCCGATGCCTGCGTAGAAGTGCCCTGTCTTGTTGACGGCAACGGTGTGCAGGGTTGTCACGTGGGCAGACTTCCCGTTCAGCTTGCGGCGATGAATATGACAAACATAAATCCTCAGCTTCTTACAATTGAAGCGGCTGTAACAGGCAAGAAGGAACACATTTATCACGCAGCAATGCTTGACCCGCACACATCCTCCGAGCTTTCTATAGACGACATCATCAAGATGTGCGACGAGCTTTATGAGGCGCACGAAAAAGCAGGTTATCCTGTTCTTTCTCTTTGCTGAAAAGAGAAAGAACCAAAGAGAAAAGAAATCGGGACTACGTTTTTGGCATAAATGTGTTACAGATGCCCGAGTGGCATACCGTTTGACCGCCATAAAGGCAAGCGGTCAAACTCAGGATTGTTTTACAAATAACATTGTAGGGGTCGATGCTCACATCGACCCGCAAAAACAACCCGACCACCGGAACTTCGGCGGTCGGGTTGTTTTGTAAATGACATAAAAAGTGGCACTTCGCACAAAACGGGCAGTTAATAGTTGCTTTCGCGTGTGAAAAGTTTGCAAATTCCCAAAAATCGCAAAAAAAGGCTTGACAAATAATTTTATTTGTGTTATCATATGTGAGTCGCAAGAGCGGACAAGCCTTGATGCGGGTGTAGTTCAATGGCTAGAATTCCAGCCTTCCAAGCTGGTCGTGAGGGTTCGATTCCCTTCACCCGCTCCATATTTTTATTATATCTGTGCCTTTAGCTCAGCTGGATAGAGCAACTGCCTTCTAAGCAGTAGGTCGGGGGTTCGAGTCCCTCAAGGCACGCCAAACGTCTTACGATGACAAGCAAGAGCATCTAGTCTTGCAAGTTGCACGAAAGTCCAAAGGGACTCGAACCCTGAGAGGGCTTTTGGCATCAAGAAAATGTGCCCGACGGCACTTTTTTAGCCAAAAGGTGCGAAACGCCTTGGCGTGAGCAAGAAAGATGCGAAGCAGATTTGTCCCTCAAGGCACGCCACTGTGCTCTGAATCTTCAGAGCACACCTAATATGGTGAGATTAGCTCAGTTGGTTAGAGCGCCAGGTTGTGGCCCTGGAGGCCATGGGTTCGAATCCCATATCCCACCCCATTATGAGAATTAAGCAGTCGGAAGACTGCTTTTTTTGTTGTAACATAGGGCGTTGTTGACTGTTTTGGTTCCAAAACAACAACACATCACATAATTTTGTAAAACGTGCACACAAATCGTTCCAAAATTTGTGCAATCTGCTTATAGACTTATTTGCGTATCCGTGTTATAATATGTTGTAATGTTGAATGATGTTGACTTTTGTTGGCGTTTTGTGACACCAAAACCACAAAAAACCACACAGAAATCAACAGAAACTTTAACAAAAAACCACATTTCGAGGGCAGAACTGCAAAATTCGAGGGCAGGGCTGTCCAAGCTGTGCGTAAAAAGGTTTATAAATTACACTTTACATAAAGAGGAGAAGTAATATGCTGGACGAAAGATTGATTAGCGAAATCGTAGCAAGCGTAGTAAAATCCACAATGGGCAGCCCTAACAAGCAGAAGGGCGTTTTCCCCACAATGAGTGAAGCGCTCGCAGCCGTTGACAAGGCTTATAAGCAGTACAGAAGCTACTCTATCGAG
>CAZTNR010000065.1:0-12268 GCA_964614955.1 uncultured Oscillospiraceae bacterium | reverse complement strand
AAGTAAAGCAATTTCAATCTAAATTAACACATTATTTTAGTTTATATAATAAATTAAATAAGTGTTGATTTTATTTTTCGCCCGTGATATAATATACTCCGATTAAACGAATGAGAGTGATTAATATGGCGCAGTATTCCTTTTTTGCACTTGCCTCCAGAATGAAGTATATCAACCGCTGGGGACTTATGAGAAATCTTCGGAACGAAAACCTTACCGAGCACAGCGCGGAGTGTGCTATGCTTTCCCACGCCCTCTGTGTTATAGGCAACAGATATTTCGGTAAAAGCTATGACCAGAACAAGGTTGCCGTATATGCCCTTTATCACGATATGAGCGAGATTTTCACGGGCGACCTTCCCACACCCGTAAAATACTTCAACGAGTCTATCCGTGACAGTTATAAATCTCTCGAGAGAAACGCCCTTGATAACGCCCTTTCAAAGCTCCCCGACGAGCTGAAGAGCGATTTTTCCGATGTGCTTCTTTTCGAGGAGCTTGACCCGGAAGCGAAAACGATAGTCAAGGCGGCAGATAAGCTTTGCGCATATCTCAAATGTGTTGAAGAATATAAAAACGGCAATAACGAATTTAAAAAGGCGCTTGAATCTTCACAGAAAATTGTATCTGAGCTTGGAGAAAAGGTGCCGGAAGTAAAGTGGTTTTTGGAAAACGTGGCGTCGGCATACGAAAAATCTATCGACGAGCTGTAAGAAAAAGTGAGAAGTAAAAGGTAGAAGTAAGAAGTGGCAAAGAAATATACCTGCATTATGTTCGACCTTGACTGTACGCTTCTTGATACCATAGGCGACATAAAGCACAACATAAACCTGACAATGAAAAGTCTCGGTTATCCCGAGCATACCTACGAGGAAACGCGTACCTTTATCAACGACGGGGCATATAAGCTTATTGAAAGAGCCTTGCCCGAGGGTAAAAAGGACGAAAAAACGGTTCGTGAAACCCTCGAAATATATCTTTCCAATTATGACAAAAACGTATGCACCGAAACTGTGGCATACGACGGAATTGTCGAGCTTGTAAAACAGCTGAAGAAGGAAGGGTGTGTTCTCTCGGTGGTGTCAAATAAACCCGAAAGACACGTGAAAATGCTTTGTGATATCTTCTTTGGAGAGGGTACATTTTCCTACATTTCGGGAACAGGCGGCGACAAGCCCGTAAAGCCAAAAAGAGAATGTGTTGACAGGGCACTTGAATTTATGGGAGAAAAACGTGAAAACCTCCTGTATGTAGGCGATTCCCTCGTGGATGTTTTAACTGCGCATAACGCAGGCGTACCCTGTGCGGGCGTTACCTGGGGATTCCACGGAAAATTCGGCTTCAAGGACACAAAACCTGACTTTTTTATAGATAATACAGACGAGCTTTATAAACTGATAGCAGGTGATATAAATGAGTAATCTTGACCTTGTTTTTGACGGTGCGAAAAAGGCTTCCTTTCAGCTTTCTTCGGCATCCGAAAGCGAAAAAAACAATATTCTTGGCGAAGTGGCAAGGGCTATTACAGAGGACACAAAAGCAATCCTTGATGCCAACGCAGAGGATATTAAAAATGCAAGACAAAACGGCATGTCCGAGGCTATGATTGACAGACTCAGCCTTGCCGAAAATAAGCTTTGTGCCATAACAAATGCAATCGGAAAGGTTATTGCCCTTCCTGATCCTGTCGGAAAATCCGAAACAAGCATAAGACCAAACGGACTTGAAATAAGAAAGGTATCCGTACCCTTAGGCGTTGTGGGAATTATATACGAATCCCGTCCCAATGTTACGGTGGATGCGGCGTGTCTCTGCCTTAAAAGCGGAAACGTATGCGTTCTCAGAGGCGGCAAAGAGGCGATAAATTCAAATCTTGCTTTGTGTAATTCCATAAGACGTGCTCTTGAAAAATGCGGCTTTGACGAAAACTGCGTGAATGTAATTTCCGATACCTCACGTGACTCTGCCAAAGCGCTTATGACGGCAAACGGCAAAATTGACGTGCTTATCCCGAGAGGTGGTAAAGGGCTTATCCAAAGCGTTGTGGAAAATGCGACCGTACCCGTTATCGAAACGGGTGCAGGTAACTGCCACGTGTATGTTGATGAGTCGGCAAACCTTGATATGGCAAACGAGATTTGCTTCAACGCCAGGGCACAGAGACCGAGTGTGTGCAACAGCGCAGAGAATCTTCTTGTACACGAAAAGGTTGCCGAAAAGTTCCTGCCTATGATGCAGGAAAGAATGAAAGAGAAGAATGTTGAACTTCGGGGCTGTGAAAAGACTCTCAAAATCTTGCCCGATATTACTCCTGCAACGGAAGAGGATTTTTATACCGAGTACAACGACTACATTTTGTCCGTCAAGGTTGTAAAAGATGCTTTTGAAGCGGTGGAGCACATCAACGAACACTCCACTAAGCACAGCGAAGCGATAGTTACCGAGAATGAAGAAAACGCCGACTATTTCACAACCAAAATCGACTCTGCAGCGGTGTATGTAAACGCATCAACCCGCTTTACCGACGGCGAAGAATTCGGTCTCGGTGCGGAAATAGGCATTTCTACACAGAAGATGCACGCCCGTGGGCCTATGGGACTTGAAGCACTTACGACGACAAAGTATGTGGTGCTCGGCAACGGACAGATTCGAGAATAGTAGGGGCGACCTTTGGTCGTCCGTAAGCAAAGGAAGACAAAAAATGCAAAAAACAGAAAACAGAATAGTTATAAAAGTCGGCACATCGACACTCACCCACGAAAACGGCTCGGTGGACATAAAGACACTTGACAAGCTCTGTCAGGTGCTGTCGGATCTGAGAAATGAAGGGTACGAGGTTGTACTTGTTTCGTCGGGTGCAATTTCCGTCGGTGTCAGTAAAATGAGACTCAGTGAGAGACCTAAAGATATGAAAATGAAGCAGGCGGCTGCAGCCGTGGGACAGTGCGAGCTTATGCACCTTTACGATAAGCTTTTCTCCGAATATGGCAATATGGTAGCTCAGATTCTTCTCACCGAAGAGGATATCGAGTCCGACTATAGAAGAAATAACCTTAAAAACACCTTCTCGGCACTGCTTGAGAACGGTATTATTCCGATAGTTAACGAAAACGACTCTGTAAGCCATCATCAGATTGAGTCTCCCAAAAAGGTGTTCGGCGATAATGATACTCTGTCTGCAATAGTTGCAGGACTTGTCGAGGCAGATAAGCTTATAATTATGTCGGATATCGAGGGACTTTACGACGATAACCCCAGAACAAATCCAAACGCAAAGCTTATACATAAGGTGGAAAAAATCGACGATAGCATCATATCCCTCGCAAACGGTGCAGGCTCAAACAGAGGTACGGGCGGTATGGCAACCAAACTTGAGGCGGCAAAATATGTCACCGACAGAGGTATTGATATGTATGTTACTATCGGCAATAAACCCGAAAAGCTCTATGACCTGCTTGAGGGTAAGGACGTTGGGACATTTTTTAAAGCTCAATAATAAAAAGAACCTTGCAAGAGTAAAATCCTGCAAGGTTTTTTGTTAGTATAAAATGTGTTCTTTGAGCACATCATCTTCATACACAAGTTTCAGCGAGAAAAACGGCGTGTCATCATTTTCAATCAATTTCAGGAATATTTTGTCACCCTCCCATATGGGAAGCTTGTAAACCTCGGGAATGTCCACCCATTCGGGGTTGCCTTCATCGCATACCTCTTTGAGTTTTCCCGAAAAGTCGCTCGATGTGAAAAGATGCATATACTCGGTTTCGTCACCAAGAACAAAGGTGATAATTCCGCGGTATTCTACCTTGCCCAAAACAAGCCCTGTTTCCTCGGTTGTCTCACGTCTCACACAATCCTCGGGACTTTCGCCCTCTTCAAATTTTCCGCCTATGCCAATCCACTTGTCGTGGTTCATATCGTTCTTTTTCTTGATACGGTGAAGCATTAAGTATTTGCCGTATTTTTTTATGTAGATAAGGGATGAATTTGTCATTTTATTCCTCCGTGTTTTGCGGGTCGATGCAGGGCTTTGACCCCTACGAGATGTTGAATCAATTCGGGAACTTCGGTTTCGTCAAAAACTTTTATGTCGTGTTTCTTTAAGAGCCTTGCGGTAATTCCGTCACCGTCGGTAAGTGTCCTTGAAAATGTCCCGTCGTAGATTTTGCCGACACCGCACGACGGACTTTTTGCCTTCATCAGAGCGATTTTGCAGCCGTTTTCAAGGGCTGTTCTGAGGGCAATTTCGGCACCTCTTGAATATTCTGCAGTAACGTCGTTCCCGTTATCCATAATAACCCTGTCACCGACAATTTCCGACGGATTTCTCGGTGTTGAAAGTCCGCCGAGAGCCTCGGGGCATACGGGAATAAGAGTGCATTTGTCCTTGAGTAAATCAAGCCCACCTATCAGATTGTCTTTGCCGTCATATCTGCATTTTTCGCCGAAAAGACAGGCACTTATAAGTACATTTTTCATTGCTTTTCCTTGCCCGAAAGAAACGGTATTTTTATGTTGAGGAATACGATTGCCGTAACCGTAAGTATGATTCCGAGAATCATAAGAGGAGTAAGCTTTTCACCCCTGAAGTAACCGAAAACACAGGCGGCAATAGGCTCAATGTATGCCATAATCGAAGCCTTTGCGGGACTTGTGCCCGAAAGACCCTTGGTGTAAAGGGTAAAGGGAAGAACTGCAGTTACAAGCCCTGTGCCGAACATCGCAAGAGCGAGCTTTGGAATATCGGAGACCGATGCAAAAACAGAACCCATATCCGTAAAGATTGCAATAAAAATACAGCCTATAGATGCAAAAACGAAGGAGTAGAAGGTGACGGTGAAGGAGTGAAGCTTTCTTCTCAGAGCCACCGTGCTGAGTATGCTGTAAAGCGCATAGGAAATACCCGAGCATACGCCGAAAATAAGCCCTAAGGGTGTTGATTTTCCCGAGTCCGTAAGCGAAACAAGACAACAGCCTGCAAAGGCAATTATGAGGGAAATAACCTTCTGAAGCGTAAACCTTTCACCCATAAAAAGGCAGGATACGATAACTACAATAAACGGCGCCGTGTATACAAGCACCGCCGTAATTGACATAGAGGTTCCGGCACTTACCGAGGCAAAGTAAAAGGAGGTCATAAGCAGAACACTTATAAGTCCGTTTGCAGCAAGTAAAGGCAGGTGCTTTGGACTCACCTTAAACAAATTTCTGTCTTTTATAAGAAGAAAAACGCCGAGGATTATAACACAGGTTGTTATTCTGATAACAGCACCCTGAATTGAAGAAAATCCGAAGGTGTCCGTAAGCACGTGAACAAAAAGCCCCATACTCCCCCAGAATATGCCTGCAAGTAAAATGTAGATTGAATTTATAATATCCATTAACTCCTAACTCCTAACTCCTAACTCCTAACTTCTAACTTCTAACTTCTAACTCTCTTACAGCCTTGTCCGCACAAACCCACACTTTTTACAGTATGGATGCACAGCCTTTCCGTTTTTGAAGCCCTCCGCTATTTGTTTTGCAAGAGGTGAACTTATTACATCAATTATATCGTCGGTGAATATGTTGCCCAAAGTTATCGCACCGTCGCAGTCGATACAGCAGGGAACTATTCTGCCGTCACAAAGCACGCCTATCTGGTCACGAAGACCGTAGCAACGAACTTTTTCGTCGTCATCATTTTCCCGCCATTCAAAACGCTCGGCAAATTCCAAAAACAGCTTGTCCGAGAGCCTGTATCCCTTTGTGTTTTCTTTCCATAAAGATTTGTCAAAGCTCTTTTCCAAACGCGAAATTATACCGTCGTTGAGCTTTCCGCTGTTGTACCTGCCGTCACAGTCTCCGTTCCAGAGTCGAAGAACACTTATTTTGCCAATGTCTGACATTTTCTTTGCAAAATCAGCACAGCCGTCAAGATATTCGTCAAAGGATAAATTGTCGTTTGCTTCAAGTGCGTGAAGTGAAATGTTGACCTTGTGAAGGGCAGGGGAACCGAGTAAAATATCCCCGACCTTTGACACAAGCGTGCCGTTGGTGGTGATTATAACCTTGAAATCAAGCTCTCGGCATATCTCTAAAAACCTTGAAAGCTTTGGGTGCAGAGTCGGCTCACCGAGCACGTGAAAATATATGTATGAAGTAAGCCGTCTTAACTTTGTCGCGGCAACCGTGAAGTTTTCCTCCGACATAAAGCACTTGTCCCTGTCGGTGCCCTTGCAGAACGAGCAGGAAAGGTTACATATATTTGTTATTTCAAGATATGCTTTGTTGTATGTGTCTTTCATACTGCTTCCTTTTTGAAGATGATTTTCAAAGCCTTCCCCAAAGCGTGGGGAAGGTGTCACGGAGTGACGGATGAGGTTGAAATGTTAACTCTATACCTCCTCAGTCTCGCAAGCTCGACAGCCTTGCCCTGATTGCAAGCATAGCTTGCAATCAGCTTTGGCTAAAAACAACCACACAGGGTTGTTTTCTTGACGCGTCGTGCCCCATAAACGGGGAAGCCTTTAATCGGAACCGATTTTAACCGCCGACACAAACGTCCCCGAAAATCCGCCGCTTGCTCTGTGGGAGAAAAACTCATCCTCGTGACAAGCCGTGCAGATTCCCGATACATCTATATTTTCCTCGGGTATGCCGAAGTTCAATAATAACTGCCTGTTAATCTCGGAAAGATTTGCCTTTTTCTTGGTTTGCGCCGAACAGGTGCAGACATTTCTGAACATTCCGTCCGCCTTTTCTTCAATTCCCTTGAAAGCAAACAGCCTTTTAACTGCATCATATACTTCCTCGCCCACCTCGTAACAGCAGACACCGATGCAGGGACCTATTGCGCAGAGTATATCTTCCTTTTTAAAGGTGAATTTTTCTGCCGCCTTTGTTACAATATCGGCGACCGTTCCACGCCAGCCTGCGTGAACTGCAGAAACCTCTTTTCCGTCTTTGGATGAAAGGAGTATCGGTACACAGTCGGCGGTCTTGACGCAAAGGGTATCAATGTTGCAAGCCGCGCCGTCAAGAAATAACCCGTCACAGCCCGATAATTCGGGAAAACTCGGATTTATGCCCCTTGCAGAATCTTCATCCGTCACCCTTAAAACCGTACTTTCGTGTACCTGCTTTGCACCGACGGCTCTTTCGGGAACAGTGCCCAGCGCCGATAGGGCAAGACGGTAGTTTTCAAATACATTTTGTGCCTTGTCGCACTCGCCGCCGCTGTCTTTTCGCGCCGTGCTTACGTTGAGGGAATCAAAAGCACCGCAGCTTTTGCCGCCGTGACGTGTGAAAAAGCCGTGGACTATGCCGTGACTTTCAAGTATGGGGCTTGTGTAGTAGACGACGCCGCTCTTTTCGTTTCTTGTGAACATACTTTCCCTCCTCGCGCAAATTCTAAGAAATATCTTACATTATTATTGTGAAAAAGTAAAGGGGTTTGTGTAAACTCACAGTTGATTGACAGCGGGAGGGGTGGGTGGTATAATATAAGGTAATAGATTAAACGGGGGCGACGCAATGAACAACAAAATAATAACCGACATCTCAAATTTCATATTCATTTCCGACACTCCCGAAAAAGCCGATGCAATTTTCCTTCCCGGTGGCTCACACCCCGAACAGCCGGAATATGCCGCCGAGCTTTACAAAAAAGGCTTTGCAAAATGGCTTGTACCCTCCGGCGGTGTCAGCGTAAAGCGCGACAAATGGCAGGGTGTCCGGTCAAAAGCGGATGTATATGACGGCGACTATAAAACAGACTGCGAATTTTTTACCGATGTGCTGATAAAAAACGGCGTACCTGCCGAAGTAATTGTTGGCGAGGATAAATCGGGACACACCCGTGATAATGCGTTTCTTTCAAGAAAGGCTGTCGATGAAAAGGGTATAGAAATCAAAACGGCAATCATCGTCTGCAAGGCTTTTCACGCACGCCGTTGCCTTGTGCTTTACCAAATGGCGTTTCCTGATGTTGGGTTTATTGTTTGCCCTGTGTTTTGCTACAATATTACAAAGGATAACTGGTTCAAAACCGAGGAAGGAATAGACCGAGTTATGGGTGAGCTTGCAAGGTGCGGTAATCAGTTTGTTGGGGATTTTAAGGAGTATTTATGTCAAAATGAGGAGGACACACTTTTATGAGTTCTGTTTTTGAAAAATCAAAATCATTCATATACCGCAACGCCAGACCCCTTGATTTGGCACGTTTCCGCTATCATTTTGAAAACGGAAGCGAGGAAGATGTAATGGATGTGCTGTCCTACTACCAAAACGCTGACGGCGGTTTCGGTCACGCCGTAGAGGCTGATTGTTGGAATCCCAACTCAATACCGTTACATTCCAATTCTGCAAGCGGAATAATCAGAGAAATTGACTGGCAGGATTCGTCGCATCCTGTAATACAAGACTTACTAAAATGGTACGAAAGCGGAGTTTTTTTCGACGGGAAAACTTGGGCTATCACCGTCCCGAGCAACAATGATTATCCCCACGCACCGTGGTGGCATACCGAAAGCGTAAGTGCCTGCCACACCGACTATAACGGCACAACACAAGCGGCGGGCTTTATTGTAAGATATGCAGAAAAAGACAGCGAGCTTTTCCGCCTCGGTGTGCGTATAGCAAACGAAGCAATAGAGGCTCTTTCTCCCGAAAAGCTTAATGATATGCACACCTGTGCTTGCTATATACAAATGGCAGAGCTGTTTCAAAAGGCGAAGGCGACACACCTTATTCCCTATAAAGCGTTAAGAGAAAAACTTCACAAGTCCGTCAATAATCTTATTGAAAGAGATACTTCAAAGTGGTTTGCCTATGTTTGTCAGCCGTCAACCTTTATTCATTCAAAGGACAGTGAATACTATGCCGACAACAAAGAAATTGCCGATTATGAGTGCGACTATATCATAAATGCCCAAGAGGACGACGGCTCGTGGAATATCGGCTGGACTTGGGGTGGCAACTTTCCCGATGAGTGGGCAATCAGTAAGAATTGGTGGAAGAGTCAGTGGATAATTCAGAATTTGTTGTATCTTAAAGGGTTTGGGCGAATATAGCCGGCATTGGAGATAATAAATGAAAAACATATATGAGCAAGTAGAACATAACATGAACGAGCTTGCAGAAAAACAAGTGTGGTGGTCAAATTGTGCCACAGAACAGCAAATGCAAGATGCTAAAAACGGAAAGATAAATTTGCCGTTGGGCATCAAAAAATGTGTACCTGACGATTGGCTCGGAGATGTCAGAAACAAGAGCATCCTTTGCCTTGCCGGTGCAGGCGGACTTCAGGCACCGATTTTGGCAAGTGCTAGAGCGAATGTTACTGTTCTCGATATTTCTGAAAAGATGCTCGATAATGATGCAAAAATGGCAGAAAAATACGGTTTGAATATTCGTATTGAACACGGAAACATGGAGGACTTGTCAAGGTTCGCCGACAACAGCTTTGACATTATCATTAATCCAGTTTCTCTTTGTTATGTGCCGAGTGTTTTGCCTGTTTTTAAGGAATGTTACCGTGTTCTTAAAATGGGCGGCAAACTTATACTTGCGGCACCAAGTCCCATAAATTATGTATGTGATTATATTGAAGACGAAAACGGCGGTTATTATAAAGCAGTTAACCGTATGCCATATTCTTCAAAAAGCGGTGACTGGATAGAGTTCGGTCACACAATGGAAAATTATATTGGCGGTCAGCTTGCTTGCGGTTTTACAATTGCAGGATATATTGAAGACCAGTTTGATGATATTACCGAACTTTTCTTTATGACGAGGGCTGAAAAATGATACAAAAAATTAATCAATCCCACATCCCCGAATGTGTCTCTGTAATAAAGCGAGCCTTCCAAACCGTTGCAGACGAGTTCGGCTTCACACCTGAAAATGCACCGAGATTTACTGCCTTTGCCATGAGCGAAGAACGGCTGATGTGGCAATTTACAAATGAAAAGAGACCCATGTTCGCTTACTTTGACGGCGATAAAATTGTGGGATATTATTCTCTTACCTTGCCCAAAGACGGTGTATGTGAGCTGAATAATCTTGCTGTTCTGCTGGAATACCGACATAACGGTATAGGCAAAAGGTTGTTGCTTCACGCCTTTGATGAGGCTCGGAGAATGGGTTGTACTCAAATGAAAATCGGTATTGTTGAGGAAAATACTGTGCTTCGCAGATGGTATGAGTCTTTCGGATTTGTTCATGTTGGATCAGAAAAATTTGATTTCTTTCCGTTTACCTGTGGATATATGAAAGTGGAATTGTAATTTATTTCTATGGAGAAATTCTCATATCCAACCATCCGTTGTATAATTTTGTATAATATCCTACCGATGGTTGTGTACTTCCAACTGTTATTCTGTGGAAATCCGGAGCAGTTTGTTGTATGATTTAATCATCAAGAATTAATGGGAGGAAACATTTATGAAAGAATCTATCGGCAACCGTATTACAAAATACCGCAAGGCTATGGGAATAACCCAAGAAGAATTGGCGAACAGGCTCGGTCTTTCTTCGCAGGCAATCAGCAAATGGGAGTGTGACACTTCTTGCCCTGACATTAGTCTTTTGCCTGAGCTTTGCAAGGTGCTTGGCTTTACAACGGATGAACTGCTTATCGGAAAAACGGATGAAGTAAGGCTGATTCCGTCAGACAAGCGTAAGAGCTTCGACGAGCTTATACTTCGTATTCGTGTTGACACCTGTGACGGTGACAAAATCAGAGTAAATCTTCCGATGACTCTTGTAAAAGTAAGCCTTGGAACGGGTGTAGATATTGTGAATGTTGATGCAATGAAAAATGTTGACTGGAATCAAATTGTAAGCATAGCGGAGAACGGAACAATAATGGGGAAAATTGTTGAAGTGGAAACTTGCGACGGAGATTATATAGAAATGGTGATTGAATGAGGATACGAATTGAGGAAAATGAACGAAAGTTTTCAATAATACTCCCGACAAGAATCGTTTTAAGTAAGTCCGTATTAAAGTTCGCTTTGCGTTTTAACAAAGAGATGGATACAAGTGCGGAAGCAGTGTATGCGGTTTGTGCGGAGCTGCGGCGTTTTAAGAAGAAACACGGTCATTGGGAATTTGTCAACTTTCAATCCAATGATGGTCTAAAAGTTACTGTTACTGTATAAAAACCGCCTGTACGTGCAAAGTTCGGAAAAACTTTAGGTAAGAATAGCACAAACGGAAACTAATCAATCTGTCATCCTGAGCGAAGTCGAAGGATCTGATTTACAGAGGGAAAAAGTACATAAAGTCAGCAAATCTTAATTGCAAATTAAAACGGTGCCTTGCTCGACAAGTACAACACGAATATAAATCGCTAAGATCCTTCGACTACGTTTCACTACGCTCAGGAAGACAAGTGCGATCCGATAACACTACCCAATCTGCATAATCACAAGATGTGCAGACACGGGACGTGTCCCGCCTGCAAGAGGGGTAATGGTAAGAGCGGTAGAATTTCCTGCAGGATTGCGAACAGTCAGCACCGAATTAGGCTCCGTTGTAGTAACAATAGCCATTCCCACAATCTGAGACGTTCCCGTGGCACGACCTGCGACGGTATAATCCAAATCCTGACCGTTGAGTGTCAGCAATAACTGTCCTGCCTCATCGACGCTTACCTGAAAAAAGACCTCATATGTTCCGACAGGGCCGAGATTGAAGGAAGAGGGACTAATCCTTGTGATTGTGGCGCTTGCCGCAGAATTGCTTCTCGGAAAACTGACGTCGGCACCGGGTGCTACGGTTGCCGCATTGTCGGGAGGCATAAGAGCATAAAAATCGGCATAGCCGAGAGGACTTGTCGGTATTGGCTGCGGCGGAGTGGGATTTACTTCTCCGTTTGGCATTGCGGAACACATCATACACGTGTTTATACATCTGTTTTGACAATAGCAAGGATTGTAACAACAGCTGTTGCAATTCCTTGTGCACATATTCTGTCTTATCATAAAACTATCCTCCTTGCAATTTATTGTGTTTTCTGTTACAATATATGCATCTTTCGGTCGAGATGTATAATAAAATTAAAAATATTTCAAAAAAGTCTTGACAAACGCAAATGTATGTGGTACTATATTCGCGTTGACCTGAGAAAACAGGTGGCGTGACGGGGCAGAAGCCTTGTCTGCAGCTATAATGAGTCACGGTAAAGACTCGCCTGTCGAGGAAGATGTAATATATTGAGAATAGCTAATATTTTGTATTTATATTCTCCCTACATTGTCCTTTTTCTATGGTCGAAAAGGGC
>CAZTNR010000064.1:0-12396 GCA_964614955.1 uncultured Oscillospiraceae bacterium | reverse complement strand
GGACCCGTGCCTTCTCCTTCAAAAAGCACCGAACCGTCGTCGCCTATAATTTTTACCGTATTGCCGTCGGGCTTTACCGAGACGGAGTTGTCTGCGTAAAACATTATGGGTAAAAAAGAATCGCCGTCTATGTATCCTGCCTGAAATCCGTTTTCAAAGGAAAGGAACACATTGCCGTTTGCGGCAGATGAACCGAAATTGATTCCGACGCGTATTGTGGGATTTGCGGCAAATACGGATAATGTGAGAATTAAAGAAAGCGCAAAAAATATTAATAATTTTCTGATTTTCATTTTATCACCTAAAATTTAAGTGCATAATCTTTTGCTGATAAGACTATGCACTTATGGCTTTGATGTCTTACATAAAAATAGGGAATGCTACTGCAAGACCTGTTATAATGAAAAGCGCAGCAAGCACTATTGCCATAACTCTGACTGCATTCTTCTTAATGTCTTTTTTCTTCATCTTGTTAGCCAATTGTATAGTCACCTCTAATCATAATATATGCTTTTTCGCCTACAACCTTAATCCCTCTGCCGTCTCCGCCTCGGGGAATAAGACAGTACGAATTAATTGAAATAGCTTCGTCGTTCATAACCTCAACACCCTTTGTGATGTCTGCAATACCCTGAGAAGGGAAGGGAGAAACGGCTGTAACCTTGCTTCCGGGACGCACTATAAATTCACAGATGGAATCGGCAATTACCGTATTGCCGTTGGTGAGCTCAAGAAGCTCGTAGCTGTTGCTTGTTTCGGTCTTATTATCGGCAGGCGCCGTGCTTTTTAATTCGTCGGCAATCTGCTGCTTTAGTGTGGGAGCGAAAATTTCCTGAAGATAGCTGAGAGTAATCAGCGGGTCTCCATCGGTGTAGGCGGAGGCAGTAAATACTGCAAAGACCGTCAGAAGTGTACCGAGTAAGATGCTGAGAATAACCGCAAGTTTCTTTTTGTTCATTTTTACACATCCTTGCAAATTCATATACAAATCAATTATAACATAACCGTAAGCGTATTTCAAGAATAATTTTTAAATGTTCAACAATATTTACAACTGCGAAAAATTAAAAGACTCCTTCTCGGGAGTCCTTTGGAGTATTGTCTGATTATGCGTTGCAGGGCAGAAGTCCGAAATGCTGAGAGAAGGTGAGAAGATTTCCTCTGAAGTTGAGCTTTAATCCGGGAATCTTTTTCAAATCCCTCGGCAGATAGAGAGCAGCCTTTTTCTTAAGGTCTGCAGCGCCTGTTTTTTTGAGTACCTCGGCAACAAATTGCGAGCAGAAATATGAAAGCTCCTTCTTGTGAGGAATTCCGAAAAGACACATAGCAACGCCGAGACGGGTATAACAGAATCTTTTCTTTGTGCTTACAAAGCCTTCAATGTATTTCTTTATTCTCTTGTATTTCTTTTCGCAAACCTCAAGCTCATATAACTCGCAGGGAAGCGGCTCCTTGTCCGGCTTCAGATATCTTGTAATCTGCTCGACTATAAAGCCCTTGTAAACAAAGCTGTAAAAGGTGTTCATATCCTCCTCAAGACCGATAGATGCGTGGGTGTAATAGCTTCCCGTTATGGCGCTGAGAAGCTTTGCACCGCCGTCATTGAAGCGGGTCAGAAGAATATATATTTTTTTGTTTTTACTTTTGCTTTTGATGTTTCTTTTGAGAAAAGTCATAACAATCTCCTTTCGACGGTTGGCGCCGATAATTATGAAGCTTTGGTGTTTAAATCCGCTTTTGATTGTGTTTCCTTAATGTTGATTACAAAAAATGCCGCAACGGTTACAAAAAATATATTTAATCAAAAAGTCAATAAACACTTGAATTTGTAAATATAATGTGGTATTATATTATGAAAACCTTTGTAAAAGGGAAGAAAGTGTAAAACCCCGAAAAGTGAAAGGGAAGCTGTATGAGTATAAAATGCGCATTTGTATCCCTCGGCTGTCCGAAAAACCTTATGGATGCCGAAGTGATGCTGTCAACCTTGCTTAAACACAATATAGAAATTGTCGAGGAGGATATTCACGCCGACGTTGTGGTTGTCAACACCTGCGCCTTTATAGAAAGCGCAAAGCAGGAGGCAATTGATACAATCCTTGATGTAAACTGGTTACGTGAAAACAGACACCTTAAGGGAATTGTCGTAACGGGATGTCTCTCGCAGAGATATAAGGAAGAAATCTTTGAGCTTATGCCCGAGGTTGATGCCATAGTGGGTGTAGGCGATATCGAAAAAATCGCAGAAGCCGTTGAATATGCTTACAAAAACGGCGGTAAGAAGGATGTTCCCAAGTATTCCTGCGTAACGCTTCCCGAAAATGCACCTCTCGGCGGCGATAGGGTTGTAACAACTCCCGAATACTCGGTGTATATTAAAATATCCGAGGGCTGCGATAACAGATGTACATACTGTATCATTCCTTATCTTCGCGGCAAATTCAGAAGCCGTCCTATGGAGGACGTAATAGCTGAGGCAAAGGAAATGGTTTCTCTCGGTGCAAGAGAAATAATTCTTGTCTCTCAGGATACAACAAGATACGGTCTTGACCTTTACGGAAAAGAAAGCCTTTCCGACCTTCTCGGCGAACTCTGTAAAATAGAGGGGCTCAAGTGGATAAGAATTCTCTACTGCTATCCCGAGGAGCTTACGGATGAGCTTGTGGAAACAATAGCAAATCAGCCAAAGGTTGTAAAGTATATTGACCTTCCGATACAGCATATAAATGATAAGGTTCTCAAAATGATGAACCGCCGCGGCAACGGTCAGCTTATAAAGGAAAAAATAAAGCTGCTTCGTGAAAAGGTTCCGGGGATTGCAATACGTTCTACCGTAATCGTAGGCTTCCCCGGTGAAGGAAACAAGGAATTTGCAGAGCTTGCGGAATTCTTGAAGGAAGTAAAGTTTGAGCGTCTTGGTGTGTTCACCTTCTCCTGTGAAGAGGGAACGCCTGCGGCAAATATCAAGGAAGGAATCGTTTCCGAAAAGATAAAGCAGAGAAGATACGATTCTCTTATGCAGAATCAGTATTCCATACACGAAAGCTTCAACAAATCCCGGGTAGGCAAGGTGCTTGAAGTGCTTTGCGAGGGCTATGATAAGGCATCGGGTGTGTATTTCGGCAGAAGCGTGTATGACAGCCCCGAAATTGACGGTAAGGTTTATTTTTCCTCCAAGGCAAGAAAGATTGCCGAGGGCGAATTTGTAAACGTAAAAATATCCGAAGTTCTCGACTATGACCTTCTCGGCGAAGTCGTACTCTGATTCTGAAAGGACGGTAAAATAAAATGAACGCTTGGAAAAATATGAATACTCCAAATAAGCTCACAATTATCAGAATTATTATGGTACCCCTTTTTATGATGTCCCTTATGATAACAAAGTGTATCGATAACGAAATGACAAAGCTTGTTCTCTATATTGTTTCTGCACTTATCTTCGGCGGTGCGGCAATAACAGACTTTATCGACGGTAAAATGGCAAGAAAGTATAACCTTGTTACAAACTTCGGTAAGTTTATGGACCCCCTTGCAGATAAGTTTATGGTAATCGGCGCACTTATTGCTGCAGCTTATGTTTATGATAACCTCAGATTCTGGCTTCTTATCACAATTGCCGTAACTGTGTTCAGAGAACTTGCAGTGTCGGGTGTAAGACTTGTTGCGGTAAATGCAGATAACGTAGTAATTGCGGCGGCAATGCCGGGTAAAATCAAGACATTTTCCCAGTGTATCTTTATGGAGCTTGTAATTCTTGAACCCGTAATTTTTGGCAAGATTGAATTCTTTGCTCTTTACACACCCCTTACATATACCTGTATGGCTGTAATGGTGTTCTTCACCATTTATTCGGGTGCTCAGTACCTTAAGGCATACAGCAAGTATATAACTATGTAGTTTATGAGGTGATTTTGGTGTTCAAAAACATCAGATACGATATTAAAGCCATAAAGGAAAGAGACCCTGCGGCAAGAAGCGGTCTTGAAGTGTTTTTCCTTTATTCCGGCTTTCACGCAGTGCTCTATTACAGAGTGGCAAACTTCTTTTACAGACATAAAATGAAATTTATTGCCCGTTTTGTTTCCCAGACAGGAAGATTTTTCACGGGCGTTGAAATCCATCCCGGTGCGACTATCGGCAGAGGTCTTATGATTGACCACGGTATGGGAGTTGTTATAGGTGAAACGGCAATTGTCGGCGATAACTGTACCATCTATCAGGGCGTAACCCTTGGCGGTACGGGTAAGGATACGGGTAAACGCCATCCCACAATCGGCAATAACGTAATGATAGGCTCGGGTGCAAAGGTGCTGGGTCCCTTTACGGTAGGGGATAACGCAAAGATTGCGGCAGGCGCCGTCGTGCTTGATGCGGTTCCCGAGGGAGCTACGGCTGTGGGTGTTCCCGCAAGAATGATTTACACAGGAAAGCCTAAAACCGATGCACCCAGGAATGACCTTGACCAGATTCATATTCCCGACCCTGTATCTCAGGAAATATGCAAAATGTATATGCGCATTGAGGCTCTTGAAAAACAGCTGGCGGAAAAGCAAAAACAAGATAATAATTCTACCACGGAGAGTGAAAATATATGAAGCTTTATAACACAATGACAAAGCAGTACGAAGAACTTTTACCCCTTGACGGCGATACCGTCAGAATGTATACCTGCGGACCTACGGTTTATGACTATTTCCACGTAGGCAACGCAAGATGCTTTGTTATATTTGACTTTTTAAGAAGATATCTCGAATACAGAGGCTATAAGGTAAACTTTACACAGAACTTTACCGATATTGATGATAAGCTTATTAAAAGAGCAAACGAGGAAGGCACAACCGTAAAGGAGGTTGCCGAAAAGTATATTGAAGAATACTTTACCGATGCAAAGGGGCTCGGTATTACACCTGCTACAAATCACCCCAAGGCTACAGAAAATATTCCCGAAATCATCGATATAGTAAAGACACTCGTTGATAACGGTATGGCTTATGCCGTTGCACCCGAGGGAAGCGACGGACTTGAT
Organism: uncultured Oscillospiraceae bacterium; assembly: GCA_964614955.1. Lineage (GTDB taxonomy): Bacteria > Bacillota > Clostridia > Oscillospirales > CAG-382 > UMGS1387. The sequence goes on along the minus strand of CAZTNR010000064.1, from coordinate 7,370 downwards.
AAGGACGTATACTTCAGAACACGTAAATTCAAGGGCTACGGTAAGCTTTCCCATAAGGACATTAACGACCTTATCAGCGGTGCAAGAATTGACGTTGCCGATATCAAGGAAGACCCCCTTGACTTTGCAGTATGGAAGGCAGCAAAGCCCGGCGAACCTTACTGGGATTCACCCTGGGGTAAGGGCAGACCCGGCTGGCATATCGAATGCTCTGCTATGAGTAAGAAGTATCTCGGCAATAACATTGACATTCACGCAGGCGGCGAAGACCTTGCCTTTCCTCACCACGAAAATGAAATCGCACAGTCAGAAAGCTACAATGCTTGCTGCGGCTGCAGTGATACTACATTTACAAGAATGTGGATTCACAACGCATATATTCTCACCGACGGTCAGAAGATGTCAAAGTCGGGTATTTCCTTCAAGGTAAGAGATGTTGCAAAGCAGTACAGCTATGAAGCAATCCGCTTCTTTATTGTTTCTGCTCACTACAGAAGCCCCGTAAACTTCAGTAAAGAAGCTATGGAGGCGGCAACAGCATCCGTTGAACGCTTCAATAACTGCGAGGATAACCTTGCATTCAGAATCAAGAACGCCAAGGAAAATCCCGGTGTAATTTCCGACGGGGAAAAGGCATTTCTCGAAACATTCGCAGGAAGACGCCAGCAGATGATTGAAGCCCTTGACTATGACTTCAACACCGCCGACGGTATTGCGGCAATCTTTGAGCTGACACGCGACATCAATAAGGCACTTACAAATGAAAACCTCAGCCTTGAATTCTTGGAAAAAGCAAACGAAATCTTTATGGAGCTTATCACACTTTTCGGCTTCCAAAAGAAAAACGCAGGCTCATCCGACGAAGATGCTGAAATCGATGCCCTTGTAGCACAGAGAACAGAGGCAAAGAAGGCAAAGGACTTTGCAACCGCAGACAGAATCCGTGACGAGCTTCAGGCTCGCGGAATTGTTCTTGAGGATACCCGTCAGGGAACCAAGTGGGTCAGAGCTTAATGGAGAATAATATAAATACAGACATCCTTGCATTCGGCAAGGAACGAAATCCCGACGAATTTCCCATACTTGCGCTTGCTTATATGGGCGATGCCGTAATGGAGCTTTTTGCGAGGGACTATGTTCTGAATTTCAGCGGCGAGGTAAAGCCTGCATCACTTGTTCACGCATCAAAGGCAATTATCACGTGCGAAGCACAGAGCGACGCCGTTGAACGGATTCTTTCCCACCTTACCGAAAAGGAAACGGCTGTCTTCAAAAGAGGGCGCAACGCCAAAACTCACCACGCACCGAAACACGGCGAGCTTATCCAGTATAAACGTGCCACGGGCTTTGAGGCACTTATGGGATACCTCTATGTTTCGGGAAATGTTTTAAGAGCAAAACAATTGTTTGAATTGGCATTCACTAAACAAAATTAGGAATCAGGAATTAACGTGGACATATTTGAACTCTTTAAGAAAATAGAAAAAAAAGAAGATACAAAAACCCCCATCACACATATGATAGTGGGACTCGGAAATCCCGGAGATAAGTATAAAACCACTCGCCATAATGCGGGCTTTCTTGCCCTTGACTATGTTTCAAAAAAATGGGGATACAATATCACAAATGCAAAGTTTGAAGCACTTGTGGGAGAAGCTGTTGTCGGCGGCAACAGAACACTTCTTCTTTTGCCGCAGACCTTTATGAATCTTTCGGGTAATGCTGTAGGAAAGGCGGCTAAATTCTATAAAATCGAGCCGCAGAATATAACGGTTGTTTTCGATGATATTTCCCTTGACGTTGGAAAAATGAGAATCCGCAAAAAGGGAAGTGCAGGCGGTCATAACGGAATCAAATCCATAATTGAAAACCTTGGCACAGACGAATTCCCGAGAATCAAAATAGGTGTAGGCAAAAAGCCGCACCCCGAAATGGATCTTGCCGATTGGGTGCTTTCTAACTTTTCAAAGGAAGAACAGGAAACCCTGAACAAGGAGTTTGATGATGTCTGTGACGCTCTTACCCTTATGAACAAAGGCGAAACAGACAAAGCAATGAATAACTTTAACAGCTAAAGGAAAAAATTGTATTGTGATTTTTTGATATAGAGGTGAGAAAAGGACTTTGTACGAAATCATTAAACTTAAAAATTCACCTCGCAGAAGGTTTATAAAAAGAGCCGCACGTAAAATGCTTTTCTCCGAATGGCTCACACAGATACTTGCCTTTATGATTGTCGGCTCCTGCTTTATGGCAATCAATAATTTCGGAACATCGGCGGCTTTTATTGTAAAAGAGCTGACAGATAATCTTCTGTTTCTCGAAATAATCCTGTTTTTTTATATCTTTTTTTCAACCCTGTTTACAGTTCCGCTGATTTACGGACTTGTACAGTTTGAAATTAATGCAATAAGCGGAGAAAAGGGAAGGCTTACAGATATTTTTACGGCATTTTCCGACTTTAAAAGCGTTATTCGTTCCTATTCGTTGTTCCTTCAATGCTTCGGACGGCTTCTTCTTTGCTTTGCACCGGCAATTGCATCGGTTGTTTTTAAGGAATATGTTTTTGACGATATGTTTCTCGGAAAGTATATTTTTTGCACAGTAGATGTTGCGGCTTTTTTAAGTAACACTCTGTTTATTGTTCTTTTGTATCTCGGTCTTGTTCTCTTTTCGGGATGCTTTGTCGGCATATATCTTACGGTAAAGAGACGGGATATTTCGGTTGACGAGTGCTTTCATAAAGCAAGATTGTATCTTCGCGGAAACAGACCGGAGGTATCAAAAATAGCACTAAGCTTTGTGCCATTGTTTGTTGTATCTCTCTTTTCCATAGGCTTTTTGTTTGTGCTTTATACCTTGCCTTATATGATTATTACGCTTCTTATGACGGCAAAGTATATCTGCGATAAACACGATTACAGACCCGAGGCACAAAATACAGCCCCACATAACTTCAGTGAATAATCCGAAAGGAAGTAAAAAAATGAAAGAAAAGTATTATATTACCACTGCCATTCCCTATACATCGGGAAAACCCCACATAGGTAATACTTATGAAATGATTCTCACCGACTGTATCGCACGCTATAAGAGACTTCGCGGCTATGATGTGCTCTTCCTTACAGGTGCAGATGAGCACGGTCAGAAGATTGAACTTGCTGCTGCCGAGAAGGGTGTTACGCCTCAGGCTTATGTTGATAATATCACAGGCGAAATGAAGAAAATCTGGGAAAAGATGAATATCAGCTACGATAGATTCATCCGTACAACCGACGATTATCACGTAAAGGCAGTACAAAAGATTTTCAAGAAGCTCTATGATAAGGGCGATATTTATAAAGGCGAATACGAAGGCTGGTACTGCACACCCTGCGAAAGCTTCTGGACAGATACCCAGGCAAAGGACTGTAAGTGTCCCGACTGCGGCAGAGACGTAACAAGAGCAAAGGAATCCGCATACTTCTTAAAGCTCTCAAAGTATCAGAAGCAGCTTGAAGACTATCTTGATGCCAACCCCGACTTTGTTGTCCCCGAGGCAAGAAAGAAGGAAATGATAAATAACTTCATAAAGCCCGGTGTTCAGGATCTTTGCGTATCCCGTTCCACCTTCAAGTGGGGCGTGCCTATCGAATTTGACCCCGGTCACGTTATTTATGTTTGGATGGATGCACTTATCAACTACATAACGGCTATCGGCTATGATGTAGATGAACCAAGTGATCTTTATAAAAAGAACTGGCCCGCAGACCTTCAGATTATCGGTAAGGATATTTTAAGATTCCATACTATTTACTGGCCTGTAATTCTTATGGCACTTGGACAGCCTATGCCCAAGAAGATTCTCGGTCACCCCTGGCTTCTTTCGGGTATGGATAAGATGTCAAAGTCCAGAGGAAATGTTATGTATGCCGACTACCTTGCGGATTTAATCGGCACAGACGGCGTAAGATACTATACTCTTGCGGAAATGCCCTTCCTCAATGACGGCTCCATCACATACGAAATGCTTGTAAATAAGTTCAATGCCGACCTTGTTAATACCCTCGGAAACCTTGTAAACAGAACTGTTGCAATGGTGAATAAGTATTTCGGCGGCACAATTCCTGCTCCTGCTGAAATTGATGCAGAGCTTGATAATGACCTTATTTCCACCGTTGAAAACGGCTACAAGAAGGTAACGGAGGCAATTGAAAACCTTCATATCGCCGATGCTACAGATGAAATTATGAGCGTGCTCAGAAGACTCAATAAATACGTTGACGAAACAGCACCCTGGGTACTCGGTAAGGATGAAACCAAGAAGGACAGACTCTCTACAGTTCTCTATAACCTTGTTGAAGGTATCAGAGTCTGTGCCGTTATGCTCGCACCCTTCATTCCTGCGGCTGCCGATACAATTATGACTCAGATTTGCTCTTCGGAGAATAAGACACAGCTTAAGATAGAAAACTGGACAGACGCTGAAAAGTTCGGCTATAAGTACGAAGAGGGTGCAAAGGTAACTGCTACTCCTACACCTCTCTTTATGAGAATAGACGAAAAGGAATTCAATGCCCGTCTTGAAGCAGACAGAATTGCTGCAGAAAAGGCTGCTGCCAAGGAAGAAAAGGCGAAGGCTAAGTCTGAAGATAAGAAGGAAGAACCGGAAGCTTGTGAAATCACAATCGATGACTTTATGAAGGTAAAGCTTATCTGCGCAAAGGTTCTCGAATGTGAACCCGTTCCGAAATCCGATAAGCTTCTGTGCCTGAAGCTTGATGACGGAAGCGGTACAAAGAGACAGGTTGTTTCGGGAATTGCGCTTTCCTATAAGCCCGAGGACCTTATCGGTAAGAAGGTAACGCTTGTTTCCAATCTTAAGCCCGTAAAGCTCAGAGGTGTTGAAAGCTTCGGTATGATTCTTGCGGCAAGTGCCGGCGATAAAGTTATCGTCACATTCCTTGACGACGAGGTTGCCCCCGGTGCTGAAATCCGATGAGAATATTCGATTCCCACGCCCACTATGACGATGACAGATTTGACGAAAACAGGGACGAGATACTTTCCGAGGTGTTCTCAAACGGCGTCGAAAAAATCTGTAATATCGGTGCAAGCTTAAAATCAAGTAAGGCTGCGGTGGAGTTTTCACAAAAATATGATAATATCTACGCATCCGTCGGAGTACATCCGTCGGATGCTGTCCGCGATATGAAAAATGCCGATTGGCTGACACAAATCGAAAATATGTATGTAAATAATCCTAAGGTCGTTGCTATCGGCGAAATCGGTCTTGACTATTACTGGACACCCGAGGAAAAAGAAGAGCAGAAGGTGTGCTTCAGAGCACAAATGTCTTTGGCACAGAGGCTGAAGGCTCCCGTAATTATCCACGATAGGGAAGCCCACGGGGATGTTCTCGAAATCATCAAGGAATATCCTGACGTTGTCGGTGTTGTTCATAGCTTTTCGGGCTCACTTGAAATGGCGAAGGAAGTAATGAAGCTCGGATATTATATTTCCGTCAACGGCGTTACAACCTTCAAAAATGCAAGGAAAATCGTGGAAATAGTTGAAAATTTACGCGATTTGCACCCCGATGCCATAAATAGAATTCTCGTCGAAACCGATTGCCCCTATCTTACACCCGTACCTCACAGGGGTGAAACAAACAGGTCTGACTATATTAAATTTACAGCGGAAAAATGCGCAGAGCTTCTCGGAATTTCTACCGAAGAATTCTGCGAAATCACTTATAAAAATGCCTGCCGTTTTTACGGAATTGAGTGTAGCTAAAAAAGGCTTCCCTTTGTAGGGGAAGCTGTCAGCTTTGCTGACTGATGAGGTAAATAAAAAGGAGTGCAGATATGAAAAAAATTATTAACCGTAAGAGCATATATATCATATCTGCTCTTTTTGTCTTTTCTCTTGCGGTAACATATATTGATGCCTTTGTGCATCCTCCGTATTTTTCAAAGATACCCATAAAAATCGTCTTTTTCCTTGTGCTTCCGCTTTTGTATTTTGTTTTTAACAGGGAAGCCTTTTGTGATTTCAAATCCCTTTTCCGCTTTAAGAAAAAGGGCATAGGTCTTTCGCTTCTTCTCGGAATAGGAATATACGCTGTTATTGTCGGCGGATTCTTTTTGACCCGTTATGTTTTTGACTACTCGGGCGTAACAAAAAAACTCACGTCGGGAATGGGTATAACAAAGGATAATTTTCTGTACGTTGCAATCTATATATCCTTTATGAATTCATTTCTCGAGGAGTTTTTCTTCAGAGGCTTTGGTTTTATCATAATGAAAAAATATACAAGCCGAGCTTTTGCATATATATTCAGCCCCGTGCTTTTTGCGGTCTATCACGTAGGTATGACAGCAAGTATGTTTGAGCCTTTGCTTTTGGCTCTTGTAATTCTCGGACTTGTTGCAGGCGGTCTTATTTTCAATTATCTCAATGAGAAAAACGAAAATATCTATTCCTCCTGGTTTACCCATATGTTCGCAAATTTTGCAATGCATACCGTGGGCTTTGTGCTGTTCGGTATGGTTTGAGAGGGGTGCTTGAAAAATGAAAAATGTTCTTGTAACAGGCGCGACGGGTGATATCGGGGCAGCTATTGCCTTGTCCTTCGCAAAAAGCGGATATAATGTTGCACTCCACAGTAACTCAAAAACAGACGAGGCACAAAAAAGTGCCGAAGCTCTCAGCAGAGAATTCGGCATAAAAGCGGTGAGCGTCAAGGCGGATGTTTCAAAAGAAAGCGACGTCAGAGAAATGTTTGAAACACTTGATAAAACCCTCGGCAAAATTGATATTCTCGTAAATAATGCAGGTATATCCCTTGTTTCAATGCTCTGCGACACAAGCGCGGAGGATTGGGACAGCGTAATGGATATTAACCTTAGGGGTGCATTTCTCTGCGCTAAAGAAGCAATCAAAAATATGGTACATAATAAGTGGGGAAGAATAATAAACATTTCCTCCGTTTGGGGAAATGCAGGTGCTTCCTGCGAGGTGGCATATTCTGCATCAAAGGCAGGACTTTTAGGTTTTACAAAAGCGCTTGCAAAAGAGCTCGCACCGTCGGGTATTACGGTAAATGCCGTGTCACCCGGTCTTATTGATACAAAAATGAATTCACATCTTTCTGAACAAGATATCAAAGAGCTCTGTGATGAAATTCCTGTCGGACGAATGGGAAAACCGCAGGAGGTTGCACATACCGTTCTTTTCCTTGCGAGTGAAGAGGCTTCCTATATCACAGCACAGAATATAACCGTCGATGGCGGATGGATGTAGGAAAGCACTGCGCTTTTGCGTGGTTTTAGACTGTAGCAAAAGTTTATTTCAAGGCTTCCCCATTACGATGGGGGAGCTGTCAGCGA
>CAZTNR010000063.1:0-12446 GCA_964614955.1 uncultured Oscillospiraceae bacterium | reverse complement strand
CGGTTACCGAGTCCAGAATGGCTATTGCTATTGCAAGAGAAGGCGGTATCGGCGTTATCCATAAGAATATGACTATGGAGCAGCAGGCCGAAGAGGTTCTCAGAGTAAAGAGAAGCGAATACGGCGTAATCTTCAACCCCTTCTATCTTTCTCCCGAAAACTATGTCTATGAAGCAGAAGCTCTTATGGCAAAGTACAGAATCTCGGGTGTTCCGATCTGTGATGAAAACAAGAAGCTTGTAGGTATCATCACAAACCGTGATATGAGATTCTTAAAGGACTATAACGACAAGATCGGCGATGTTATGACAAAGGGCAAGCTTGTTACTGCGCCCGTCGGCACAACACTCGAAGAAGCAAAGGAAATTCTCTATTCCGCAAGAGTTGAAAAGCTTCCTCTTGTTGACGAAAACGGCTGTCTTTCCGGTCTTATCACAACAAAGGATATTCTTAAGGTTCAGAAGTACCCCAACTCCGCAAAGGATGAAAAGGGCAGACTTCTCTGTGCTGCGGCTATCGGCGTAACAGCGGATGTGCTTGACAGAGCAAAGCTTCTTGTTGAAGCAGGTGCAGACGCACTCGTTCTTGACTCTGCTCACGGTCATTCCAAGAACATTCTTGACTGCGTTGAAAAGGTTAAGAATGCATTCCCCGAAATTCAGCTTATTGCAGGTAATATCGCAACAGCGGCAGCTGCTCACGACCTTATTGCGGCAGGTGCGGATGCCGTTAAGGTAGGTATCGGCCCCGGCTCTATCTGTACAACAAGAGTTGTTGCAGGTATCGGTGTTCCTCAGATTACAGCGGTTTATGACTGTGCAGAGGAAGCTGCAAAGACAGGCACTCCCGTTATCGCAGACGGCGGTATCAAGTATTCCGGCGACCTTACAAAGGCTCTTGCTGCAGGCGGTGACGTGGTAATGGTAGGTTCTCTTGTGGCAGGCTGTGAAGAAAGCCCCGGAGAAACAGAGCTCTATCAGGGCAGACAGTTCAAGGTTTACCGCGGTATGGGCTCGCTTGCGGCTATGGAACACGGCTCAAAGGACAGATACTTCCAGGCTGACCAGAAGAAGCTCGTTCCCGAAGGCGTAGAAGGCAGAGTTCCTTATAAGGGAACACTTGCAGATACAGTATTCCAGCTTATGGGCGGACTTAGAAGCGGTATGGGTTACTGCGGCTCCAGGGACATTCCCACACTCAAGGAAAAGGCACAGTTTGTACGCATCACAGCTCCCGGTCTTCGTGAATCTCATCCTCACGATATTTCCATCACCAAGGAAGCTCCCAACTACAGCGTATCTTCCAACTGATAAATACTATAAGGGAGGGTCTTTGTACCCTCCCGAAAAGCAATATAAGGAGGTGTAAGGCTTTGAAGAAACAAAAGAGATTTCTTGCGTTTTTCTTTGCTTTGACACTCCTTTTTTCGTTTGCCGCAATGCCGTTGGCATCGGAAAATGACGCAAGATTTGCCACCTATATAAATATGGGAGACAATGCCGTAAATAACGGCTATGCTATTCCTAACCTGTTCAGACAGGATAAGGTGTTCAGCAATATGCAGAAATTCCCGCTTGTGGTGCAGAACGGCGTTGAATATGTGCCGCTTTCAATGTTTATTCTGTATTCAAGCGTTGAAATCAGTTACAGTAAGACGGGAGAAAACTTCTTTCTTGTAAATAACAGCAACAACAGGTATATTTCTTTTAATGTAGAGGAAGAAATAGCATCAACCTATGACGGCGACCTTCTGAAGCTTCCCGTTTCCATATTCAATAAAACAAGATATGTTCCGGCAAGAACGGTTGCGGTTGTGCTCGGCTTTGTGTGTGAAACCTACGATGACCCGCAAAAGGGCATATACGCCTTCAGAGTATCCGACGGAAGATCGGAAAAGACTTTAGCTCAGTTGATTGAGCCTTATATCGCTTTGTATGAGTCGGCTCAGGAAAAGGTCGAGCCCGACACAAAACCCGAGGTAAATCCCAAACCCGAAGTAAAGCCGGAGCAGAATCCGCAACAGGAAATCAAGCCTCCGTCTCCTCCGCCTGCGGTTCAACAGGATCCTCTTGAAAGCGTGGCGCAAAGGCGTGTTTCAATCTGTTATGCAAACGCATCGTATCAGGATACGGAAAGAATTCTCGGTGTGCTTGACGGCTACAGGATAAAGGCATCCTTCAGCCTGACAAAGGATGAAATTCTCACAAACACAGCGCTTGTCCGCGATATATATCTTTCGGGTCACAGTATTCTTGTTACGGCAAATGCCCGGGGTAATACACCGGAGGAATGTGCAAAAAGCTTTGTTGAAGGTCTTGAAGAAGCAAACGGGGCTCTCTTGAAGGTGTTGAGATTTAAGACAAGAATGTGTACCTTGCCCTTTGATTTGCCAAAGGAAATTGCGGATAATGAAGACTTTGCAAAAGAGGTGGAAAGGTCAGGGTATTTAATCCTGAAGCCAAATACAGAAACGGGCGACGGTCCCGATTTCAAGGGAAGCGCATACAATGTTTCTCAGAAGATAAAAAATAAAATTTCAAACGGATTCAATGTAAAGGAGCCTGCCACGGTAACTGCCCTTGTGTGGTGCTCGGATAAAACGCAGTACTATACCGCAGACGTGGGCAACTATCTCAATAAATATACACAGCATAAGACTCAGGCTATGAATGAGGCTTTGCTGTACAACAGTTAGGGAGAAAATAATGGAACAGAGAAAGAAAAGAATTCTTATAGTGGAAGATGAAAGAGACATCGCCGAAATCCTTAAGTATAATGTAGAAAAGCAGGGATATGAGGCAGAGGTTGCCTCTGACGGCGAAAAGGGTCTTGCCCTCGGACTTTCGGGCGCCTTTGACCTTATTCTTCTTGACGTTATGCTTCCCAAGGTTGACGGATTTGAAATCTGCAGAAGAGTGAGAAGCCGACTTGAAACACCTATTATTATGCTTACGGCAAGAGAAGAGGAAAACGATAAAATCCTCGGTCTTGATCTCGGTGCCGACGACTATATGACAAAGCCCTTCAGCCTCGGCGAGCTTATCTCGAGAATAAAGGCAAATATCAGAAGATATTCGGGTGAAACCGTAGTCAGAACACAGGAAAGCGAAGATGACGGCAAGATTATAATTGACGAGCTTGAAATAGACACCTCTGCATACAGCGTAAAGAAGAACGGACAGGAAATTTCCCTCTCGAAGCAGCAGTATGAGCTTCTTGTTTTCCTTGCAAAAAACAGGGGAAAGAAGTACAGACAGGATGCACTTCTTGAAGCGGTGTGGGGATATGACGAATATTACGGCGACGTGAGAACGGTTGACGTTACGGTTGCCCGTCTTCGTAAGCAGATAGAAGATAACCCCTCTGAACCCAAGTTTATCAAAAATAAACGCGGAATGGGATATTATATGGATTAAGATTTTGGTGCTTAATCCCCCAAAAAAGATTGACGGAAAGGAGAAGGGACGTTGTATAAGAGTCTGAATTCAAAGGTCGTACTTATATTTATAGTTTTTATCATATCCGCAATGGCGACGGTCGGTATATTCCTTATGAACAGTGTTTTTGACTTTTATACCGATGACTTTTCTCGTCAGATGGAGGAAGGCTTCGATAAAAACACAACCGACAGCCTTACGGAAGCTCTGCAGTATGACAATTCGCCCGAGGCACAAAAGCAGATTCTTTCTGCCTATACGGGAGCTTTCGGATTTGACAATAACAGGCACTTCTATATTTTGGATAAAAACGCAAATGTGCTGGAAAGCTCTTATAATAAATCGTCCGAGCTTACCATAACCCGAAATCTTATGTCTGCGATGAACGGTAAAAGCGGCACAAGACGGGCATACGGTGCGGATTTTCTTGATTACGCCCTTTATCTTGAAAACGGCGATAAAAGCTGTATAATATATGTAATTGACGACATGACGGAAACCAAAAACCTTGCGTTTATGCTGTTTTCAATTATCCTCCGTGCACTTATTATCGGTCTTATTATCGCGCTTGTAATGGCGTTTGTTCTCGCAAGAGCCATAACAAGACCCGTTCAGATTATCACCGGCGGTACAAAGCAGATTTCCTCCGGAGATTATTCCCACAGACTCAAAATACGTACAAAGGACGAAATCGGAACACTTGCAAAGAACTTCAACGGAATGGCGCAGGTTATTGAAAACACCCTTGAAGCGGTCAACGGCGAAAGAGAAAAGCTGAAAAACGTATTTGACCGGCTTGGTGCAGGTGTTGCAGCCTTTGAGGAGGACGGAGATCTGATTCACATAAATCCGTCGGCTCTTTCGATTCTTTCTCTTCCCGAAAACCATAAGCCTTCCTTTGATGAGCTTACCTGTGCCCTCGGCATACCCGAGGTTTCAATGGAAAGCCTTAAAAAGTTCGGAAGCATGCATATAGAGGAGCAGTCTTTGTCGGATGTGAAAACACGTGAGCTTGTGGTTTCTATAGACATAGGCGTGTTCGGCTATGACGGAACGGCAAAATCCGGCTTTATCGTTGTATTCCAGAACATTACGGAAAGTGCACTGCTTGAGAAAAACAGACGCGAATTTATCGCCAATGTTTCCCACGAGCTGAGAACACCGCTTACCAGCGTAAAGGGTGCTACCGAAACAATCATAGAAGACCCGGATATGCCCGAATCCATAAAGCAGAGATTCCTCGGTATAGTTATAAATGAATCCGACAGAATGACAAGAATAGTTCAGGATCTTCTTGTGCTCTCACGTCTTGATAACAGAAGAATGACCTGGAGACCCGTAAAATTCGACCTTTATGCCGCAGCTGACAGTATGTGCTCGGCTCTTGAAGCGGAGGCAAAGGCTCACGGACATACCTTAGAGCTTGTTCCCGACAGGAGCAACCCTATGCCCATATTTGCCGATAAGGAAAGAATAGAACAGGTTGTTACAAATATTATAGGTAACGCAATAAAATATACACCCGACGGTGGAAAAATCAGCGTAAATGTTGCCGAAAATGTAAGCGGCGAATATGTGCTTTCGGTAACCGATACGGGTGTCGGCATTCCCGAAGAAGACCTTGAACATATTTTTGAAAGATTCTACCGTGTTGATAAATCCCGTTCGACCGATGCGGGCGGCACGGGTCTTGGGCTTTCAATTGCAAAGGATATTATTGATGCCCACGGCGGTACAATTTCCATCGACAGCGAATACGGCAAGGGAACAACCGTTACAATTATTCTTCCAAAGGATTCAAGACTTTCAAAGGATGTGTAACCTTTTTGGAAAAAGGCGGTATCAACATAAGTAAATAGAAAGGAGGCGTTGCCCTGTGGAAGATTTTGAAAGACTCTACAAAGAGTATTATCCCAGAGTTTACGCCTTTCTTTATAAGCTCTGCCACGATGCGGGAATGACAGAGGAAATGACACAGGATACCTTTTATGAGCTGTATAAAAGCCTTCATAAATATAACGGCAGCTGCAAGATGTTTACCTTTATTGCGAGTATTGCCAAGAACGTGTATTATAAGCATATACGAAAAAAGCGGATTGAATATATAGACATTGAGCTGATAAATGAGCTTCAGGATATCGGGGATACACCGGAAGAGGCGTGTCTCAGAAGCCTGAAATCCAAGGAAATACGAAGGGTAATAGATATGCTGCCCAAAAACTACAGGGACGTGGTTCTTCTGAGAGTTTATGCAGACCTTACCTTTCCCGATATTGCAAACGTGCTGAATATCAGCACATCATCCGCAAAGGTAATATTCCATAGGGCAAAGAAAATAATAAGCGAGGAGTTGTTCGGTAAAAATGACCTGTGAAGTAGTAAGGGATTTAATTCCTATGTACAATGACGGAACCTGCTCGGAGGAAACGGCAGAGCAGGTAAAAGAGCATATTGAAGGCTGTGACGATTGCAGAAAGTATTGCGATGCCTGCAGATGTGCAGAAAAAAAGGCACAGAGCTTTTCAAAGAAGAGCCTCGAAAATACACTTAAAGAGACGGGCGCCGATATTTCCCAGCTTGACCAGCAGTATGCCACACTCTCAAGAAAGCTTAAATTGAGAAAGGCAAGACAGACACTTATTTCCGTGTTTGTGCTGCTCGGTATGGCGGTATATATTACAATTGATATTATTAATACTATCAAAAGAAAAGAAAAAAACTAATCGGAGGAAACGGTTTTGAATAAATTTGCGTATAACGTAAGAAACATCTGCTCCATAAGAGAGCTTATCGAAACAAGTGCCGATGAATTTGCGGCAAACCCCGCCTTTATGTTAAAGGATGATAACGGCGAGATTTACAGCGTAACCTATGCACAGTTCTTTGAACAGATAAAGGCGCTTTCCACATATCTCTGCTCGCTGGGACTTGAATATAAGAAGATTGCCGTAATCGGCAAGAACAGCTACAGATGGGCTCTGAGCTATATGGCAATTACCTGCGGAACGGGTATTGTTGTTCCCATAGATAAGGAACTCAAGTCTCCCGAAATAAAGAACATTCTCGACCTTTCGGGTGCGGATGCCGTGATTTATGCAAAGGAAATGCAGGAAAAGATTGACGCCTGTGATTTCGGCGGAATCAAAATCTGTAAAACCGAGCTTGATAAGGCCATCGAAGAAGGCACAAGACTTATGGAAAACGGCGACGAAAGCTACAAAAACCATAAGGTTGACGTATACGGACTCGGCGCACTTATTTATACGTCAGGTACAACGGGCGTTGCAAAGGGCGTTATGCTCAGTCAGTATAATATCGCATCCGATATTGTGGGAACGCTTAAAACCGTTGAAGTAACACCCTCCGACAGAACTCTCAGCGTTCTTCCGCTTCATCACACCTACGAATGTACCCTCGGTCTTTGTGCAATTCTTTATGCAGGTGCCTGCATCTGCTATGCATCAAGCCTTCTCAGACTTTTGGGAGAATTCAAGGAATATCAGCCTACAATCTTTATGGGCGTTCCTCAGCTTCTCAAGGCATTCCATACGGGTATTATGAAGAAGGTAAGTGCAGTAAAGGGCGGTAAGGCGTTTATCTCCGTCGGCAAGAGAATCACAACTCTTACAAATAAATTCAATCCCGAGGTTGCCCCCAAAATCTTTAAAATGGTGCACGATGCCTTCGGCGGAAAGCTCAGAATAATTCTTGTGGGTGCGGCAAGCGTTGATAAGGATATTTTCCTTGACCTTGAAAAATTCGGCTTCCGTGTTTATACAGGCTACGGTCTTACGGAAACGGCTCCTCTTTGTATAATGCATAATGACCGCGAAAGAAAGGCAGATACAATCGGCAACCCCCTTGCAGGCGATAAGGTTAAAATAGTAAATGCAAATTCCGACGGAATAGGCGAGCTTGCAATCAAGGGTCCCAACGTAATGCTCGGTTACTATAACGACGAAGAAGCGACAAAGGCGGCATTTGACGATGAAGGATATTTCCTCACGGGCGACCTTGGCAAGATTGACCCCGAATCGGGACACTATATGATTGTCGGCAGAATCAAGAATATGATTGTAACCGATAACGGTAAGAAGATTTTCCCCGAGGAAATAGAAGTGCTTCTCGAAAAGTGCGAGTGCATCAAGGAGTGTATGGCATACGGCGCCGAAAACGAAATAGGCGAAACGGTGGTTGCGGTAAAGATATTCCCCAACTACGACGAGCTTGAAAAGGTCGGCATTAAGAAGGACGACCCCGAAATCGAAGAAAAGCTGCAGGAGTATTTCCTTGAATTTGTAAAAACAAAGGTAAATAAAAATCTTCCCGGCTATAAGGCGGTGCACAAAATCACAATCAGACACCGTGAGTTTGATAAGACTACCACACAGAAGATAAAGAGAATGTCGGAAGATAATCTTTTGGATGACTAAATAAATATGAAAACCGCACCCTCTCGGGTGCGGTTTTTTGTTCAAAAACGCGCAAAATAATCACAAAACCACAAAAAACCACCAAAAAACCACATAAATTTGTCAAAAACCTATTGACAAGCAACATCGCCTATTATATAATGGATGTGTATAATTGTAGAAGTATCACTATCTATATATTGATTCCTTACACAGGAGGAAAAGACAATGACAGATATGGCAAAATCCATTAAAAAATCAGATAGAATCGAGAGATTAAAGGAGCATCTTTTTGCGTCAAAGCCCCAGATTGAGGCTGACAGAGCTGTGCTTCTCACACAGTCTTATATGTCAACCGAGGGCGAGCCTATGGTTCTCAGACGTGCAAAGGCGTTCAAAAACATTCTTGAATATATTCCGATTACAATTCGCCCCGATGAATTGGTTGTCGGTGCTGCAACAAAAAAGCCGAGAAGCTGTCAGGTGTTCCCCGAGTTTTCCTTCTCCTGGCTTGAGGATGAATTTGATACGGTTGAAACAAGAAGTGCCGACCCCTTCTATATCTCCGAGGAAACAAAGAGAACACTTCACGAGGTATATAAGTACTGGGGCGGTAAGACTACAAGCGAGCTTGCATCCTCCTATATGGCTCCCGAAACGCTTCTTGCTATGGAGCACAATATCTTCACTCCCGGTAACTATTACTATAACGGCGTAGGTCACGTAACCGTAAAGTACGGCGAGGTTCTCCGTATAGGTTATAAGGGAATCTTAGAGAGAGTCAGAGCTGAAAAGGCAAAAATGAATTTCGTTGATGCCGACTACAACACAAAGTCTGCATTCCTTGAAGCGGTTGAAATAAGCTGTGAAGCGGCTATCTACTATGCAAAGAGATATGCAAAGCTTGCACTCGAAATGATGGAAAAGGAATCAGACCCCGTCAGAAAGAAGGAGCTTGCAATTATCGCGTATAATTGCTCAAGAGTTCCCGAAAACGGAGCCGAGAGCTTCCACGAAGCCTGCCAGAGCTTCTGGTTTATCCAGATGCTTCTCCAGACAGAATCCAGCGGTCACTCCATTTCACCCGGACGCTTTGACCAGTATATGTACCCCTACTTCAAGAAGGACATCGAAAACGGTACACTTACTCTTGAAGAAGCACAGGAGCTTGTTGACTGCGTATGGATTAAGCTCAATGACCTCAGTAAGTGCCGTGATGCTGCAAGTGCAGAAGGCTTTGCAGGCTACAGTATGTTCCAGAACCTTATTGCGGGCGGTCAGAACGAAGACGGTCTTGATGCCACAAACGAGCTTTCCTATATGTGCCTTGAGGCAACATTACATACAAATCTTCCCGCACCCTCACTCTCTGTAAGAGTGTGGAACGGTTCACCCCACGATTTCCTTATCAAGGCGGCAACCGTAACAAGAACGGGTGTAGGTCTTCCTGCTTACTATAACGATGAGGTTATTATTCCTGCACTTATGTCAAGAGGCGTATCCCTTCGTGATGCAAGAAACTATAACATCATCGGCTGTGTTGAACCTCAGTGTCCCGGTAAGACCTGGGGCTGGCATGATGCGGCGTTCTTCAATATGTGCAGACCCTTAGAGCTTGTCTTCTCAAACGGTAAGGACGGTAATGTTCAGGTGGGTCCTGCAACGGGCGACATTGATACCTTCAAGTCCTTTGACGACTTCAAGAACGCATATCAGAAGCAGATGGACTATATGATTTCCCTTATGGTCAACTCCAACAACGCTATTGACCTTGCCCACGCCGAAAGAGCTCCTCTTCCTTACCTTGCAAGTATGGTTGATGACTGTATTAGCCGCGGTAAGACCCCCGAACAGGGCGGTGCGGTTTATAACTTCACAGGTCCTCAGGGCTTCGGTATTGCAAATGTTGCCGACTCGCTCTATTCAATAAGAACACTCGTGTACGAGCAGAAGAAATACACACTCCGTCAGATTAAGGATGCCCTTGACAATAACTACGGTATTCTCGAAATTGACGACGAAAAGGCGCTTCTTGCGGCAAATGAAACGGCAAAGGCACTCAGAAATGCAGGCAAGACTGTTACACAGGATCAGATTACGGATATATATAATAAGATAAAAGCCGAAGGTCTTGTTGTCAACGAAGAATATCATAAGATAAGAGAAGATATTCTTGCACTTGACAAGTTCGGTAACGATATAAACGACGTAGATGCCCTTGCAAGAGAAGCGGCGTACTACTACACAAGACCTCTTGAAACATACAAGAACACAAGAGGCGGCGTTTTCCAGGCGGGACTTTATCCCGTATCCGCAAACGTACCTCTCGGTGCACAGACAGGTGCAACACCCGACGGCAGATGTGCAAAGAAGCCTGTTGCCGACGGCGTATCACCTTCAGCCGGCTTCGACACACACGGTCCCACGGCTTCTGCAAACTCTGTTGCAAAGCTTGACCACGGTATTGCCTCCAACGGTACGCTCTTCAATATGAAGTTCCATCCCTCGGCGCTTGAAGGAGCAAGCGGTCTTGAAAGCTTTGTTGCACTCCTTCGCGGTTACTTTGACCAGAAGGGTATGCATATGCAGTTCAATGTTGTAAGCCGCGAAACCTTGAGAGATGCCCAGAAGCATCCCGAAAAGTACAGAAGCCTTGTTGTAAGAGTTGCAGGCTACAGCGCACTCTTCACAACGCTTTCAAAGTCGCTTCAGGATGATATTATCAACAGAACAGAACAAACACGTTTTTGAAAAACAAGGAATTATGAATCGGGAATGAGTTTGACCGCTTGAATTTATGGCGGTCAAACGGGGTTCGTTAAGCGACCGCGAGGGTATGCTTTGCACGAACATTTACCGTGAAATGTCAGCGGGGACACCCCGCAGGAATTAGGAATTGTATGCGATTACGCAGACGAAAGGAGGAGAACGGATGGATTCACTCGAACAAATAATGAATACCAAGGGCAGAATCTTCGATATCCAGAAGTTCTCTACCCACGACGGACCCGGTATTCGAACAATAGTATTCTTAAAAGGCTGTATTCTCAGATGCCGCTGGTGTTGTAACCCGGAATCCCAGGAATATAAAATTCAGGAAATGGTACAGAACGGCAAGACAAAGACAATAGGCTACGATATCACGGTAAAAGAGGTTCTCAGTGATGTCGGAAAGGATATGCCGTATTACCGCAGAAGCGGCGGCGGACTTACGCTGTCGGGCGGTGAAGCAATGTGCCAGAAGGAATTTGCAATAGCACTTCTTAAGGGTGCGCACCATATGGGAATAAATACAGCAATCGAAACAACGGCAGGACTTCCCTTTGAAACGGTTAAGGAATTCTCTGAAAACCTCGACTATATCTTGATGGATATAAAGCACACCGATGCAAAAAAGCATAAGGAATTTACGGGCGTGTCAAACGAGCTTATCCTAGAGAACGCGCAAAAGCTCTCACAGATAGCAAAGAGCCTAACCGTAAGAGTTCCCGTGATTCCCACATTTAACGATACAGAAGAAGAAATCTTCTCGATTGCAAGGTTTGCAAAGAGTCTTCGCGGTGTTGAAGAAATCCACCTTCTTCCGTACCACAGACTCGGATATGACAAGTACGTAGGTCTCGGACGTGAATATCTTATGGGAGATGTTCAGACACCAAGCAAGGAGCATATGGAAAAGCTCAAGAAAAGTGCCGAATGTTCAGGACTCAATGTTGTGATAGGAGGTTAGGGTGACAATGGAAACTTTTGAAAACAAACAAAGAATTATACAGGAACTCGTTCCCGGTAAACAGATAACCCTTTCCCATATTATCGCAAACCCCGACGAGATTCTCTATCGCAAGCTGGGACTTGACCCCTCGGTTGACTACTCTCAGAATAAGTGCGCAATAGGTCTTGTTACGATGTCACCTGCCGAATATGCAATTATAGGTGCAGATTTGGCGATAAAGAAGTCGGGCGCAACCCTTGGCTTTGTCGATAGATTTTCGGGCACTCTTATTGTGACGGGTACCGTTTCCGAGGTTGAAGCTTCTCTTAATGCCGTCAACGAATACGCAGAAAAGGTTCTTGGCTTTAAGGTCTGCCCCGTAACAAGAACATAATGCGAAAGCTGATACTTATGGGCAGAAGCGAAGCGGGTAAGAGCACTCTTATTCAGGCGCTTCGCAGAGAGGAAATACATTATCACAAAACCCAGTATATCGACTACAGTGAAAGCATTATTGATACCCCCGGCGAGTATATAGAAGCAAAACAGTTGGGCGGTGCTCTTGCGGTGTATTCCTGTGAAGCAGATATAATAGGTATACTTATTTCGGCAACAGAGCCCTTCTGTCTGTTTCCTCCGAATGTGGTCGGGATGTGTACAAGACCCGTAATCGGTATTGTCACAAAATGCGACCACGAATATGCAAACCCCGAGAGGGCAGGCGGCTGGTTGAAGCTTTGCGGCTGTAAACGCATCTTCTATACCAGCAGCTACAATGACGACGGCATACAAGACATATTAGATTATCTTGCTCTTGAAAAAGATCACGACGATGAATGTTTTGTGAACAGAGACTGATTTTCGTCGCCAAAACCACACAAAACA
>CAZTNR010000062.1:0-12955 GCA_964614955.1 uncultured Oscillospiraceae bacterium | reverse complement strand
TAAATTGCAATTTGTAAAGACAAACAGGCAAAAATCTTTGAATATTTTTCACATAAACAGGACCATATTACGGGCAAAAAAAGTGAATTTTGTAAATCTTCAATTTTTTTCAAAAAAAATATGTACAAGTGAAAAAAATTGTGGTAGAATTTATTCGTAGAAAATTTTAAGTTTACTTCTGAAGGAGTGCTATTTATGAAAAAGATTTACGAAGGCAAGACAAAAGACGTTTATTCCCTTGACAACGGCAACGTAATGCTCAAGTTCAAGGACGACTGCACAGGCAAAGACGGAAAGTTTGACCCCGGCGAAAACTCTGTCGGTCTTACAATCGAAGGTATAGGCAAGGCTAACCTCGAAACATCTATCCACTATTTTGAGCTTCTCAAAAAAGCAGGCATCAAGACTCACTATGTTTCTGCAAACATTGACGATGCTACTATGGAGGTTCTTCCCGGCAAGGTTTTCGGTCACGGTCTTGAAGTAATCTGCAGACTTGTTGCTACAGGTTCCTTTATCAGAAGATACGGCGAATACATCGCTGACGGTACTCCCTTGGAGGGCGGCTATGTTGAATGCACCTTCAAGAACGACGAAAAGGGCGATCCCCTTGTTACAGGCGAAGGTCTTGCAGCTCTCGGCGTTATGAGCCCCGAAATGTTCGAAAGCATGAAGGAGCAGACCTTAAAGATCACAAAGATTGTTGCAGATGACTTAAAGAGAATAGGTCTTGACCTCTGGGACATCAAGTTTGAATTCGGTTACAACAACGACGAAGTTATTCTTATTGACGAAATCGCTTCGGGCAATATGAGAGTTTACAAGGACGGCAAGATTGTTGATCCTGTTGAGCTCACAAAGATTATCTTAGCAAACCGCTGAGGCAGCGGTGCCGACTCACGGGCGATTCCTGTGATTAACAAACTTCAGGTGTCGCACAAATAACTCACTGTATAAAAACAGCAAGGACGACCATTGGTCGTCCTTACCGCTATGAAAAGGAGATGTGCATTATGAAAATGATTAAAGACAAGGAGCTCGTTGTAGGTGCAGACTTTGCGGGATTTCCCCTTAAGGAAGCAGTATGCGAGCATTTAAGAGAAAAGGGCTGGAAGATTCTTGATATGGGTGTAAAGGCTGACTCAGACCCAGACGACACAGACCTTATGTTCCACAGAGTAGGACTCAGAGTGGGTGCTATGATTTCCGAAGGCGAATACGAAAGAGCACTTCTTTTCTGCGGCACGGGTATGGGTATTCACATTGCGGCAAGCAAGTGTCCCCACGTTCACGCAGGTGTTGTTGAAAGTGTTCCCGCGGCTCTTCGTGCTATCACAGGCAACGGTGTAAATGTTCTTGCTATGGGTGCATTTTACGTTGCTCCTGCTATGGCTTGCGATATTGCCGATGCATATCTTAATGCAGACCTTGGCACAGGCTATGAATGGTGGCATAACTTCTACGAATTCCACAAGCTTGCTATTGATGAGCTTGAAGAGTTCAACTACGAAGAATACAAAGCCAACGGCTTCAAGGTAAACAAGCTTGGCGACTATCCATTAAAGCTTGAAAAGAAGCCCGACTGACTTGCTTTCTCTTTAATAAAAAAACTCCGAGGTTTTAGCCTCGGAGCTTTATTTTTATTTATTGCTTAGAGCTCAACCCACTCGCCGTCGTGCTCGGAGCCGTAGATAAGAGCTTCTCTTATCTTCATACAGTCGAGTGTCTGCTGTGAATCAAAGGGAAGAACGCCTGTGTCGAAGAACTTAAGAATATTTTCCATAGTGTGGGGAAAAAGCCTGAAACAATAGGCTTCTGCTCGCCGTTTTTAACACCGTCATCGGCGTAAACCGTGTAGGGGTATCTGGGTGAAAATACTACCTTTGCGCGTGAGCCGTCCTCATACATAATTGTACAGTCACTCGTAAGACCTACCGTTTCAACCTTTGCGCGAGTAGGCTTCTTTTGGCAGATGGAAACAAGCATTTCCACGGGATGAATGATATATTCAGGGAAATTACTGCCGGGACCTGTGATTATAGCAGACCTTACATCGGAAAGTGTGCTGTAATACTTCAGCTCTTCTGCGTATCTGAGGGCAGATGTGGAAAAGAAGGGCGCATTGTACTTCTTGCTGAGCTCGAAAATCTTTTCGGCTGTAGCATAGTCGGGAGTAAATGTCTTGTCAATGTAGGTTCTCTTGCCGTAAGGAAGAACCTTTTCGGCATATCTTAAATGTGTTTCGGGGTATGTGGGTGCGAGAATTACAATCACATCGCTCTTTTCGCAGAGCTCTTCGATTGTGTCGCACTTTTCTGCGCCGAACTTTTCACACCATTCCTCTGTTGTCACACCGTCGAGAGGGCTCTTGTCAAGCTCTGCCCAGGCGTATGCAACTTCATATTCATAGCCGAACTTTTCGCAAACCTCCTTCATCCAACCGGGGTAGTTGTTTGCGTGCCATTCGCTGATATAATAGTCAACAAAACCGATTTTTTTCATAATTTTTATTCCTTTCGGTAAATAAAACGGGCGACCACACAGGGTCGCCCCTACATTTTAATTTGGATAGGCTTAATTACTTAGAAAAAGTAACCTTATCAGCATCAAGCTCCTTGTGAGCATCAGCAGACTGATAGAGCATATCGAGAAGCTTTGCACTTTCGAGTACGTTGTCTATATTGCCTCTTGTCTTAACACCTGTGTCGATAGAGTCAAGGAACGCCTTGTCTTCGCAAAGGTACTGGTTGGGAATGTCATATTCGGGTCGTTCTGTTTCAAGTGTCTGACCGTCGAATACCTCAATCTTACCCTGGTACTGAAGTCTTGCACCCTTCTTGTCGCCGAGGAAGTCAACGTACATTTCGCCGATGTCAAGGTTCTGAGCCCAGGCACCGTTAAGTGAGATGGAAGCCTTATCTGTTCTTACATAACCTGTTACAAAGTCGTCAACGTCGTTTGTACCTTCAAGGTTCATTGTATCCTCAGCCCACATACCCTTATACTTGTAGGACTTCATATCCTTTGCCATTTCGCAGTATGTATCGCAGGTTACAGTCTTTAATTTTGCACCGCCGAGAACATAGAGAATAAGGTCGAGGAAGTGTACACCCCAGTCGATAAGAGCACCGCCGCCGGAAGCAGCCTTTGTTGTAAAGTCGCCGCCGAGACCGGGAATGCTTCTGCAGGCTCTGAAGGAGCAAACGATGTGGTAGATATTGCCGAATTCCCCGTTCTTGTACATTTCAGCGAGTCTTTCAACCGATGCCTGATGTCTGTTACATACACCGATGTTGAGCATAAGACCGCGCCTGTCGGCTTCTTCCTTCATTTCGCAGGAAAGAGCATAGTTTACTGTAATGGGCTTTTCGCAGAGAACGTGCTTGCCTGCACGAAGAGCGTCCATTGTTACTGTGTAGTGAGCGAAGTTAGGTGTGAGAACCCATACCGCTTCTACTTCGGGGTCGTTAAGAGCCACGTTGTAGTCTGTGATTACGTTTTCGATTTTGGGAAAATCTTCCTGAAGCTTCTTTGCCTTTTCTTCGATAAGGTCGCAGCCGTACTTGATTCTTACGTCCTCGAGCTGAGAGAGTGCGGGAAGATGAGCACCTCTTGCGATTCTTCCGCAGCCTACAATTGCTATAACTTTCATAGTATTTACCTCCGTTTTTTGGGATTTCACCCATTAATACAACTACATTATAAGTATGTGTATGAATAAAGTAAATACTATTTTTTTGTAAAACTTAATATTTTTTTGTAAATTAGCAAAAATGTGTGGTATTTTTCTACCAATTTTTAATTTTTTATTGAAATCGCATCGGCGTTATGTTAATATAACGTCGGAGAGAGGGTGAAGGAATGGCATATCATATTGCCGATTTTCAGGTACGTGACAAAAAAGACACGTACGGGAAAATAGGTCTTATACAGATAGGAAGAAATGAGCTTTCGGGCGGCGAAAAAGTACACAAGCATACGCACCTTAACTGGTTTGAGCTTACCTGTATTGTCGAAGGAGAAGGAGAAATCTTCGGCGGCGACAAATACGTAAACGTCAAAAAAGGAGATATATTTTTATCCTTTCCCTGCGAGGTACACGGAATTATTTCTTCAGGAAAAACTCCGCTTATCTTTGACCACTTTGCTTTCTATACCACAAGCGATGACTACAATGAAACGCTTGAGAGAATAATGACAATATATTCGGGCGCAGAAAAAAGAGTGTTCAGAAGCTATCTTGTAAGAGAAATGCTTGACGGATGTGTAAATGTCCTTCTGAACGGAAGCGAATTTCAGAGAGAGTATTTTTCCGCATCTTTTTCTCTTATTGTACTCGAGCTGCTTAAAACATTTGAGGTAAAGAGAAGTGCGGGGTTTATCAACGATGAAATATCCCAGGGTCCCGAAAAGCTTTGCAATATGATAAAGCATTACATAGATACTCACCTGTTTTCCATCGAGAGCCTTTCCGAGCTTTCCGACCTTTGCGGATACAATTACAGTTATCTTTCCTTCCTTTTCAGAAAGGTGTCGGGAATTACGCTTTCTGACTACTACAAGGCAAGGCGTTTCGAGAGCGCAAAGCTTATGATAAGAGAAAACAAACTCAAAATCGGCGAGATTTCAAATCTTCTTGGTTACAATTCGGTTTATGCCTTCAGCAAGGCGTTCAAGGATGAATTCGGTGTGTCGCCAAAGAATTATTATAAGTCTGTCAGCGGGGAAAGGTGACCGTCGGAAGCGTTGAGCAAGTCAATTCGCGGGTATCTCTCGCAAAAACAAAGCTTATTTAACCCTGTTTAACCTCCCTTTTGCGGGAGGTTTTTTCGTTTTTATATTGAAAAAAAACAAAAACGGTGTTAAAATACATATGAAACAAAAGCTTTGCGAAAGGTTGAGAAAAATGTTTGATGCAGTAAAGATAAAAAACGAATGTGTCGAGTGGATAAGGGAGTTCTTTGAACAGAACGGCAAGGGATGTAATGCGGTTATCGGTATTTCCGGCGGCAAGGACAGCTCGGTCGCGGCGGCTCTCTGTGTTGAGGCACTGGGTCGTGACAGGGTAATCGGCGTGCTTATGCCCTGCGGAGTTCAGCACGACATTGATATGGCGCTTCTTCTTGTGAAGCACCTTGGTATAAAGCATTATATTATAAACGTAAAGGACGCTATAGACGGTCTTATGGCGGCAATGCCAAAGGAGCTTGAAATTTCTGCGCAGTCAAAGACAAATCTTCCCCCGAGAATAAGAATGTCAACTCTGTATGCAGTTTCACAGTCGGTAAACGGCAGAGTGGTAAACACCTGCAACCTCTCGGAGGACTGGGTGGGATATTCCACACGCTACGGCGATGCGGCAGGCGACTTTTCACCTATGGCAAGCCTCTGTGTGCGTGAAGTCAAGGAAATAGGCAGGGTGCTGGGTCTTCCCGATGTGCTTGTTGACAAGGTGCCTATAGACGGTCTTTGCGGAAAAACCGACGAGGACAATCTCGGCTTTACCTATGAAACCTTAGACAAATACATCCGCGACGGCATTGAGCCGGATGAAAAAACAAAAGAAAGAATCGACAGGCTTCACAGAATGAATCAGTTTAAATTACAGCTTATGCCTGTCTTCAATGCGCAGAGTCTTCTCTGACAATCACGTTATATTTTCGCAAAAGCCCAAGCCCTCGGTGTCGCTTAACAAACTCCGTTTGCGTTAACGCAAACTCAGTGTGAACGCAAATGTAGGGGCGACGACTTCGTGGACGCACGTTTTGTTTATTGAAAGGAAAATCATTATGAAAAAGAAAATTTTGGGCGTAATTGCCATTATAGTTGTAATAGCAGCACTTTTGGGAGTGTATTATGCTTTCAGAGAACAGCCTGCAGAAGGACTTAAAACGGTTTCTGTTGAGGTTGTACTCTCAGACGGACAGAGCGAAATATACGAAACAAGCACAGATGCGGAGTATTTAAGACAGGTTCTTGACGAAATTGACGGCATCACCTACAGCGAAAAACAAAGCGGTTTCGGTCCTATGGTGACAGAGGTCAACGGAGAGGTGGCAATATACGAAGAAAACGGCGCATACTGGGCGTTCTACGTTAACGGCGAATACTGCAGCTACGGCATTTCCGATCAGCCCGTAAACGACGGCGACGAGTTCCGTATAGAATATACAAAGGCATAATGAGAACAGATTCAAAAGCAAAAGACGTTGCAACGGTAGGACTTATGGTCGCCATAATTGAGGCGGCAAAGCTTGCCCTCAGTCAGATTCCGAATGTTGAGCTTGTGAGCTTTTTCATAATAATGTTCACCCTTTATTTCGGCAGAAAAACGCTGTATGCAATCCCTGCCTTTGTAATAATAGAGATTATGATTTACGGCTTTAATCCTTTATGGGTAATCGCCTACTGCTATATCTGGCTGCTTCTGTCGGTGTTAACTATGATACTTCGGAAATTCAAAGGAGCCTTCAGTATGGCGCTTCTGTCGGGCTTTTTCGGACTTGGCTTCGGGTTCCTTTGCTCATTTCCCTACCTGTTTGTTACAACGTCGGCAAATCCAACGGCGTCCCTGTCCTCAGCCATAGCCTGGTGGGTTGCAGGCATTCCCTTCGACGTATTACACGGTATTTCAAACTTTGTACTTATGACGGTGCTGTATAAACCGGTTTCAAGGGTGCTTGAGAGGGTTGCGGCTAATGGCCAGAGAGATTGATGCAGGTGTGAGAAGGACGGAGCAAGCAAATACATCTGAACAAAAAAATTCCGCAGGACTTGTGTCCTGCGGCTTTTGTTTACTCATTATTTAGTTATTTACAACCCTCTCAGCCCTCGCAAGTGCCACATCAATATTTGCACAGATATTATCTGCACCCACAAGGTCGTCAAGTCCTGCCTTTTTGATTACACTCATAGGCTGCTTGTTTACGTGAGAAAGGATTACACAGATGCCCTTTTTGTTACAGCCGTAAATAAGCTCCTCAAGGGTCTGTACTGCGGTTGCATCGAGTGCCGCAACGCTTCTCATTCTGAGAACTATGCACTTTGTTGTGTCGTCTGTCACAATCGCCTTGATTCTGTCGGCTGCCGCAAAGAAGAGTGCGCCTGTAAGCTCGTATACACTTACGCCTTCTGGGATAACCTTTTCTCTTTCGTCCTTTGCCTCGGTCCACTTTTTAACCGTTGTTTCATCCCCCATTCTTTTAAGGAAAAGAGCCGCAGTTATGACAAGACCGAATTCAATTGCCACAACAAGGTCAAATACGACAGTCAGCACAAATGTCACCACAAGAACAATAACATCGCTCTTGGGAGCTGTCTTTACAAGTCTTGTAAAGGGCTTCCACTGGGACATATTGTAGGCAACGTGAATAAGAATTGCCGCAATTGTCGCCATAGGTATCATCTTTGCATAGGGCATAAGCACAATCATTACAAGAAGAAGCACAACTGCGTGCACCATACCTGCTACAGGTGTGCGTCCGCCGTTTTTGATATTAGCCGCAGTTCTTGCGATAGCACCCGTTGCAGGGATACCGCCGAAGAATGCAGAGCCGATATTACCGATACCCTGAGCCACAAGCTCGGTGTTTGAACGGTGCTTACTGCCAACCATACCGTCGGCAACAACACAGGCAAGAAGCGACTCGATTGCAGCTAAGATTGCAATAGTAAATGCATCGGGAAGAAGTGCTCTTATGCCGTCAAGGGAAAAATCGGGCATTGTAAACTTGGGAAGTCCGCCCGTGATATCGGGATAAAGGTCGCCGATTGTAACAACCTTGTCGCTGAGAAGAAAATACGCGCCGACGCCAATAAACACCGCAACCAAAGATGCGGGAATCTTTTCGGAAATCTTGGGGAATACAAAGAGAACTGCAAGGCAGACAACGCCGATAACAACCGACCATATATTTGCCGTACCGAAGTTATGTATAAGAGCCTCAACCTTTTCGACTGTCTCGATAGGTGCTTCACCATTGCTATAGGTTACGCCGAAGAAGTCCTTGAGCTGACCGACAAGAATTGTAACGGCAATACCTGCAGTAAAGCCTGTTGTAATTGTATAGGGTATATACTTGATAAGCGCGCCGAAGCGGCAGATACCCATAATTATAAGCATAACGCCTGCCATTACGGTAGCAAGGGCAAGTCCGCCAACGCCGTTTACCGCAACGATACCTGCAACGATAGTCGCAAAGGCAGCGGTAGGACCTGCAATCTGAACGGGGCTTCCACCAAAGAAGGATATAAGAAAGCCTGCAACAATCGCGGTATAAAGACCCATTTCGGGACCCACACCCGAAGCAATTGCAAGGGCGATTGACAAAGGAAGTGCAATTATCGCAACGATTATACCTGCAATAATATCCTTAACAAGCTGTCCCTTGGAATAGTTTTTGAGACAGGTAAACAACATAGGATTGAATGTTTTCATAGTCTTTTGTTCCTTTTTATATCATATTTTGTTTTTGCCTTTGGTATTATATACCTTTGAAGCCACCCTGTCAACTTGAAAAATAGACAAAAAAAGACGAAACATTTGCATACCGTTCCGTCTTTTTGTTTATAAGGTTATAATATGGACTGCAAGAACTGCTGTGTTCTTGGATTCCGGGGATTTGTGAAAATCTCCTCGGGAGTTCCGCTTTCTGCAATTTTACCGTCGCACATAAAGAGAACCCTTGTTGCAACTTCTCTTGCAAATCCCATTTCGTGGGTAACGCAGACCATTGTCATACCGTCGCCCGCAAGCTGCTTCATAACCTCAAGCACCTCGCCTACCATTTCGGGGTCAAGGGCACTTGTGGGTTCGTCAAAGAGCATTACCTCGGGGTTCATTGCAAGGGCACGGACTATGGCAATTCTCTGCTTCTGACCGCCCGAAAGCTGAGAAGGATAAGCGTTTGCTCTGTCCTCAAGACCGACTCTCTTAAGGAGGGACATTGCTCTTTCCTCTGCCTCTGCCTTTGTAAGCTTTAAGAGCTTTGTGGGGGCAAGGGTGATATTCTTAAGTATCGTCATATGGGGAAACAGATTGAACTGCTGAAATACCATACCCATCTTCTGTCTGTGAAGGTTGATGTCTTTCTTAGGGTCTGTGATGTCAACGCCGTCAAACAAAATCTTACCGTCGGTTGGTGTTTCAAGAAGGTTGAGAGAACGCAGGAATGTGGACTTGCCGCAGCCTGAAGGACCGATTATAACAATAACCTCGCCCTTTTTGATTTCGAGATCCACTCCGTCAAGTGCGCGCACCTGTCCGTCGGTAAAGTGCTTTTTAAGTCCCGAGACATTAATCAATGTATTACCGTTCATTCTTACGCAGCCTCCTTTCAAGTATATTGACAAGCTTGGTAAAGAATATTACCATCACAAGGTATATACTCGCCACCGCAAACAGAGGCAAATATGTTTCGTAGGTTGCACCGCGGATGATATCGCCGCCCTTTGTAAGATCCTTGATTGCAACGTAACCCGCAACAGAGGTTTCCTTTAAAAGAACGATGAATTCATTTGCAAGTGCGGGAAGAACGCTTTTGAACGCCTGAGGGAACACAATAAAGAGCATTGTTGGTATGTAACCAAAGCCGAGAGAACGTCCTGCCTCAAACTGACCGTTGTCAACACTCATAATACCGCTTCGGAAAATCTCTGCAACATATGCACCCGAGTTTATACCGAAGGCAGATACCGCAATAAGAATACCGTTGTCCGAGCTTGCGAAAATGATGTAGTACATAATCATAAGCTGAACTACAACAGGTGTTCCGCGGATAACCGTAAGATATATGTTGGATATTAAATTGGCAATGGAAAGAAGCGTCTTTCCGATACCCTTTCGCATTGCAGTATAATTTTTGTCGTATGAGCTTCTTATGATTGCAACAACAAGACCGATTGCAATACCCATAATACACGACAGAAGTGTAATCTGAAGTGTTGCTACGAGACCATCGGTGATGAAGGTCCAGCGGTTCTTGGTTACAAAGCACTTTATGAAGTCCGACTTAAGAGTTGCCAAAAACTCTGCCATTATTCTGTCACAGCCTTTCTGCTGAAATGTGTAGACTCAATATAAGGGAGCAGGGCCAACCTGCTCCCTTGACTGTATAAATTCAAGAACGATTATTCAGCGCTGATATACTTGTCAACGATTGTCTGAACTGTGCCGTCTTCTGTGAGCTCTGCAAGAGCTGTGTTTATCTTTTCAAGAAGCTCTGCATTGTCCTTGGAAACTGCGATTGCATAGTCTTCTTCAGCGTATGCAGTGTCAAGAATCTTAAGACCTTCGCTGTCTGCAACAAATGCCTTTGCGGGTTCATTGTCGATGATTACGCAGTCAACCTTACCGATCTTGAGGGCTTCAACAGCGTCTGCACCCTTGTTGTAACGGGAAACTGTACCGAGACCTTCGTCTTCGATATCCCAAGTGGAGTAGAGGTCACCTGTAGTACCTGTCTGAACACCGATTGTGTAGTTGTTTTCACCAAAGAGGTCATCAACAGATGTGATGGGGCTGTCTTCCTTAACGATAACAACCTGAACACCCTTTGCATAGCTTGTGGAGAAGTTAACTTCTTCAAGTCTTTCTTCTGTAACAGTCATACCTGCCATACCCATTTCGTACTTGCCTGCAACAACTGCGGGAATAATGGAGTCGAATGCTGTGTCAACGATTTCAAATTCCATACCGAGCTTTTCAGCGATTGCTGCACCGATTTCCGCATCGATACCTACTACAACGTCGCCGTCATAGAATTCGTAAGGAGGAAATTCTGCGTTTGTTGCCATCGTGAGAACATTGTCTGTTTCTGCTTCATCTGCACCGCAAGCTACAAAGCATACCGCTACCATAAGAGAAGCGAGAACAACGGCTAAAATCTTTGTGAGTTTCATAGTAAAAATCTCCTTTGTAAATTATTACACCTAAATTATATTATCACGTTTACCAAAAGTCAAGTGTTTTGATACATTTTTCACATTTTCGGTGCATAAATGCGGTTTATACACATTTTTATGCATCCTTTGTTTCGTTTTTCAGAGATTTGAGGAATCTGAGAAGCAAAAACGACGACACAAATATAGAAAGAATTTCCGCCGTGGGTGTTGCAATAACAATACCCGTTTCATCGAGATACCTTTTAAAGAGGAACATAAGAGGAATATCGAATATGCCTTTACGCATCATTGAGGTCAGAAGCGAATAAAACTTTCTGCCGGTTGCCTGAAAGATTGTATTCATAAGATAGGTCATCGCACAGAACACAACGGCTATTGCAAGGGTGGGAAGCAATTTTATTCCCTCCGCCACCGTTTCGGGCTCGTCTATAAAGAATTTTATAATCGGCTCGGGGAATGTGCGGTATACAAAGGTGCACAGAAGTGAAAAGGATATGGTTATGCCGAAGGTAAAGGCAACCGTCTTTTTCATTCTGGTATAATTCTTTGCAGAATAGTTATATCCCACAAGGGGAAGCACGCCCTGGGTAAGTCCCATATTGATATTAAAGGCAAGGGTATTGGACTTCTTTGCAATACCGAGACCTGCAACGGCGGCGGTGCCGTAGCCACTCATAAGCTTATTGGCGGCAATATTTGAAACCATAGCAAGGCAGGTGGACAGACACGCAGGTGCTCCCGTGGCAATCACCTCCGAAGCAACAGAGCCCTTTAAGCTGTAATTTTTGGGGTTCAATGTAAACACGTCGTCCTTACACTTCAGAATATAGACAACGAAAACAAGCGCCGACACGACATTTGAAAGCATTGTCGCAATTGCCGCACCTGCAACCTCATTTCCTTCGGGCAGAATTACAAACATAAACAACGGGTCAAGGGCAATATTGAGGATTGCGCCGAGGGACATAACAAGCCCCGAAACCTTTGCTTTTCCCACCGACCGCACAAGATGACCGAAAAGACCGGAAAGAAGTGTCGGTACACCGCCGACAACTATTGTCCAGAAAAGGTATTCGATAACATATTTCTCGGAATTTTTGTCTCCGCCGATGATATAGACAAAATTTTTGCCAAAGAAAAATATAACGGCAGAATAAACGATTGCCGCACCTATCCCCGACCAGAGAGCAAAGGAAAAGGCACGTCTTGCATCCTCTGTCTTTTTTGCGCCGAGACTTCGGGAAATAACACTTGCACCGCCTATGCCGAAAAGGTTGGAAAGCCCCGTCATAACTATAAACAGAGGCATTGCGACGGATACTGCCGCAACAGCCGCTTCGTCACCTGTTCTGCCTACAAACCAGGTGTCGGCAAAGTTGTATATGATTGTGAGAATCTGAGATATTACCGTCGGCACTATAAGTGTAAGCACCGCCGCAGGTACGCTTGCCGATTCGAAAAGGTAGGTACGTTTTGAGTTCTGGGTATCCATAAAATTCCTTCTTTTTATTTTTCAGGCTTTATATCACGCAAAGTGTAAATCCCTTGTGCCAATGCCCGGGCGGAGAGCCTCCGTCGGCATTTTACGGGATATTTTGGCAATAAACAAGTTTTCATTGTCGCACAAAGAGTAAATCCCAACCGCCGTTGTTTGGCGGTCGGGATTGGATAATCGTGCTGATTGGCAACATTTGCAAAAAATGCTGCATCGGTGTTGTATTTTTTCTGAACGCTCGAATTTATGGCGTTCAGAAAAAGGTTTGTTACGCGGTTGATGTTATCTGCTTATCGCTAAATACACCCCGCGAACTATGGTGTCGAGCTTCTCGACCCCGCCACAGCCGTAGATTTGCGTTGAAGAAACCCTGCTCTCGCAAGGGTGGTGTCCTGACCTTGGCGTTGTGCTACCAGCGTCCGTAGTTTTCCGGTCCTTTTCCGACCTATTTCATTCGGGGAGCGGGAAAACTCGGGAGGTCTGCATCCTGCTTCCGGGACATCGGACTCCGATTTCTGAATGTGGGTTTATAAATACAAATCATACGTGAAGGGCAGG
>CAZTNR010000061.1:0-13181 GCA_964614955.1 uncultured Oscillospiraceae bacterium | reverse complement strand
TTTGTTATTATATCACCGCTTTTTACTTTTGTCAATACCTTTTTTGAAGTTTTTTGAAAAGTTTTTTCGGTGGTATTTTGCTCACCTTTTTTTCGGGAGCTTTGTTAGTTTAACACAAGGAAATGCATTTGTCAAGTACTTTTTAAAACTTTTTTCAAGTTTTTTCCTCGGCACATTTGATTGTGTACCGTCTCGCGACAGCTTGATTATCTATCACTTTGATTTGCGTTTGTCAAGACAATTTCTGACATTTTTTTCGTTTTGTTGTTAAGTTGCACAACTTACAAACTTAAACTCTTTGTTTTGTACAGTTTTGACAACAACCGCTTTACAACATTAAAAAAGCAGAGCGTTTTACCGCCCTGCCGATGCTGTTTTATGTATTTATTCTCCGTATACTCTAACCATCATTTTTGTCAGCTCTATTGCTTCGTCAATTCCGTAGCCTTCTGCGATTTTGCCCGAGAGCATCTGTTCAAGAGGTTCTGCAACATCTGCAAGACGTTCAACCTTCGTCAGCTCATAGTCTGTGCTTTCATTGCCGAGCTCAACGCTTCGTTTTCTTCGTATACGCCGACGACTTCGACTCCTTCTGTCATTTTTGCTACATTTGTATAAAGCGGTGCGTGGACGTGCCAGGCTCCGCAGATTGCTACTTTTATAATTTTTCTTCTTTCTTTTTCTTGGTTTTTGATTCAGGCAATTCCTTATACACCGATTCGAATAACATTTTCAGCAAATGCTTGTTCTCCACATTGTCGGGCATAAGCATCGGCTTTGCACCTTCATACGGCATTTCAAAGTTTGCGTCAGGTAAAAGTTTTCTTGCCGACGGCGTATCTTTTATAAGAAAACGGTTATCGCAAACTGCCGCAACGTACTTTCCATTATAATATATAAGGTGTTCACCCATCATTTTTCGGGTCGATATATTTGAAAGCTCTGACAGATTATCAAGGATAAAATCCAGATATTCCTTTGATGATGCCATACTCAGTTCTCCCAGCTCATTATATATCTTGCTCCGCCGTATTCGTCCATCCAGTCATATTCCTTTATCTTTGTGCCGTCGGGCGAAACAAACTTTTCGGGAATAGATACTCTGTCAAAGTCCGCAATTTCGTAGAATTCCGTATTGGAATCCGCAAGACGGTAGATTTCGTTTATTCTCTGCATCTGCTTTTCAGTCAGAATTCCGGGTGTTACGGATGCAAGGGTTGTCATACCCGTAAGGGCACACACTTCGAGGAAATCGAGGTTAAGCTCGGGATTTACCCTTTCCGTAAACGCCGCACAGTCGGGGTCAACCATAAAGAAATTGCCGTTCTGAGGAAGTCTCATCATAGAATTGATACCGTTATTGACAGTCATTTCCCAGTATCTTCCGCTGGTGTCATCACCCACTCGCTGAATTGAATGTATGCCTGCCGAAAGATGTCCCATTACGTTGCAGCCGATAACCTCAGCATCACCTGCACCGCGTGCGATTGTCTTGTAGAGTTCTTTTACTATTGTCGCGGTAGTTTTGGTTCTGTCATAGAGCTGTCTTGCACCGTTAAGTCCGCCGTTATAGAATAGACCTATAGTACTGCCGCAGCCCGAAATATCTATTGTGGTAAAGTCGTGCTTGATAAGGTCAAAGCCCCAGTCACGAAGACGTTTTGTATCTTCAAACACCTTCTCAAGTGTAAAGGGGTGTGACGGGTCAAGGGTCACCTTGCAGGCATCCTTGAAAAATGCAGACTCCGCAGGAACGTCGCCTATTGTAAGAAGTGGTCTGAACCATATTCCCGGTCTTGCCCCCGCTTTTACAATATCTTCAACCGTATTTCTCATATCGCCGAACTTTTCATTTGTCGCCCAGGGGCCGCCGTTGTAGGTTGCGCCCGGGACAAAGCTTCTGTTTATCTGCCAGCCGTCATCAAGAATCATATATGGCTTATTCTTTGTGCCTGCCGTCATTTCCATAAGCTGTTTTGTCTCAACCTTAATGGTTTCTCTGGAAATTTTACCGTATGCCCAATACCAGTTATTTACACCGAATACGGGAGTTTTGGGCATAACGGGACTGTCGCACATAATCTTTGTAAACTTCTGAGCCGCACGGTATACACTTTCGTCTTCTTCCGAGAAGTATTCCACAACCTCGCAGGCAACCAAGGGCTCTTTGAGATCTGTACCGCGGCTTCCGTTCTGGAGATTGAGAAAGAGTGTTACACCCTTTGTGTCAGCCATCCAGAAGGCGAGACAGTCGGCACCTGTCTTTACACCGTAGAAAGCCGCTTTGTTATCGCCGATAAGACAGGTATACCAGGGCATTACCCTGTTGGGTGTCAGCGACTTCCATTCGTGGGGGATTTTTCCGCCGTTACAGGAGCGTTCCCACTGGTCTCCGAGAGCTTTTTCCACAAAGTAATGGTCGCCATTAAAACGGAGCTTTAAAAATTTTACCGGTGAGCCGCTTGGATAAACAACCACCTTTGCCGACCTTTCGCCTACTGTATATTCATACTTAACGGGCGACTCGCAAAAGTTTTCTCTTTCCTCAAACCTGAAGGGGCTGTCATCCGTAGCTCCCAGAACTCTGTCGGGGGTTCTCAGTATGCTTATAAATTCCTTTGACATTTTGTTACCTCCGTAATTGCGTATATAATATATATTGTAACTCTTTTGATTTATGATACCATATTAGCACCGAGCGTGTCAATTGTAAATGTGGTTTTGTAACCATAATTTACACCTCTTACTAAAATGTTTACTTTTATTTTCTTTTTTCTATTGACAAATGCATTTTATGGTGTTATAATGTTATCACTTTAGCAAAGTAAATTACTAAATTCAAAGGAGAACTTAATTATGAAAAAGTTTTTAGCAATTCTTGTGGCGGCACTTATGTGTCTCACAGTATTCGTAGCTTGCGGTCCTGCTGATGTGGCAGATGACGATGCAAGCGGTGCAAACCTTGAAGACAACGCAGTTGTTCCCGAAAACGACGAAGCAGATGCTTCCGACGAAGTGGAACCCGTATCAAGCGACCTTCAGGAAATCAAGGACAAGGGCGTTCTCGTAGTAGGTATTACAGATTTCGCTCCTATGGACTATGAAGATGAAAACGGCAACTGGATCGGTTTTGACGCTGATATGGCAAAGGCATTCGCCGCTTACCTCGGTGTTGACGTTGAATTCCAGATTATCGACTGGGACAACAAGGTTATGGAGCTTAACAGCAAGACGATTGACGTTGTATGGAACGGTATGACTCTTACAGACGAAGTTAAGGCTGCTATGGAATGCTCCAATGCTTACTGCAACAACGCTCAGGTAGTTATTCTTCCTGCTGAAACAGCTGCAAGCTATGCAGACAAGGAAAGTATGAAGGATCTTCTCTTTGCAGTTGAAGCAGGTTCTGCAGGCGAAGCAGAAGCTGCCGCAGTAGGCTTCAAGACAGTTCCCGTTACAGACCAGGCTACAGCACTTCTCGAAGTTAAGTCCGGCTCTGCAGATGCGGCAGTTATCGATGCTCTTATGGCAGGTGCTATGGTTGGCGAAGGCACAAACTATGCTGAACTTACATACACAATCGGTCTTAACAGCGAAGAATACGGCGTAGGCTTCAGAAAGGGCTCTGATGCAGTAGCTGAGCTCAACAAGTTCTTTGCTGAAAGCTATGCTGACGGTTCTATGATGGCAACAGCTGACATCTACGGCGTTGAAGCTTCTATCATTCCTCAGGCATAAGTTATTAAACAACATTTAACAGTTCGGAATCAGAGGACGTTACTGCCCTCTGATTTTGGCTGTAAAGGGATAATCCATTTTTCGAAAGGTTATATTAATGAAAAGATTTTTAAGCATTACATTGGCTATTATTTTGCCGTTGCTATTGATGTTTTCACTCACCGTCTTTGCAGACGATCCGCTTATAAAGACATCCGTCAACGGCAGAATCTATGACACCGAGGCGGGATCCTGTGCTGTACTTATCGAGGGTGAGCCCTATATTCCCCTGACGATTGCACTTGAAGCCGCAGGTGAGGATTTCGAATGGAACGGCGAAGCGGACATTACAATTTTTGACGGTGTTCAGATGGTTTCATCGGATACTGCATCTCAGGTGTTCGGTCTTTCGGTAAAGTACAACAGCACAAGCTCAATCATCTCTGTAATCAAGCCCAAGGTCAAGGAGCAGGAAGCGGTTTCTTCGGAGCAAGCTTCGTCAGAGGATGAAGAGCAAAGCAAGGAACACGTTTTCATCACCGTAGTTAAGGCGATGAATGAAGGCTTTCTTGTTACCCTAAAGCTTTTCGCCGTAACACTTATCGGTGCGCTTCCGCTGGGTCTTGTAATTTCTCTTTGCTCTATGAGCAAATTTTTGCCGCTAAAGCTTATAACAAGGCTTCTTGTCTGGATTATAAGAGGTACTCCCCTTATGCTTCAGCTTCTCATTATTTTCTTTATACCGGGCATGGTGCTTGAAGGCGGAAGCCCCTGGCCGAGAGGTGAAGAAGGAAGATTTATGGCGGCAAGTGTTGCATTCATAATCAACTATGCCTTCTATTTTTCCGAAATATTCAGAGGCGGTATTGAGAGTATTCCCCGAGGTCAGGTTGAAGCAGGTCAGGTTCTCGGTATGACCAAGACACAGATTTTCTTCAATGTCACACTTCTTCAGATGGTGAAGAGAATCGTGCCTCCTATGTCAAACGAAATCATCACCCTTGTAAAGGACACGTCTATTGCGAGAATCATATCCCTTCAGGAGGTTATCTGGGCAGGCTATGCATTCCTTAAGAGCTCCCACGGATACTCCGGTCTTCTCTGGCCGTTGTTCTTCACAGGTGTATACTATCTTCTGTTCAACGGAATTCTCACCATTCTTTTCAGCAAAATCGAAAAGAAGCTGGGTTACTTTAATTAAGGAGGTGCCGTATGTCGATACTGAATGTAAACAACATAAAAAAGAGCTTTGGCAAAACAGAAGTTTTAAAGGGCATCTCATTTTCACTTGAACAGGGCGAAGTAATTTCAATTATCGGTTCCTCCGGAAGCGGCAAAACAACACTTCTCAGATGTCTCAACTTTCTTGAAACGCCAGACGAAGGTACCATAACGGTAGAGGACAAAACCATTTTCAACGCAGACAGCTCCAAAAAGCTATCAGACGCGGAAATACGTGAAAACAGACTCCACTTCGGTCTTGTTTTCCAGTCCTTCAATCTATTCCCTCAGTACACCGTTCTCAAGAATCTGACCCTTGCAAGAGAGCTTATGGAAAAGGGCAAAAAAGGCGGTCTTTCAAAGCAGCAAATCACTGAGGAAGCACTCGCACTTCTTGAAAGAGTCGGTCTTTCGGACAAAAAGGATTCTTACCCCTGTCAGCTTTCAGGCGGTCAGCAGCAGAGAGTGGCAATTGCAAGAGCGCTTTCAATGAAGCCCGCAATCCTTTGCTTTGACGAACCCACCTCCGCACTTGACCCCGAGCTTACGGGTGAAGTACTTAAGGTTATCAAGGAATTAAAGGAAACAAACACAACAATGATTATTGTTACCCACGAAATGGGCTTTGCAAAAAGTGTATCCGACAAGGTTATATTTATGGCAGACGGCATTATCGAAGAAATGGGTACACCCGAGGAGGTTTTCGACAATCCCAAAAGCGAAAAAACCAAGAGCTTTTTCGCAAAATCCCTCGAAAATATATGACGTTTTACAAGCAGACGACGGAACCGACTTACCGCCGTCTGTTTTTTGTATAAAACATATCACAATTTTTCAGCTATATATATGTGCATAAGTAACAAACTTGAATTTTCACGTATTTTTTTAGATATTTTCACCAAAGGTCTATTGACTTTTTTTTAAAAATAGTGTAGTATATATACAAGAAAAAGTAAGGGTTAATCCACTTTCAAATAAACACCACAGGAGGAACAGATTATGATTAAGATTTTCGCAGGACTCAAGGGTTCCGGAAAGACAAAAAACCTTATTGATTTAGTTAACGCAGCTCAGGAAAAGACTTCAGGTTGCGTTGTATGTATAGAAAAAGGCAACAAGCTTATGCACGAAATCAACAACAAGACAAGACTTGTTGATATTTCCGAATACAAGGTTAACACAGCTGAACAGCTTTACGGCTTTGTTTGCGGTGCGCTCAGTGCAAATTTTGACATCACAGACCTCTTTATTGACTCTGCTCTCAAGATTTGTGAAGAAGATCTTGCAGGTCTCGAAAAGTTTGCAAATGCTGTAAAGCCCATTCTTGAAGCAAGAGACGTTAACCTCACTATGACAATCTCTGTTGAGGTCGAAAAGGTACCCGCTTCCCTTAAGGAATATCTTGCTTAAGTCAATTTGATTGTAATGATGAACCGTGTGTCAGACAACGACACACGGTTTTTTCTTTTTGTTTGAATATTTTTCTTGTGTATTTTTTCTTCTTTTACAAACAATATAAACAAGTCTTAGAAAAGGAGGCTTAAAAATGAAAGCAAGAAATTTATTATTGATAATATCTGCAGTTATTGTCTCTGTTTTTCTTCTCTGCTCCTGTTCAAGAGGCAGCGTCAGAAGAGCCGGAGACGGTATGAGAGATGCGGCAAGAGGCGTCGAAAATTTTATGGACAATGGACTCAATGCCGTTCCCAACACAGCAGAAAACGGAAGAAATACCGTTATCGGAGGCACCTACGGTGCGAACAGCGGGTATAATGCCAATGCAGGCATCGGCACAACCGGCAGTTACACTGCAAGCGGCAGAGCAACCGAGCTGAACCCCACCATAGGCAAAAAGACAAACCGCGGTATGATAAACACCAACAAAGGCGAGCTTGACGGCGGCACAAGATAACAAAAAGCGAACCCGAACGGGTTCGCTTAAATATTATGACAAGCAATTACGCAAGCTTCTTTTCGAGATTTTCTCTGATAGCAAGGATAAAGTCCTTGGAGTTAACGGGCTTTGTTTCAATGCCTTCGGCAAGATTCACAAGATCCTTTGTCATAACTCCGCCGCTTAAGGTGTCGATGCAGGCTTCTTCAAGCTTGTCCGCAAAGGAAACAAGCTCGCAAAGACCGTCAAGCTCTCCTCTCTTTTTGAGAGCACCTGTCCAAGCATAGATTGTAGCCATAGGGTTTGTACTTGTTTCTTCGCCCTTTAAGTACTTATAATAATGACGTGTAACGGTTCCGTGAGCCGCTTCGTATTCATAGTTGCCATCGGGGCTGACAAGAACGCTTGTCATCATCGCAAGAGAACCGAATGCGGTGGAAACCATATCACTCATAACGTCGCCGTCATAATTCTTAAGTGCCCAGATGTAGCCGCCTTTACTTCTGATAACACGTGCAACCGCATCGTCAATAAGTGTATAGAAGTATTCAAGACCTAAGCTTTCAAACTTTGCCTTATAATCGTTTTCATAGATTTCAGCAAAGATATCCTTGAAGGTATGGTCATACTTTTTACTGATTGTATCCTTTGTTGAGAACCAGAGGTCCTGCTTTGTATCAATAGCATACTTGAAGCAGGAATGTGCAAAGGCACGGATTGATGTTTCCTTATTGTACTGACCCTGAAGAATGCCGGGACATTCGAAATCGTAAATTGTTTCTCTTGTTTCCTTGCCCTCTTTATCTGTATAAACAAGCTCTGCCTTCACACCCTCGGGCGCTTTAAGCTCTGCCGCCTTATACACATCACCGTATGCGTGACGGGCAATTGTTATAGGCTTTGTCCAGCTGCGTACAGCGGGCTTTATGCAATTGAGAAGAATGGGAGCACGGAAAACCGTTCCGTCAAGAACGGCTCTTATTGTGCCGTTAGGGCTCTTCCACATTTCGGTAAGGTTATATTCCTCAACTCTCTGGGCATTGGGAGTGATTGTTGCACACTTTACCGCAACGCCGTACTTTTTATTGGCATTTGCCGCATCCCATGTTACCTTATCCTTTGTCCTTTCTCTTTCAGGAAGACCCAGGTCATAATACTCTGTCTTAAGGTCAACAAAAGGAAGAATGAGCTCGTCCTTTATCATTTGCCAAAGAATTCTTGTCATTTCGTCCCCGTCCATTTCGACGAGGGGTGTTGTCATTTTGATTTTTTCCATAATTACAAACTCCTTTAAGAGATATACTTATTCAATACTGTTTTTCTCTGCCCACTTCAATCCGTTATTAGCTATATATTTGAACCTTGTAAAATAATCATTCCAATCGCGGATAATATGATCATAAAAGCTTCTCTGCCATACAGAAAAAACGATTTCTTTCGACACAAGTATTTTGAAGCTTTTAATCAACTGAGAGATATTTGTCGTAGGGGTCGATGCCCACATCGACCCGTTTTCGTCACGTGAAGTATAAATGTTTATTATTAAATGAATGTGGTCAGGCATAATGCAATAGCAGTCAACGCCCGGAATGCTTTTAATCTACTTATCGGCAATCTTACCCATTTCAGACAATTCAATGTATTGATTAAAACAAATCGGATTTGGGTCGATGTGGGCATCGACCCCTACGAAAGTATCTGCTGCCAAATTCGTAACAAAATCAATAATTTCTTTGTCTTTTTCAGAGTAGTTTTTTCTGCCCGTTATTCTTCCGAAACAATCATTTTTCTTGTTGGCACAAATCGTAATAAAATACAAACCGTTTTGAGAATAATCGTATTCCTTCAATCTCAGTCTTTTTCGAAAAGCATTTGTTTCGGCATTATCAATGTTATGCATTATGCTTTTTATAGTAATTCATAAGACAGCCGTCAAGGATGATTTCCTTTTCGTCGTCGGTAAGTCCCTTGACGTAAAGTGTGATATCGCACACCTCGCCGTTTGACTTGATTACCTTGGCATCAAATTCTTCAATTCCCTTTTCGATTTTTTCTCTGACGTCGGGAACAAATACGAAGTCGCCTTCGTTATAGAGGAACTTTTCGCTTTCATCAATCGTGAAAGGAAGAATACCCCAGTTTATACAGTTACTTCTGTATCTCTTTGTTGCAAATTCATAACAGATATTTGC
Source organism: uncultured Oscillospiraceae bacterium (assembly GCA_964614955.1). GTDB lineage: Bacteria > Bacillota > Clostridia > Oscillospirales > CAG-382 > UMGS1387. Next base: position 4,157 of record CAZTNR010000061.1, on the reverse strand, counting down.
AAAGCCGCCGAGAACCTTCTGGCAGGATGCCGCCTGTTCACGGGCAGAGCCGTCACCGGGTTTGTTTGCAAATACGCAGGATCCGAACTGAGTATTCTTACTGAGCTCGTCTGCATTACCGACCTTTGAAAGTGCGTTTCTTATCTTTTCCGAAACCTTTCCTTCTCTTCTTGCTCTTTCGTCCTTATCTACCGCCTTGCTCCTTCCTACGTATTCGGGAACACGACGGGAAAGTGCAAATTCAGAAAGACGAAGCGGATTGCTTCTGTAGGACGATGTTTCACCCGAAGGAATAAGCTCATCCGTTGTAGTAACAGGGTCACGGATTACGGCACAAAGCTCTACAAGAAGGTTGTCGGACAAATCATACATACTTGGCCAGTCAGTAATATTGGGACCGAGAATAAGCTCTTCGTCGGGATTTGCCTTGCCGAAGCCGTAGTAGAGTCTGTTTTCGTATACTGTTTTATCAAAGCGATAATCAACGTGATTGGAGGTATATTCCACGTCCGTTGCAGCTGTGATTACACCGCCGTTCGCGGCTGTAGCTGCAATACTTCTCGAGTCCATAAGTGCAACACCTGCAATCTGTCCTTCTCCCGGCTTTGAGCCTTCACGGTTGGGGAAGTTCCTTGTTGTATGGCGAAGAGAAAGCCCGTTATGACTCGGAACATCACCTGCACCGAAGCAGGGACCGCAGAAGGAAGGCTTAATTACCGCACCGGCTCTTAAAAGCTTTTCGGTAACACCTATCTTTGTAAGCTCAATGCTTGTGGGAACGCTTGTGGGATAAACGGAAAGCGAGAAGTAGCCGTTGCCGGTACTCTTTTGGTCAAGGATTTGTGCCGCTTCAACGATATTATCGAAAATACCGCCCGCACAGCCTGCAATTACGCCCTGGTCAGCATAAACCTTGCCGCCGCGAACCTTTGACACAAGGTCATATTTCAGACCGCCGAACTTTTCAGCTGCTTCCTTTTCGACCTTTGCGAGAATTTCCTCGGCGTTTTCGTTGAATTCGTGAATTGTATATGCATTCGACGGATGGAACGGAAGTGCAATCATACTTTCCTGCTTTGACAGGTCTATTTCTATCATACTGTCATAGTATGCAACAGAAGCAGGCTTGAGCTCCTTATAGCATTCGGGACGTTTATGTATTTCGTAGTACTTCTTTGTTTCGTCATCCGTTTCCCAGATTGAAGAAAGGCAGGTTGTTTCGGTTGTCATAACGTCAATGCCGTTTCTGAAATCAACAGGAAGACTCTTTACACCGGGGCCTGCAAATTCGAGAATCTTGTTCTTCACAAAGCCTGTTTCAAATGTTGCCTTTACAAGGCTGAGTGCTACGTCGTGAGGTCCTATTCCGCGTCTGGGCTCTCCCTTTAAATATACAAGAACAACCTCAGGACGTTTTACGTCGTATGTATTCTTAAGAAGCTGTTTTACAAGCTCGGGGCCACCCTCGCCTACACCCATAGTACCAAGGGCACCGTAACGGGTATGGCTGTCGGAGCCGAGAATCATACCGCCGCACTTTGCCAGCTCTTCTCTTGCATAGGAGTGGATAACACTCTGATTTGCAGGAACATAGATACCGCCGTACTTCTTCGCCGCAGAAAGACCAAATACGTGGTCATCCTCATTAATTGTACCGCCGACAGCACAAAGGCTGTTATGGCAGTTTGTCATAGCATAGGGTATGGGAAATTCGCGAAGACCGCTGGCACGGGCAGTCTGAATTATACCAACATAGGTAATATCGTGGGACACAAGTGCATCAAACTTTATGTGAAGCACGTCCTTATCGGTTTTATTATCGTGGGCATCAAGGATACGGTAAGCAATTGTACCCTTTCTTGCTTCATCGGGTGTTACATCGCATTTTTCACAAGGCACACCACCCGCAAGATAAATGCCTTCTTTTCTAAGAGTTATCATACGTTTTTGCCTCCAAAAACAAATATATTTTATTATACTAAAATAGGCGCCTTGTGTCAATAGAAAACCCATGCAAATATCTCATATTTAAGCCTTTTTCTTAGTGCAAAAACACGGACCTCCAAGGTTGGAAGCCCGTGATGATACTTTATTCCTTTGTATTATCCTTCTCAATTCGAAGATAGATGTTGCCGCCTACCTTTTTGGAAATTGAAAGCGTGCCTGTTTTATCGGCACTTACCGTTTCCACGGAAAGCTCAACTCCGTTTTCAACCGTCGTGAGAACAAGTATTTCGTTCTTTTTGAAGCCGCCGATTTTAAGTCTTACAGCCGCATTTTCGTCACTTGTTACATACACTGTATCCTTGTGGAAAAGCACATCGTAGAAGTTACCCGAAAAAGCGATATTATTTATGCCGACATTTTCGCCGTCATTGAAAAGCGGATTTATGCAAAGATTTTTGCCGTCGGTGGATATGCCGAACATTTTCTTCACGGCATTACTTGAAGTGAGGGAATAGTGAAGAAAAGGTTCTGCTTTATCCGAAGCAGGAAGATCAAAGTATGACCTATTCTCCTTATACAGCTTTGCCACGGAATTCACAAAGTCCGCAGTATCCTTTACCGAAAGCAGATAATAATTTCCCGCAAGACTGCAGGCTGCGCCATTCATCCAGTAATCGCCAAATCCAGCTTCGTCATCGAGGGAGTAATTACCCTCGGCATTGAACCACAAGTCATCAAGTGTCAGGGTTGAGAATGCAGGGGCAAGAAGCGAAGCATATCTATTCGGTGTAGGCAGACCGTCGGAGGTTATTTCTCTCTTTCCTTCAACCCAGGAAAGAATACTTTCCCTCTTTTCTTCATCCGCAACGCCAAGGCTTGTTGCCATAAGATTTATTACGGTAAAGCCGGCATCGTGAACATTTCCGTCCTTATCTATCCAGCCCACATATCGTCCGAGCTTTTTGTCATAAAGCTTTTTATTTATTGCCTTTTTGTTTGTTTTTGCCACTTCAAGATATTTGTCTGCTTTTTCCTTATCATTCGCCAGGGTATAAAGGCAAGACAAATCATTCATAGCGGCATTGAAGGAAAGGTTATTATATGTGTCAATATAACCGAAGCGATAATTATAGAAGAGATTGGAAGGCTTACCTGCATCTGTTCCGTTATTGTCGGCTGTCAGCACATACACAAGACCGTCCTCGGTATTGTATCTTATACCGCCGCCGTTGAGGAAGTCTTCATAATCAAAGAAATGAGAAACTACCTTTTCAAGCTTTTCACCCACAGTTAACCCAAGTGAAATATCCGAATTTGCTTCTCCTGTCATATCAACACTGTCAAGAAACGAGGTGTTTCCCTCCCAAAGGCAGATATCACAGACCGCAGAAATAAATGCGGCATTTGTATCATACAGGTAAGAGCTCACCTTCGGGTGTTTCATACTGTTTTCCACTGACCACACGTATCCGTTTGAATACAAGGGGTAGTCACGCACAATCTGCTTGATTTTGGCACGTACATCATCGGAGGAATTCCAGAGATATGTATCGGTTATCATAGCAAGATGCGAGCCCGAAACGGGTGATGCAAGGGGTTCAAGAGACGATTCAACTGCGGTAGAATACATTGAATTCAGTACAGACGGAACATATTGCTCATCCGTGTTGTCCTTGCCAAAAACAATTCCGTCAAAGGAGGTAAGCTCCGATACAAGCTCGGTTTCTTCCTGTGCTACTGTCTTACCTGCTGTATCATCCTTTGCATCCTTATCTCCCGTAAACAGAGAAACAATACCTATAATCAGGGCAACAATCACCACAAGAGCAAAAACGAGAACACCCCAGGCAAGAATCATTTTTCTGATTCTTTCAGCCTTTTTACGGCGTATCATTTCCGCACGTCTCAGCTGTGCCGCACGTCTTCTTCTCTTTTCGTATTCTATTCTTTCGTTTTCTCTAATACGGTGCATTTCGCTGTTTGAAGAAAAATCAAGATCCACAAGGTTGTTATCCATATCATTTCTGTCATTCATTACGTTCACCTCTGTTTTTATCTTTATCTGAGACTATTTTATCACAACATTTCTTCTTTTTCAACAAAATATTTTGTGTATTTTGTAAAAGTATAAGAAGCACCGACAAAGCGGTGCTTCTCAGTCTGTAGCAAAACCCCATTTCCGCAAAGGAAATGGGGTAAAATAATGCATA
>CAZTNR010000060.1:0-13232 GCA_964614955.1 uncultured Oscillospiraceae bacterium | reverse complement strand
TGCTATAACCGACCACGGTGTTATGTACGGTGCTGTTGAGTTCTATAAAGCGTGCCGTGATTGCGGAATTAAACCCATTATCGGATGCGAGGTGTATGTTGCACCGGGTTCCCGTTATGGCAAGGACAGAAACCTTGATTCAAAATATAATCATCTTGTACTGCTCTGTAAAAATGAGACAGGCTATAAAAATCTCATCAAAATGGTGTCCCTCGGCTTTACCGAAGGCTTTTACTCAAAGCCGAGAATTGATCTGTCGCTTCTTGAAGAATATCATGAAGGACTCATTTGCCTGTCTGCCTGTCTTGCAGGCTACATTCCACAGAGAATACTTGAGGGCAATATTGATGATGCAGTAAATCATGCTTTGAGGATGAAATCCCTTTTCGGCGAAGATTACTATTTTGAGCTCCAGAGACACGGCATTGATGAGCAGGAAATTGTTAACGAAAAGCTTATAGAGCTTTCAAAAAAAATGAATATTCCTCTTGTTGCCACAAATGATGCCCATTATATAGAAAAAGACGATGCACAGACACAGGCGGTTCTGATGTGCATACAAACCCAGACAACCCTTGCGGAGGGCAGGCATAAGGGCTTTGAACAGGATGAGTTCTACCTCAAGACACCAGAGGAAATGTCACTTCTTTTCGGAGATGTTCCCGAGGCACTTGAGAACACGGTTAAAATTGCTGAAAAATGTAATTTTGATTTTGAATTTGACAAGATTTTTCTTCCTGCCTTCTATCCGCCCGACGGACTCACCTCCAAGCAGTACCTTGATAAACTTTGCCGCGAAGGTCTTGAAAAACGCCTTTCAAAATATGAAAATCCCGACAGGGAAGTGTATGAAAAACGCCTTGCGTATGAACTGGGAGTCGTTAATACTATGGGCTATGACGAGTACTACCTGATAGTGCGAGACTTTATTGCCCACGCAAAAGAAAACGGTATACCCGTAGGCCCCGGAAGAGGCTCGGGTGCAGGCAGCCTTGCGGCATACTGCCTCGGCATTACCGACGTAGACCCTATCCCTCACGACCTTCTCTTTGAGCGTTTTCTTAATCCCGAAAGAGTAAGTATGCCCGACTTTGACGTAGACTTCTGCTACTTCAGACGTCAGGAGGTTATTGACTACGTTGCCGAAAAATACGGTAAAGACCACGTGGCGCAGATTGTAACCTTCGGTACACTTGCGGCAAAGGCGGCAATACGCGACGTCGGAAGGGTTCTCGGTATGCCTTATGCCGATGTTGATAAGGTCGCAAAGCTTATACCCCGTCCTTATAATATAACACTCAGCCAGGCACTTGAAGAAAGCCCGGAGCTGAGAGAGCTTTGCCGTGAAGACTTCAAGGTCGGCTCACTTATAAACATTGCAAAGAAAATCGAGGGTATGCCGAGAAATACATCTACCCACGCGGCAGGTGTGGTTATTACAGATAAGCCTGTCTCGGAATACGTGCCCCTGTCTATGAACGGCGACTGCATTGTCACCCAGTATACAATGAACGAAATTGCAGACCTGGGACTTTTGAAAATCGACTTTCTCGGCCTTCGATACCTGACGGTTATATATGAAGCGGCAGAAAATGCGGGAATTTCCGTTTCATCTATTCCCCTTGACGATGAAAAAACATACAGAATTCTCTCTGCAGGTGATACCGACGGCGTTTTCCAACTTGAATCTGGCGGTATGAGAAGCCTGCTTATGAGGATGGTGCCGAAGAATATCGAAGATATTACAATCGCCATTTCTCTGTATAGACCGGGCCCTATGGACTCGATTCCAAAGTTCCTTGAAAACCGTAAAAAGCCGGGTTCTGTAAAATATGCCGATCCTATGCTCGAAGATATTCTCGATGTTACCAACGGCTGTATTGTCTATCAGGAGCAGGTAATGCAGGTGTTCAGGCTCCTTGCAGGCTATTCCTTCGGCAGAGCCGATATTGTAAGACGTGCGATGTCCAAAAAGAAAAAGGACGTAATGGAAAGGGAACGTGAATTCTTTATTTACGGCAAAAAGGATGAAAACGGAAATGTTGAGGTTCCCGGCTGTATAAATAACGGGGTTTCGGAAGAGGCGGCAAAGGAAATATACGACGATATGGCAACCTTCGCCCAGTATGCCTTTAATAAGTCCCACGCAGCCTGCTATGCCTATCTTGCATACTATTCCGCATACCTTAAGTGCCATTACCCTAAGGAATATATGGCGTCGCTTTTGTCGAGTGTCATCAACAGCACCGATAAGGTTATGGAATATATCGGTACCTGCCGTAAAATGGGCGTTGAAGTTAAAAGACCCGATGTAAATACAAGCTCGCTCACGTTCTCTGCAGGAGAAAACGGTATAGTTTTCGGTCTTATGGCAATAAAGAATGTCGGCGAAGGCTTTGTCAAGGAAATTATCGGTAAAAGACAGGACGGAAAATTTGTAAGCCTTGAGGATTTTCTTACCCGCCTTTCTGACGGCGAAATAAATAAAAGAATGGTTGAAAGCCTCATAAGGGCAGGTGCTCTTGACGGTCTCGGCGGTAAAAAGAGAAGCCAGCTGCTTGCAGTTTTTGCCGATGCTGTCGATGCACTTCAAAGGCGAAATCACAGAAATGTCGAGGGACAGTTTGATATGTTCTCGGCTGTTGATACTGAAGCGCAGGATACGGGAACCCTTAATGTCACATACCCCGATATTCCCGAGTTTTCCCACTTTGAGCTTCTGGTAATGGAAAAGGAAATGACGGGTCTCTATCTTTCGGGACATCCCCTTGAAAGATTTGCTTCTGCTTCAAAAAGCTTAAGATGCGATAAGATTTCCGATATCAATAACGCCGTTGCCGACGGAGATAAGTCAAGGTACCGTGACGGTAAAACAGTAACACTTCTCGGACTTGTTGCTTCAAAAAAAGAAAAGCTTACAAAGAGCGAAACCCGAATGGCGTTTGTGAATTTGGAGGATGAAACGGGCGAAATCGAGCTTGTTGTTTTTCCGAATGTGTATGAAGCAAATGTTTCAAAGCTTCAGCCGGGTACGGTTCTGGGCGTTGCGGGTGAAATATCCGTAAAGGAATCCTTTGAAAGCGATAACGGCGAAGAACAAAAGGAAGAACCCAAAATACTTGTGCGAAGCATCTTTGATGTAAAAGAGGGTGTGCCGGCTCAGGTGAAAAAGCAGGAAGCGCCCGTATCGGATGACTCAAAAAAGGTGAGAGTAAACCTCGCATCTCTGATGGGAGCACCCGTCAGGGAAGCACCGCCGGAGAGGGAAGCATACATTCCGAAACCCGAAAAAAGTGTGCAGGATCTGTATCTTAAAATTCCGAGTGAAAACTCGGCAGAAATGCGTATGACACAGAGCGTTCTTGAAATATATAACTACGGAAAACAGAATGTGTATATCTACTTTGACGATACCAAGAAGCTTGTCAGAGCACTTGATACCCATTCTTTTGTTACCGAAACTATGCTTGAAACCCTCTATAGAATTCTCGGCAAGGATAATGTTAAGCTGAAGGAAAAGAAAAAATAAATAAAGTGAGAGCCGCACCCGACGGGTGCGGCTCTCGGACTGTTGCAAAGTATAAAGCTCGAATTGTTTTGCAAATGTATGATTACATAATCGTAGGGGCGGATGCCCACATCCGCCCGTTTACATTGCATTTTTCACTAACAATCCACCTGTATTTCAAGGCTGATTATTGCGGGCCGATGTACGATTTTTTTGATTTTCTACAAATACAAACTAAGCGACAAGCTAAGAGCCGCACCTGTCGGGTGCGGCTCTTTTCATCGCTAAAAGGAGAAAGCGATATTTGCAAAATGCTTTTTAAAGGAGATTCTTAAGCGTTTTACACTTATAAGACGTAAATTAATCGGAAAAGTTCCAATAAGAATTAAAAGTCCGTCTTAAGAATTCTTCTCATAAGGCGTTAATTGAAAGTCGGCAATTTTTTAGCAAGAACCAGGCTTTCTGTACTTTTGCATCGGGGCAAAAGAACAAAGAAGGCGTACCGCAGTACGCCTTCTTACTAAATCTATCCCTAAGGAAACACTTCATAATGACGGATTATATCTGCCCTTATGCCCCTTCAACCATATTCGCGAATAACCTTGCCGTTTCCGCCATATACTTCGCAGAAGCAGGAACAAGCTCCTTCGGAATCTTGTACTGATACATAAAGCCTTCGGTTTCAAGGGTGATTTCGCCGCTGTAGCCAATATCTTTAAGTGCCTTTGCCACCTCGCTCCACTTTATAATTCCGTGGAATGGAACGGTGTGCTCGTCGCGTATTCCGTCGTTGTCGTGAACGTGAAGTGCCGCAACACGGCTGCCGAGTGACTTTAGCATTCTTACGGGATTTTCTCCCACAAGAAGAGTGTGACCAATGTCAACACACGCCTTTACATATTCGCTTCCGATGCCGTCAATATATCTTACAAATTCCTCGGCTTTTGAACAGGTGGAATCCCAGATTTTATGGGAATCTCCGTAGCATTGGAACATATTTTCGGTGCAGACGGTAATGCCGTATTCCTCACAGTAGGGGATAAGCCTTGCGTAGAATTCAAGATTCATCTCATATAGTGCTTCTGTGTTCTCGTTTGTGTAGTAACGAAGATGCTGAAGCGGATGGATAATGATATTACGTACACCGAGATAGGAGGCGTTTTTGAGGGCTGTAATCAACTCGTCAAATCTTCTCTTTGTGAATGCTTCATCAAGCTGACTTGACGGGTGCGGTGCGTGGGACTGATTGAAGTATATACCTTTGTCCTCGGCATATTTCCTGAGTTCCGTAAATCTTTCCTTGTATTCGCTGTCCGATACGTCGGGGTTGCATCTCTGTATGTCAAAGAAAGAGTAGTCTATTGCATCAAAGCCTGCGTCATAAAGTATGTCAACAATTTCCCTGTCGGAAAAATATTTCATAAATGAGCCTGTCTGTGTTGAGATTTTCATAATTTTAACCTCCTAAAAAGAAAGAGTGGCATATAACCACTCTCATTATATTATATTGATGTTCTTTCGTCAATAGGCGTATAATCCTTAACCTTGTAAATTGTTTTGTATGCAGGACGCATAATCTTTCCGCCTGTGAGCATTTCTTCAATTCTGTGGGCACACCAGCCTGCGATTCGAGCCGAAGCAAAGAGGGGAGTGTAAAGCTCGGACGGAATACCTAACATTCTGTAGATAAGACCCGAATACATATCAACATTTGCGCACATTGCCTTGTCGTGTCCTGTGATTTTAAGGAATGCTGCGGGCGATAACTCTTCAATCTTCTTGAGAAGGTCGAATTCTGCACCAAAGCCCTTCTTGTCTGCAAGTGCTTCAGCGTGCTTTTTGAGTACCACGGCTCTCGGGTCGCTGTTCGTGTAAATGGCGTGACCCATACCGTAGATAAGACCGCTTCCGTCGCCTGCTTCCTTGCGAAGAATCTTTTCAAGATACGCGTTTACTTCCTCGTTGTCCTCCCAGTCCTTTACATTTTCCTTGATTTCGGAGAACATTTCTTCAACCTTGATATTGGCACCACCGTGCTTTGGCCCCTTCAGGGCACCGATTGCAGCGGCAGTTGCGGAGTAGATGTCCGTACCCGAACTTGTTTCGGCACGGCAGGTAAAGGTGGAGTTGTTACCGCCGCCGTGTTCTGCGTGGAGTACAAGACAAACGTCGAGAAGTCTTGCTTCCTCTTCATCAAAGGTTACGTCCTGACCGAGAATTCTCATAAAGTTCTGAGCTGTGGCAAGACCTTCCTTGGGTCTGTGAATAAGAAGACTGTCGTCCTCAAATATGTGCTTCTTCACGGAATACGCATTCGCCGCGATGATGGGAAGACGGGCAATAAGCTGAATACTCTGCCTGAGCTGATTCTCAATAGACATATCTTCGGGATTTGAGTCATATGTATATAATGCAAGAACACTCGACTGAAGCTTGTTCATAATGTTGGCGCTTGGTGCTCTCATTATAACGTCTTCGTTGAAATTCTGGGGAAGAAAAGAGCATTCGCTGACTAAGCTCTTGAATGAGTTGAGCTGCTCCATAGAAGGAAGAAAGCCGAAGAGAAGAAGAAAAGCACATTCTTCATATCCGTATCTGTTGTCTTTTGTATAACCGTCAATGAGCTTGGGTACGTCGTAGCCTCTGTAGAGGAGTCTGCCTTCGTCGGGCATTTTTTCTCCTTCATAGAGAACGTAACCGTGAACCATTGATATGTTTGTGACACCTGCTACGATACCCGAGCCGTCAAAGTTACGAAGACCGCGCTTGACGTTGGCATTCTGAAATGCCTTTTGGGGGATTGAATAGCTTTCGCGGCACATTTCTGTGAGCATCTTTAATGATTCGGGATAGTGATCTGTAAACATCTGAAAAATTCCTTTCGGGATATGGGTAATTATTGCAATTTACAACACTATAACATATATAAACGAAAAATGCAAGAGGAAAAGTTGAATTATGCAAAATTGTTTACAAAAGGAAAATGCAGGAAATAAAAGACCGAAAGCGGCAGTATTTGTGATTGTTTCTTTCTTGTGTGCTGTCGGTGTTGCTCTGAGCTGTGCACTGCCGGGCTTGAAGAAATACGTATCAGACGAAGAACGCAAGTATTCGGCTTCTGTCTTTTCAAGTCTTTGCGAAAAGGATGAAACAACGTGTGAAAGCACACCTTTGTCTGATGCCGAAATGAATAATTTTGAATATGAAAATGCAAAAAATGCATCGGAGTCTGCAGAGCCTGTCATTAATGATGCAGCTTCCTGTAAAAATGTAGATGTGCTGATGCCTGACGGCTCGGTTGAAACAATGAAGCTTGAAAGCTACGTGCAGGGTTGTGTTCTCGGTGAAATGCCCCTTGATTTTGCCCCTCAGGCAATTATGGCACAGAGCGTCGCCGTGCGTACTTTTACGGTAAGACTTATTGTTTGCGGTACATCAAAGCACAAAAACGCCGATGTGTGCACCGACTCTGCCTGCTGTCAGAGCTTTGCCGATGCCGACACTTTAAAGCTCGGCTCCGATAGGAGAAAAAAGCTTGCCGATGCGGTAAAGGCAACAGAGGGAATAATTATGGTGTATGACGGAGCTCCGATAGAAGCGGTCTACCACGCCTCCAGCGGAGAGTATACTCTGAACAGCGAGGATGTGTGGGGCGGAAAGGTTGAATACCTTCGTTCGGTGCCGTCGCCCGAGGGTGAAGCGGAAATGGCGGGTGTTCTGTACGGTCACAGAGTAGGAATGAGCCAGCACGGGGCAAATCTTTTGGCACAAGAGGGCTACGGATACGCGAGTATACTCAAGTATTATTACAGCGGCATCTCGTTTGATCTGGTTATGTAGCACCAAAGTACAGATATAGCTGTTCTATGGCATTTTCCTTTATTAAAAGCTTTCCGTGTTCCTCAAGACTCCACCTTTCAAATTCTCCAGATGCTTTTAAGTGACCGTATTCTTTTATCAGGCTGAAAATATAATCGTTTTTGACATCAAAAGTAAGTAAAAGGCAGTATATGTTTTCTTCATAATACAGCGAGCTGCTTTTGTGACCGTGACACTCCGAAAGCCGACGGCACAGCGAAATAAGACTGTCAAGATTTTTTGTCCTGAAAAGATATGTAAATGGGGATTTTTTCGTTCCGGAACGGCTTACGAACAGTTCTCCGCCTCCGTCTTTTGATGCGAAAAATTCTGCATCCACCGACCCCTCCTTAAAGGGACTGCCGTAAAGGTTGTTTGTTCTGTCTATTATCTCGGCGAAAAATTCTCCAGAGTACCTTTCATCCTCCAATATGTTTTCTACCCCGTGCTTTTGTAAATCCTCCTTAGACAGGATGATTTTGAAGCTTACGGGGGTTATTTTTATTATGTGCATCTTTTTCTCCAATCCAAATTGTGATATCTATGTATATTCTACATTAAAGACAGTTTTTTGTCATTGATAAATTTATGGTAAAAGCGGAAGTAAAAGACTTGTAAACCTCTTTACAAACAATTCTTTTTATGCTACAATATATAGTAATGAATTTTTGAAGAGGTACTAAATGAAGTTAATCATAGCGGAAAAACCAAGTCTCGGCAGAAATATTGCAGAGGCTATCGGACAAATGAATAAACGTCAAGGGTATCTTGAAAATGACGAGTATATTGTCACCTGGGCGTTCGGTCATCTTTTTTCCCTGGAGGACATTGAGCACTATAACCCGAGCCCCGACGGAACAACCAAGTGGACACTTGCCAATCTTCCGTGCTTTCCAGAGAAGTTTGATTTTGCACTGCGAAAAGGGGATAATAAGGAGCCGGATGACGGTGTAAGACGCCAGTTTGAACTGATTGAGGCTCTGTGTAACAGACAGGATGTTGATACAATTATCAACGCAGGCGACGCCGACAGAGAGGGTGAAATAATAGTACGCCTCTGTGTGGACAATGCATTGAAGAGCGAAAAGAGCCTCAAACGTCTCTGGCTTCCCGACCAGACTGCCGAAACAATACGCCAGGGGCTCTCGGATATGAAGGATGAGGCCGAGTACAACAACCTTGCAAATGAAGGACTTGCCCGTACCTATATCGACTGGCTCTACGGCGTGAACCTCACAAGATATGCCACACTCAGAAACGGACTCCTTCTGAGAGTCGGAAGGGTTATTGTTCCCATAGTCAAGGCGATATATGACAGGGATAAGCAGATTGAAAATTTTGTTCCCGAAATATATTACGGACTTAAGAGTGTTGCCGAAACTGGCGGTGAGGAAATAGAGCTTAATTCCAAGCTTCGCTTTTCCAGGGACGAGCTTGATAAGGCGAAGGCTATGTGCGATAAATATAATGCACAGACGGCTGTTGTCACAAGCGTAAAGCGAAAAAAGGATACAATTGCTCCCGGTAAGCTCTATTCACTTTCAAAGCTTCAGAACGTACTCAGTAAAAAGTATAAGATGAATATGACCGAGAGCCTTGAAATAGTGCAGAAGCTGTATGAAATGGGATATCTCACATATCCCAGAACAAACTCCGAATACCTTGCAACCGCAGAAAAGGATAAAATTTCCAAAATAGTTGCCAATTTTACAAAAATGGGCTATAACCTCAAGTTCCGTGATGACAAAACGGTGTTTGACGACAGTAAAATAGAATCCCACTCGGCGCTTACTCCTACATATAAGGTGCCTCCAAAGGAAAGCCTTACCGAAAAGCAGATGCAGGTTTATTCGACGGTGGTGCACAGATTCTGTGCCGTGTTCTGCGCAGAGCCCTGCCTTGCCGAAAAGACAGAGATTAAGATAGACCTCGGAGGTCTTGAGGAATTCAATCTTAAGGGTGCGGTTATAATCCAAAAGGGCTGGACACAGTATGACACTTATTCGGCAAAGGATAAAATTCTGCCGAAGCTTGAAAAAGGGGACGTTGTAAACGTAAACTTTGAGCCGGTGGAAAAGGAAACAACTCCACCAAAGCATTATACCATAGAAACTCTCAATAATTACCTCAAAAATCCTTTCAAGGAAGAAAAGGCTGCGGCAAACGACGAGGAAAACAAAGATGATGCCGAGGAATACAAGGCAATTTTCGAGGGACTTGAGCTCGGCACCGAAGCCACAAGAACGGGCATAATTGAAAACGCCTGCAAGAGTAAATACATACTTCTTAAAAAGGACGTCTATACAATTCTTCCCGACGGTGTTTTTCTTATCGAATCCCTGTCGAGAATGAATATAAGTATGGATAAGTACAAAACCTCCGAGCTCGGTAAAGCACTCAAGAAGGTTTACAGAGGCGAAATGGAAATATCCGAAAGCGTGACGTTGGCAGAAAACGAGATACGTGCCGTTTTTGAAAGACGTGAAATGCCTCCCGAGACCGATGACTATACAGGTAATTTCGGCGATGTTGTGGGCAACTGTCCCCTGTGCGGAAAAGAGGTTGTAAGAGGCAGATATAAGTACGGCTGCCGCGGATATAAGGACGGCTGCGAATTCGGTGTGAGTATAAATATATGTAACCGCAACATATCCGTTTCAAATATAAAGCTGCTTCTTGAAACGGGGCAGACCTCTAAAATCGTGGGCTTTGTGTCAAAGCTCGGTAAAAGCTTTGACGGTGTGCTTAAGCTTGTCGAAGGAAAGGCTGTGTTTGATTTTACCGGAAGCGGTAAGGGACAGGGCGGCTCCTTCGGAGGAAACTATATAACCTCCTCTCTCGACTTCAAATAACATCTGTAATTTAATAAATGTAAAAAAACAATAATTTCCAAAAAAAGTGTTGACTTATAAAATTAATAAATGTATAATGTATGCTATAAGCGCATTTTTGCGAAAAAAGAAAGGAAGTAACTCCATGAAAAACAGCGTATGTTCTTTTGTGCTTATGCTTCTTTGCATAGTTCTCTGCATAGCAGTTGCACTTTGCGGCGTAAGCTCAATTGGTCTCAAAAGCGTTATGGAAGATGATGCAATCAACAAGGGTCTTGACCTTGTGGGCGGCTCCTCCATCACATTCAAGGCTCTGCTTGATGAAACAAACGAAGAATTTGATATGAATACGGCTCTCACAAAGGTTGAAACAATCCTTCGTGACAGACTCGACTCTCTCAGCTACTCTGAAGCGACTATCGCAAGAGTAGGTGACGACAGCCTCAGAGTTGAAATTCCCGGTATCAGCGACCCCAATGCCGCTTCCGAAACACTCGGCTCCACTGCAAAGCTTGAATTCAAGGATGCAGACGGAAACGTGCTTTTCGAAGGCGATGTGATTAAGGGTGCTTCATCAAACTACGGTCCTGTAGGTAACAGTATGGCAAGTGAACACCATGTCGTTCTCGAATTCACCTCCGAAGGTCAGAAGCTTTTTGCAGAAGCAACAGCTGCGGCTGCTGCACGTAAGGGCGAAGAAAAGAACTTTATCGATATCGAGCTTGACGGCAGAAACATTTCACACGCCTCTGTTGACCAGGCAATCAATAACAGCACTTGTACAATTTCCGGTGGCTTTACACAGGAGGCTGCAGCTGAGCTTGCAGGTCTTATCGATTCCGGTAACCTTCCTGTTGAACTCGAAGAAATCGAGCTTCGTCACGTAGGTGCTACTCTCGGTTCCGATGCACTTTCCACAAGCCTTAAGGCAGGTGCTATAGGTATTCTTCTTGTGATGCTCTTTATGATTCTTGTATACAGACTTCCCGGCTTTGTATCCGCAATAGCAATTACAGGCTACGTTGCAATTATTGCAATTCTCCTTGTATACTTCAAGGTTAACCTTTCACTTCCCGGTATTGCGGGTATCATTCTCACAATCGGTATGGCGGTTGACGCAAACGTAATTATTTACGAAAGAATAAAGGAAGAGCTGAACGCAGGTAAGACTGTAAGAAGCGCAGTCAAGAACGGCTTTTCCGGCGCAACCAGCGCAATCGTTGACTCCAATGTTACAACAATTATCGCGGCAGTAGTGCTTGTAGTTATGGGTACAGGCGCGGTTTACGGCTTCGGTATCACACTTCTTATCGGTACTCTCGTTTCTATGTTCACAGCCCTTGTTGTTACAAGAGTGTTCCTTACTTCTCTTGCAAATATGAACGCAGGTGCGTGGCTTATGGGCGCAAAGAGAAACCGCGAAGCAGAATAATAGGGGAGGTACAGAGAAATGAAATTTAATTTTGTTAAAAGTCAGAAAGTATTCTTTGTGATTTCCCTTATCCTTGTAGTTGCTGCAATTATTACATTTGTAGCAAAAGGATTTAACTGGGATATCGAATTTGTAGGCGGTACAGAGCTTACATTCAAGCTTGACGGTAAGGCAACAGGCGAAGACGAAAAGAAGATTGCCGATGCAGTTGTTGAAATTATCGGCAGGGACAGCTTCTCTTCCACAAGGGTTGCAAACGGTAATGAGGTTGTTGTAAGAACAACACTTGTTGATACAGAAACAGATTTCGACGAATTGAATGCAGCACTCGGCGCAAAGCTTACATCGAAGTTTGCAGATGCAACACTCGTTTCTGCAGCTGAAGGTGCTGTAGTATATACAATTCCCGAACCTTCGGCAGAAGAAGCTGCAGAAGAAACAATCGAAGAAGAAAAGGAATTTGATCCTACCTCCGATATCGTTTCGGCAGTAGAAGACGGCACACTTGCTCTTTCTCTTACAAATATCGTAAAGAATGCTGACGGCAACTATGAAATCACATATGAAGCAAACAGCGAAGTAAACCTTCTCAGACAGCAGATTGAGGATGCAGTAAACGAACTTTATCCCTTTGCTGAAGACTCTACAGAGACAACAAGAATGACAGGCTCCTCCACAGTAAGTGCAGAAGTCAGTGATTCTCTTAAGCGTACAGCCGTTTCCGCAACAGCGGTAGCTATCCTTCTTATGCTTGTTTATATTGCAATCAGATTCGAAGGCAGAGCTGCTTTTGCTGCAATTGTTTGTCTTGCACACGACGTGCTTATGATGGTGTTTGCTTACTCCGCATTCGGTATTCCCGTAAGCTCCACAATCATCGCGGCAATCCTTACAATTATAGGTTATTCGATTAACGCAACTATCGTTATCTTTGACAGAATCAGAGAAAACAGAAAGACAATGTCTGCAAGTGTTCCTTACGAAGATAAGGTTGACCTTGCTATCAAGTCTACATTCTGGCGTTCACTCAATACAACAATCACAACCCTTCTTACAATCGGTCTTGTGTATATTCTCGGTGTTACTTCCATCAAGAATTTCGCACTTCCCCTTATCGTAGGTATCGTTTCCGGTGTTTATACTTCCGTATGCCTCTCCGGTAACTTCCTCGTTGTGTTCAAGAAGATTGGTAAGAAGAACTAAGACATTAATATCTTAACTCAAAATCCCCGACAGTTGTCGGGGATTTTTGCGTTTTCAGAGCTTTATACATAAAAACAGACCGCATAACTTTGCGGTCTGTTAATCGTCGTCTATATCTATAAGCCTTGATGCCTTGATACCCAGTGCCTTTGCGATTGTAAATAATGCCTTTACCGACGGGCAGTAGGGAAGATTTGGGCTTTCCAATTGGCTGATGTATGATAAGGTAAGACCCGTGTGCTCTGCAAGCTCTGCCTGTGTCATTCCTGCTTTTCTTCGATAATAGCCGATTTTTATGCCGATTTCCAAAAGTATGCCCTTGTACTCGTTTTCTGTTACCATAAAATTCACGTATAATTAAAACCATCTCGAAAGGGGTGGTTTTAATTATTTCTCCTTT
>CAZTNR010000059.1:0-13301 GCA_964614955.1 uncultured Oscillospiraceae bacterium | reverse complement strand
CGGTGCTCACTTTATCGTAAGCCCCGGCTTTAATCCCACAGTTGTTAAGCACTGCTTAAGCAAGGGCTACATAATTATCCCCGGAACCTCCAATCCTTCCGACGTTGAGGCGGCAATTGAACTCGGACTCACAACAGTCAAGTTCTTCCCTGCAGAAGCGGCAGGCGGTCTTCCTATGCTCAAGTCTATGGCAGCTCCTTACACAATGATGAAGTTTATGCCTACAGGCGGTCTTAACGAAAAGAATATTCTCTCCTATCTTGAATTTAACAAGGTTGTTGCCTGCGGCGGCTCCTTTATGGTTAAGGACGAATATATAAAGAACGGTGAATTCGACAAGATAAGAGAGCTCACCGAAAACGCAGTCAAGCTTATGCTCGGCTTCAAGCTTGTACACGTAGGTATCAATGCAGACAATGCAGAGGATGCCGAAAGATTTGCAAAAATGTTTGAAGTGTTCGGTCTTACAAACAAAATCGGTAACAGCTCCGTATTTGCGGGTACAGAAGTCGAAGTGATGAAGGGCAGCGGCAGAGGAAAGTACGGTCACATCGCAATTGCAACCAACAACATTCCCAGAGCCGAAGCATATCTTGCTTCCAAGGGTGTTAAGGTTATCGAGGAATCCAGAAACTGCGATGAAAAGGGTACTACAAAGGCAATATATCTTGATATGGATGTTAATGGCTTTGCCGTTCATCTTGTAAAGGCAAAGTAACTTGAAGTATTCGAAATGGGCGCTGCTCAGACGTGCCTATGCTCTTTTGGAAAATTCGACGCCGCTTCGTTATGACTGCGGAAGGCTTTGCGGCGGTGCCTGCTGTAAGGCAGACACAATAAATACCGAAACACACGGCGGTATGACGCTTCTTCCCTATGAAGATACACTTATCGGAGGTTGCGAGGAGTTTACCGTAAGGGATACCGACGACGGCAAGGTTCTTATCTGCACCGGACGCTGTGAAAGGATGTTTCGTCCCTTTGTCTGCAGGATATTCCCCTACTATGCGAGAATTGACAGGGATACGGAAAGCATATCTCTTAGAATTGACCCGAGAAGTGTGAATGTATGTCCTATGGCATTAAAGCAAAGAGGGACACGTCATTCTGTTTATTTTCACAGAAACGCAATCAGGGCGGTACGTCTTTTGATGAAAGACGAGGATTTCAAAAGAGAGCTTATCAGAACAAGCGAATTTTGCGACAGTCTCTACGAGTTTTATTACAGACTTGTATAGAAAAGGATTTTATTATGTCTGAAATTAAAAATCAACTGGAAAAAGCATTTGACGAGCTTATTTCACAGAGCAGCTTTGAAAACGGCGACATTCTTGTTGTCGGCTGTTCCACAAGCGAAGTGCTGGGTGAAAAAATCGGCACAAGCGGAAGTATTGAAACGGCAAGAGAAATTTTTGAAACGCTAAGAAACAAATGCTCGGAAAACGGTTTATACCTTGCGTGTCAATGCTGTGAGCACCTGAACAGGGCTTTGGTTGTTGAAAAGGAATCGGCAAAAATAAAAGGATTTACCATAGTCCGTGCAGTCCCCCACGAAAAGGCGGGCGGTTCCTTTGCGACAGCGGCATACAGAGGTTTTGAAAATCCTGTGCTTGTAGAAGAAATTACGGCACAGTTAGGTATCGACATTGGCTCAACGCTTATAGGAATGCACCTTGAAAGGGTGGCTGTTCCCGTAAGAACAAGCATAAAGAAAATCGGCGAGGCTCCCGTAACCTTCGCCAAGGTTCGTCCCAAATACATCGGCGGCGAACGTGCAAAATACAGTTTATAATTATCACCTATCGGAGGTTTACACAATGAACAAGTTAAAGGCAGGCATCATCGGTGCCACAGGTATGGTAGGTCAGAGATTTATCACTCTTCTTTCCGACCACCCTATGTTTGAAATCAGCGTTCTTGCGGCAAGCGCTTCAAGTGCAGGCAAGACATACGAAGAGGCCGTAGGCGGCAGATGGAAAATGGACACAGCAATCCCCGAAAAGGTTGCAAAGATGCCAGTTTACGATGCAGCCGACGTTGAAAGGGTTTCCTCTCTCTGCGACTTCACCTTCTGTGCAGTCAATATGAAGAAGGACGAAATCAAGGCTCTTGAGGAAGCTTATGCAAAGGCAGAAACACCTGTTGTTTCCAACAACTCTGCTCACAGAGGCACTTCTGACGTTCCTATGGTTATTCCCGAAATCAACAACAGCCACGTTGCAGTTATTGATACTCAGAAAAAGAGACTCGGCACAACCAGAGGCTTTATCGCAGTTAAGCCCAATTGCTCTATCCAGAGCTATGTTCCTATGCTCACTCCCCTTCTCAAGTACGGTATTGAAAATGTAGTTGTATGTACATATCAGGCAATTTCCGGTGCAGGCAAGACTTTCAACGAATGGCCTGAAATGATTGACAACATCATTCCCTTTATCGGCGGCGAAGAAGAGAAGAGCGAAAACGAGCCCCTCAAAATCTGGGGCAAGGTTGAAAACGGTGTTGTAGTATCAGCGTCCGAGCCCTGCATCACCTGTCAGTGCATCAGAGTTCCCGTAACAAACGGTCATACTGCTGCTGTGTTTGTAAAGTTCAAGGGTGATACTCCCTCAAAGGAACAGATTCTTTCTGACTGGAAGGAATTTGGCAACGACGTTAAGGCTGAGCTTGACCTTCCCTCTTCTCCCGAACAGTTTATCACATATTTTGAAGAAGACAACCGTCCTCAGGCAAATCTCGACCGCGACATCTACGGCGGAATGGGTATTACAGCAGGTCGTCTTCGCGAAGACAAGCTCTTTGACTACAAGTTTGTAGGTCTTTCCCACAACACCCTTCGCGGTGCTGCAGGCGGCGCAGTACTTATCGCCGAATACCTTGCAAAGAAAGGCTTCATCACCGCAAAATAACTTACTCTTTCTTTATGACACCCTGACCGCAAAGAAACGGCGGTCAGGGTTATTTTTGTCAAAAAAACACAGAATCCCGATGTCAAACAACATCGGGATTCATTTTACATTATCATATTTCATTAAATGGATTTGAATTCAAAGGTGACGGCATCGCCAAAGCTGAACTGCAAAACATTTTTTCTGACGCCGTTCTCATTACTCAGGTGTGTTACCAAAGTACTGTCAATCTCAAAATACTTAACACCGTTTATATTTTTATAGTTGGACGATTCTCCCATTGATACGACAAACACGTTCTTATCAATTGATGCAAGGTAGTCTATGACAACCTCGTTTTCAAAATCGTCTTTTCCGAAAACACCGCTATTTGTTATTATGAAAACATTTTTCTTTTTTGAAGCTTTAACGGTTGATGTAAGCAAATCCCACTGTGAGGAATCGGTGCCTCTTATACCGCCGTTTGACGTATCAAGGCTTATATAAACGGCATTATCATCTTCCGAAACACCCTTTTTTATTGTTTCCGAAAGTATAATTCCGTTTTTGCCTTCAAGCTCATTTTCAAGTCTTGCTTTCTTATACTCGGTTACAGGGTTATTATTATCTGTCTCGGAAACAGAACCGATAATAACAGACGATTTTACGTTTGCGTTCAAGGTGTTTATGCCGTATTTATTCGACGGTGCGGGTATTGCCATATTCTTTTCACCCGTTACAAGGGAAATATCATCAATATACACACAGCCGCTATCCTTTTCTTCGCCGGGAGTATAAAGTACGTAAATCTTTGAAAGATATATGGGACTTTTTGTTATTTCGGGTATTGCAAGAGTAAGCTTATTCCATTTTCCGTCAACTATTTCGCCGTCAAATTCGAGGTTTTTGGCTATTCCGTTACCGTCGGTAATCTGAGCCTTTATTCTATGGTTAAAAGGAACCTCTGTATATACCGACACGGAAATTAAAGGATTATCCTCATCAACAAGTACATCCTTGACAAAAGAAAAGTAGACGCCCCTTGCAACATCCTCGGCAGGCGACGGATTATTTTCAACTTCTGCCGGCTGTACATCCTCCTGCGAAATAGGAATATCCTCTGAAGACTTCATATTTGTAAAATCAAAGTTCAATTTACCTGAGAAGCTGCCGTTCAAAGCATACTCTCCTGAAGTTTCAAAGCTGCCTATTGTATCTGCAGGATACAGGAAGGTTTTTCCGTTTGCTTTTTCAAAGCTGTTGATATAATCTAACTGTTTATTACCTACAGCAACACTTATATAACTTGTAGCATTTCCCCGAGACACGGAAACAATTGCAGTACCGTTATTCTCAGCATAAATTTCACCGCCGTTTACCGAAACAACATTATTGTCCGATGACACAAATTCGAATGATGAAAGGTCAGACATTTCAATATATCTGCCGCTGTTATCGAATACACTGACGGAAAGCTTATGCTTTTCGCCCTTTTTCATATAAACAACATCATCTGTCACAATGCCGCTTATATCATCTACCACATACACCTCGGTTTCGGCGTAACAGTCACCAAATGTTGTATTTACCGTAACTTTTCCGCCATTACTGCACAAAAGCACGCCGTCTTTAATTTCGCCCGAGGTTGCAGACCAAACAAGCTCCGTTTTATCAAAATCAACGCTTCTTAAAAGCTCATTATGCGCTGCAACATCAAAGAAAATACTTTCTCCGACAAAGGCAACATCTTTATGTGGCTTTATCTTTATACCCGATATATTATTCGTTGAATCTTCGGTATCGGCATCCGTATTTTCCGAAGTTTCTCCGTCCTCTTGGAAAGCTTCGTCTTTACTTTCATCAATCACAATACCGATTGCGTTTATCACCTTACGGTTTTCTGTTGGTCTGTTGACCGAGTGAAGCTCGCTGTCCCACAAAGTTGAGGCCACCATATGCGTAGAGCCTCCGCCGTCAAGGTTTACTGCGTTATAACAGCCAAGCGATATCATAAGCTCTGCAAGGTGAGACATTCTCATACCCCTGCTGGAGGTTTGTCTGCCGTCAACTGCAACAAGGAAGAGTGTTTTTCCTTCTTTATCTATTCCTATTGCACTTCTCGGATTGAGACCTGCAACCGTGTGGGTATAATCTCCGACCTTGCCGACGTCTTCACCTTCGTATACAAGCATAGAGCCTCCGCCAAAGGCTGTATCATAATCATCAAGCGACGGAGAAATACTCATTTCAAACTTTATTTCATCGCCCACCGAAAAGTTTTTGGCAAGAAACATACTAACGCCTTCCGAAACAACGAGCACACAACCGTTTTCGGGAATTTTACAGGGCTCCATATTTTTGCGGAATTCTTTAACAATATTATCCTCAACCACCATTTCAACCACAGGTCCGCCGGGAGCAGGAGAATAACCGCCGTTAAATTCACTTGTATACATAAGCAGGTCGCCGTAATAGGAGGTATGCTTATTTATGTGGCGTATTTGCTTGCTTTCACCGTTCGGTGCAACAATCTTAGCTTGAAAGTCAAGATAAGACATAAGCACATTACGTCCGTCATACGCAACTGTCGCCATAGTATCGGGGTATATGGGAGACTGTGATATTACGCCGTCCGATTTTTCAATACCGAGTGAAAAGCCTTTATTTCCCGAGTAGACAGAGAAAAAATCACCGTTAATTGCACCGATGGTATTTTCGTTCTGCTTGGCAAGAGTAGAAACAGTAGAAAGAATATCGGTGCCTTCAACCGATGTCAGAAGCCGAAGCTTCAGCCTTTCGTCCTCAAGGTTTAGTTTTATGTAGGAGTAACTGATGTTATAATCGGAATAAAACTCACGTACATTTGTAAGAGACGCCGTATCTGTCAGAGGCACTGTATCTTCATATTTATAGACAGGCTCTGCAAATACTGCCGCAGACAAAAGCAAAAGCAACGTCAGCACTGCAGCAATTTTTTTCATATCAGTTCTCCTTTCACAGTATTCGTTTTGATATGCGTAGAATATTCTATCATACACAAAGGCTTTTTTCAACACGATTTTTAAAAAAATATGTGTTGACTATCTGAAAATTATGGTATAAAATATGACATATATGGTTTAATATGATATTAATGGATATTTGTGACCTTTTTTACATATAAGGAGGTACTTAAAATGGGAAACGCATATGTTTTGGTGGTGCTTGGTATTATTCTTGCCAAGGGCATCGGCTTCTTCAGAGAAATACTGTTTTCCGGCACCTTTGGCACAGGCGTTGAAGCAGACATTTATTTTCAGGTTTTCAACATTGTAAATCTGATTTTTGCAGGCATCGGCGTCGCTCTGTCAACACTTGTAATCAAGAATATGAACAAAGCCGAGAATTCAGGAAACGAAAAAGCTTATGTTGCATCCTTTCTGAAAAAAAGCATTTTTGCTCTTACAGGCGTTGCAATTCTTGTCTGTGTCTTTGCAAAGCCTATAGTTACGGGGCTTCTTCTTCCGGGACTTGACGACCAATACATAGGGCTTGCAGTAAAGCTTATGTACATAATGGCACCCTCACTTATATTCGTTGTAACGGCATACATCATTTCGGGAGTGCTTCAGAACGAGAAGGTTTTCTTCATCACCGCCATTATGAGTCTGCCGTTTAATGCAGTCATCATCGCCTCGCTTCTTGTACCCGATGTTTCGATGATAACCGTGGCAGCCATAACAACGCTCGGGTGGTTTCTTCACATAGTAATTCTGCTTCCGTCCTTTTTCAAAAAAGGTTATTCACTTTCTTTAAGGACAAAGACTGTTTTAACTAGGGACAAAAGTCCCGAGATTTTATGGATATTCATTTCAAATATGATGTTCCAACTTTTATTCTACACAGACCGTGCCTTTGTCAGCGGAACGGACGGTATGGCTTCAACCCTCAGCTATGCTTCAAACTTATTTGTTATTATAGCAAGTATATTTGTTGTTGCTATGTCAACCGTATTCTTCCCTGCCATTTCAAAAAACTATGAGGAAGGTCAGATTGAATACGTCAACGGTCTTGTAAAATATATAATCACCGTTATGGCGGCAATATTCCTCCCGTATCTGCTTGTAGTAGGTATTTTCGGACAAGACATCATAAGGCTTCTCTATGAAAGGGATGCATTCACACCGGAAGCCACAAAAGCAGTTTCTTCGGTTTTATTTATATACAGTCTCGGCGTTCTCGGATATATTGCACAGGAGCTGTTCAATAAAATTCTTTACCTTGCAGGTAAATACCGCTACTGTGTATTGGGTACGGTTTGCACCGTGATTATAAACATCATCTGCAACTTTATAATCGGCAAAACAGTACCGGAGACGGAGTTTTTTAACACGGGAATATCCTCAAGAGTGTTCTTTATTTCAATTTCAAGCTCGGTATTTCTGATTCTTTACGCTGCTATGGTTTTCGTTGCAATAAAAAAAGTTGTCGGCAGGTATTTTACAAAGGACTTGCTTTTTGACCTTATCAAAATATTACTCAGCGGTGTTTTGGCTCTTATTGTATTCCTTGTTTTCAGATTTATCGCACCGTCACTTATACATGGCAAAATTACATTTATCATTCCGCTTGCCGTATGTGGAGTTACATACATCGTTTCCTTGCTTTTAAGCGGAGTACTTATGCGTTTAATTAAAAAAGAGAGGTAATTGCTGATTATGAAAAAGAAAATATTTAAGTTTATCCCTTGGATTCTGATTGCGGCAATGTTTATTGTTCTTATTCCCGGTCTTATACTGAGACTTGAAAATGAATCCGGGAACAAAAACATCGTTATGTCCGTTCTCTTCAACGACCTTAACAACAAGGTTTCCGAAAATTCCATCGACGGCATCCTAAAAGAATATCTTGATGCAGGCATTACTACTGCCTCGGTTATGGAGGATGACCTTAATATGCTCGTCGCCAGAGGCGACGTTACCTGTATCAAGTACAATGTTCTCAGACACAAGTACGAGGATGAAAACATACTGCTTGCTGATGAAATTGCAAAGGTTTGTCCCGGCGTCACATTCGACAGCTACATTGTCCTTGTAAAACGTGATGAAATGAAGGAAAAATTCAAGCGTCATATTGGTGAGCGTTATACCGACGAGGATTGTTTATATGCAGGAAACATTCAGAATATGGATATATATGTTTTCTTTGACGGCAAGAAGGATCTCTGGGACTATTCCGTGGGCTACAACGAAGAGTCCATAATCAAGCTCAAGGAGCTCGGCTTTGAAGTGTCGCTTATTCACAAGGTAAAAAACTATAAAAACACCGATTATATTGGATACATTGATGAACTTGTCAAAAAGTATGACGTCAAGTATCTTAACCTGAAGGAGGATTCTGCGGCAAAGGAAAACAGTGCAGCCGATATCAACAGCGCAAACTATGAAGGTATTGCGAAGATTATCAACGAGAACGATATGACTCTTGTTGTTACCGAAAACACGAACCAGCTTTCAAACGAGAAGTTCTTTGGTTATGAATATGTTTTCGAATCGGTGATGAAGGATGACAGCGGAACCTCCAAGGTAATGCGTTCATACGAAACCTATGACGACTCCCACGCAACAAGCGAAGGATACAAGCACCGTGTTTCTCAGCACTTCAATTCCACTGTTGACAGAAACATCCGCTTTATTACCGTTACACAGATTACAAGCACCGAAAAAGACTTCTATTCCCTCTCAAAGCTTACTCTTAAAGCCGCCGAGGAATACATCAGAAAGATAGAAGCACAAGGATTTACCGTCGGCGGTGAAACTCAGAAGCTCGAATATTTTGCCAACGGAAGGCTCAACTATGCCGCCTGCTGTGTAATTATGGTAATGGCTGTTCTTCTTATGCTCAGAGCCGTATTCGGCAAGGACTTTGAAAAGCTCACAGTTTTTGCAATTATAATTTCCGTTATAGGTTTTGCGGCAACTTATTTATTATATGAGCCGTTATATGCACTTATATCACTTTATCCCACCCTCTTCTGTCTTGTTGTGTCTTGCTTTGCTATGACAATGGTTCTTTTATTCCTAAAGACCTTCAAGGACAGAATGAAGCTCTTTCCCCTTACTGTCAGCACTCTGCTTATAATGCTTATCGCATTATTCACGGGAACTGTCGGAATGAGTACACTGCTCTCGGGTATTGACTACTATGTAAACAACGAGATTTTCCGCGGAATCAAGCTATCTCTGCTTATTCCCGTGGCATATACTGCAGTAGCTTTCTGCATTATGTTCATAAAGCTCGATTCCAACAGTCTTATTAAGAAGATTCCCGCATTCCTCAATTCACAAATCAGGGTATATTGGGTGATTTTAGCCGGAATAATTCTCTGTATCGGTGCGTACTACATCATCCGAAGCGGAAATGTCAACAGTATCAGTGCTTTTGAAACACTTGTCAGAAACAAGCTTACTGAGATGTTTTCCGCACGTCCGAGAACAAAGGAATTCCTTATAGGCTACCCTGCTCTTTTACTGCTTGTGTATTATGTGAAGAAGGTTAATATTAAGCTGCTTCAGTGGCTTCTTGCAATTGCCGCTTCAATTCTTGCAGCATCCGTCACGAACAGCTTCTGCCACGTATTCACAGACTACACCGTTATCGTTTCAAGAACCCTGAACGGACTTATTGTAGGTATGCTTGTAAGCGTGGTTGCAATTATCGCAAACCTTATTCTCGTAAAAGTTGTCTCGGCTTTAAACAAGAAATACACGTCCGTTATGGAGAATAATAATGGCTGATATATTGATTTCGGGTTATCACGGTTTTGCCAACAGCGGAGATGAAGCACTTCTGTTTGCAATCCTGAACACCTTAAGAAAAAAAAGAAGTAATCTTTCATTCACCGTACTGTCCAAAAAGCCTGCAGAAACAAGCGAGGTTTATAACGTCCATTCCATAAACCGATACAATTTTTTCACAATCCGCAAGGAAATGAAAAAATCAAAAATGCTTCTTTTCGGCGGAGGAAGTCTTCTCCAGGATGTTACGAGCAGCAAATCCATACTCTATTATCTTGCGATTATAAGTCTTGCCCAGAGGTGCGGACTCAAAACTATGCTGTATGCAAACGGCATAGGACCGATAACAAGAAAGAAAAACAGGCGTCTTGCTTCCAAAATCCTCAACAAGGTTGATTTCATAACTCTTCGCGATGACAAATCCGACGAGGAACTAAAGAGTCTCGGTGTAACAAATCCCAAAATCATAATCACCGCAGACCCTGCCTTTACAATTGACACCAACAGCACCTCCTCGGGCAGATTTTTCACCAATCTCGCAGGCGTTCCCGAAGGATCAAAGCTCTGTATAGTTTCCATAAGAGCTTGGAAGAATTCAAGTCCGTATTTCAACGCAGACTTAGCAAGGCTCTGCGACGGTATGGTTGAAAATCACAATATCTATCCTTTGTTTGTTCCTATGCAGTACCCCGAGGACACGGAAATATCAAGGGCTGTTATGAGCCTTATGAAAAATCCCTCCTATATCATCAGCAGAGAGCTGTCCGTTCCCGAGGTTTTTTCCGTGCTGTCAGAGGCAGAAATACTTATCGGTATGCGTCTTCATTCGCTGATATATGCAACAACCCTTGCAATCCCTGCACTTCCCATATGCTACGATCCGAAAATCAGCGCGTTTATGGAATCGCTCAACCAGCCTGACAGAGTAGACGTGGAAAGCTTTGACTATTCAAAAGCTGAACGGCTTCTCAATACTATGATTCACGAGCGTGAATCACGTAGGGAAAATTTAAAAAAGACAAATGCAGTCCTGCGGCAGGTTGCCGAAAAGAATGCAGAATATGCAATTGAGCTGCTTGATAAAAACAGCCTGCAGCAATAATAACAAAAAGCTATCTCGCAGTGAGATAGCTTTTTTTGTTTTAAATTACATTTACCGTTATATCGGTTTTAGCAAGACGCTTATGCTCTGCGTTATAAGACGAAACGCTGACAGTCACTTTTTCACCTTTATACTCTGAAAAGTCAGCCGAAACCTTATACGGTATACCATATGCAACTCCCGCGCTTTCTCCGTTAATACTGTATGTAACATAGGCTACGTCATTGTTCGGAGATGTAACATAGCTGCAAAGCTGTGTTTTTTCAGCCTTTACCACAACATTATTGCCTATTTCATAGTAATCATAATCATTATTTGAATCATTCACATCTGAAAGATAACAAGCCTGTTTGATGGAATTTTTATATGTATTTAGGAACTTTTCATTATTTGAAAGAGCATATCTGTTGGGCAAACGGTCGCAGGCAAAGATGAAATTCATCTTGATATTTGGGTATTTAATTGGCAGATAAGTATAAAAATCGTTCAATTGACTGCAGGCAAAATCCGTACGGTCTTTGCCGTTTTCATACTCTGTACAGGAAGCGTTTCCCTCTACTATAACAATGGGTTTTCTGTGTCCGTAGGTTGAGTAGAACCTGTCAAGCTGGTTACTCCATCTTCCTCTGTCAATTCCTTTTCCTAACGGGTCTGTCACAGCCGAATATCTTTTATAAGAGGATATTCCGACATAATCAACATATTCATCCCCGGGATAGTAATCATCTATATTGTCTTCGGGGTAAAAGTTGGGAGCCCACACTACGGGAACAGAAGGTGCATACTTATGGAATACGGACGCTACTATGCGAAACTTTTCAATAAATACCTTTGGGTTTTTTTCGTACCAGCGGCTTGTCACATCATTCATTTCGCCGGCAAAACGAAGCATCAGACCGCAGTCGGCGCTTTCCATATTCTTTGCAAGACTTATGAGATAAGGATCGTTTTCCTTGACAACCTGAAGACCGTCAAGAGGTTCAAGTGAAATCTGCAATATAACATCGTTTTCTCTTGCACGTTTTATGTGGGATTGATAGGTGGATATATCCATTCCGTACGTCAGGTACAGAAGGTATGCCGCCATATCCTTTTCAACAAGCTTCGGGAAGGTATCCATATAGAAGAGATTGGGGTTCCAGGGGTTATGAAGCAATTTATCGCTTTCAGCATAACTGCCGAGCAGAATACCCGACACAGGTTCGTGCTTTACTCCGAAATATGAAGATGCACCTAATGAATTATCAGAGCTTTTTACATAGACCTGCTGATTAACGGAAATAAGCTTTGCACGCCTGTTGGCATCAATAACGCTCTGCTCCATTCCGTCAGAAGCTTCCCAATACAAAGCCTCCTGTTTAAAGCACGCAGAGGCTTTTTCGTAATCTCCCAAGGCTGCATAACATTCGCCGAGATGCTTGAAAAGCATAGCATTACTGTTACTTGAATTAACTTCCAGAAACACATTTGAAACGGACATTATGGTTTGTGCAGCCTGTTCATATTTTCCTTGGGATTTGAGTTCAAGCGCCTCAGTCCATTTTGCCCAGTAGTTTCTTGTAACAGAAGGAGTAGTTTTCACCTTGTTAATGAACGGAACCGCAGAACCGCTTTCGACTAAAACAGAGCCGCTCCATCCGACGGTGGCACCAAAGGCTTCGAGCACTGCCCTTATGGGAAGATATGTTTTTCCGCCGGTTATAACAGCTACAGCGTCATTTGAAATCCTCACATTGTTTCTGTATATACTGTTTTCTCCGACTACACACCGTACTGTCGTAGTGCCTTTACGGACATATGCAGTCTTTGTTGCCTGTTCCCAGTCAACCTCGGCACCGAAGGTTTCCATAGTCACTCTCAGCGGTACCAATGTTCTTCCGTTTTCTACAAAGGGATAGCCTGTAGATTCATTGAAGGATACCTCTGTTTCATCAATATACACCTTTGTATATGCAGATGCTGTAAGAGAAGCAAGCAAAGTAAGAGCTGCGCAAACTGCCAAAACAATTATTTTTTTCATTATATTACCTCAGCTAAGCAGTAGTAATTTAATTATACTGCTCAAAACCGATATGTCAACCGTTTATTTTTAAAAAAATTGCACAAACCACTTGACAAACGCAAAGCAATGGTGTATAATCATCCGAGTGTAAAGAAAAACACTTTACAGTATATTGAGGTATTATGATGGCAGGTA
Organism: uncultured Oscillospiraceae bacterium; assembly: GCA_964614955.1. Lineage (GTDB taxonomy): Bacteria > Bacillota > Clostridia > Oscillospirales > CAG-382 > UMGS1387. The sequence goes on along the minus strand of CAZTNR010000059.1, from coordinate 341 downwards.
AGAATCTTGAAATTTCGGTTTTAAGTGAAATCTATTCGGGTCTTCTTCCCGAAAAGCAGCGTCTTGCTCTTGAATATTATTACGATGACGACCTGTCGCTTTCGGAAATTGCAGAGCACGTCGGCATTTCAAGGCAGGGTGTGCGCGATCAGATAAAGCACGCAGAATCCTTTCTTACAGAGCTTGAAAACGCCCTGCATCTTTACGAAAAAGCTCAAAAGACCGAAAAGATTTTAAACGAGCTTTCCGCTCTTTCGGAAAGTATAAATAACAGCCGTCTTTCCTCTCTTATTGAGGAGCTTCGAACAATTCACGAATAACAGGAGTAAAATGTACGAAAG
>CAZTNR010000058.1:0-13377 GCA_964614955.1 uncultured Oscillospiraceae bacterium | reverse complement strand
TCAGGGCCTTATAGGCCTGAGCAAACCACCGGCTTAGCCGGTGGTTATGATTATTGTTTTCAAGTTTTTAATCATCAACCTCTGTTGTCTGATTGAATGTGGGATAGAATTCACGCCACACGTCTGTATGTGCTTCGCAATCAAGGTAGTGACCGAAAATCAGATTTACGTGTTCGCAGGGGTCAGGGTCGCCTGCCTTGCGAATAACATCAAGATACACTTTATTCTGCATACAGAAGTCGTGCCGGCCCTGTCTCCAGGAGCCGTCAAGAAGGGATTTACTTCTTTCTTCAAACTCGCGCATAATCGTTTCTTTATCTTCGCCCTTGGCAAGCTCAATACCTGTACCGTTATCACGTGTAGGAGTAAACCTAATCTCGTGGCTCTTGGTGTCATACTCAACCATAAGAGCCGTGTGCCACATATCAAGGTCGTGAGGCATTACAAAATGGAAGTTACCCTGACCATAGAGAATATGGCAGTCGTGGACATATTCATAGCAGGTGATACAATGGCTGTGCTGACCTACAATAACATCGGCTCCGTGCTTTGCCATAGCGTGATAGAGCTTACGCACTCTCGGCGACGGATACTGGCAGAATTCCTTACCGCCGTGATATATTACAATAACCCTATCGGCGTTTGCCTTTGCTTCTCTCACGTCATCAAGAGTATCATACGCATCAAAAGGACGAGCTCCCATTCTGTTTTCAAGAGCATATGTATATTCGTGCTCGCAGACAGCTATAACTGCTATTTTTTCGCCGTTCTTTTCAAAGTAGTAGTTTTTTCTTGAGTCCTCGTAGTTATCACCAAAGCCGGTATAATCAAGTCCTGCATCTTTTACTGCCTTAAAGGTATCCTTCATTCCCTCTTTACCAAAGTCGAAAATATGGTTATTGGAGAAGCCGAGAAGATTGATGCCGATTTTCTTGGCAACGAGCGCCGTTTCATAAGGTGACTTAAGGTTAGGACCGAATTTAGGAATTGCGTTTTCACTTTCTGTTATTGCACACTCAAGGTTTGCAAAGACAAGGTCTTTGTTTTAAAACATATTCTGAGTATCGGTAAATAGAGTATCTATATCCTGATTTTTAAAGCATTCACGGTTTGAAGCCGTTGAACATAGATATCCCAAAATAAAGGTTTTCATAGCTATCCTCTCCTGTATAAATCACAGATTGATTTTAGCACACAAAAATTTTCAAGTCAACAGGCAAAACACTTTTTATTCAAACAATTCTGATATAGGCACATCAAAAACCCTTGCGATAAGCGGCAGCATCTGAATGCTTGGAACGCTCTTTCCCGTTTCCCACTTTGACACAGCCTGAGCTGACACAAACAGCATTTGTGCAAATTCGCTTTGTGTAATTCCTCTGTCAGTCCTTAGCTGACGTATCTTTTCTCCGATATTCATACTTTTTGTCCTCTTTTTCTCAATAATCCGGCAAATAAAAAAGTGCGCCCCATTAAGAGACGCACAAAAAAGTGTTCTCTTAATTGTTGCTACACAATCTCATACTGTTATTCAGATATGAAGAAAAAGAGAGACACCTTTTATCACAGTTTCCCCCGAATAACAGAATATATTAGATTGTGTAGCTTAATAATTTTATCATATTGAGTTTAGATTGTCAAGATTTGACTAAAATCGGTTAAACACAAAAAAGTCAGCACCCTCTCGGGTACTGACTTTTCCTGGTGCACCTTTAGGGACTCGAACCCCGGACCAACCGGTTATGAGCCGGTAGCTCTAACCAACTGAGCTAAAGGTGCATAAATATTAAATTAGTGTGGTTACACAACGATGTATATTATATCACAGCAAAATATATTTGTCAAGGGAGGTTTTGCAAAAAATATCAAAAAATCCTTATGAAAATATAAAGTTTTCGCGTTTTTTTGACATTGATATTGCTTTTTGTACGCCTATGATTTGTACTTGATTTAAGAGGTAACAATATGAAAAGAAACATATTCAAAACCATTTCCACAATTATATATATTTCAGCTGTCGTATTACTTGCATTTATTGCTTCTCCGTTAGTCAAATCATACGACAATCCCGAAAAGTTTATAAGGCTGATTGACTCTTTTGGCATATTCGGCTTTTTGGTAATGCTGTTTATTCAGATTGCCCAGATTATTGTCGCTCTGATTCCCGGTGAAATTATAGAATTTGTAGCAGGTACTCTTTACGGGTGGCTTGGCGGACTTCTTTTCTGCCTCTGCGGAATTGCTATAGGTCAGTCGGTTATTTTCTTTGCCGTAAAGATTTTGGGTGATAGCTTGGTTAAAAAAGCTGCAGGCAGTAAGGCTATGACAAAATATAAGTTTTTAAGGGATGAAAAACGGCTTAAAACAGTCATCTTCATTCTCTATTTCTTGCCCGGAACTCCGAAGGATTTACTGACATACGCAGTTCCTATGACAAAAATCAAGTTTTTGGATTTTTTTGTAATTTCTCTTCTTGCAAGAATTCCATCGATTGTAACCTCCGCCTACGGCGGCGACGCGTTTGCAGACAAGGATTACATTTCCCTTGCAATTGTTTATGGAATAATACTTATAATTTCTGTCGGCGGTATGGTTATTTACAGGATATGGGACAAAAAACATCAACTAAACACGGACAAAAAAGACGGCTGAGGGTAGCGTTTTCCTCAGGAAACGCTGCAGCGATATTAATTCCTTATCGGAATTTGCGATATACACCGCGGGTGTGCGATATACCTTCTGCGAGATATGTCCCTTCGGGACGTGAAATGGAATTTATATCATATCGCAGTCGAACTTATGTGAGACTATATCGCTTTTTGCCTTGGCAAAATATATCGCGGTTGATTATATCAAACATATCGCAAAATACAAAAATAATCCGACAAACATTATTCGTTTGCCGGATTTCTTGTTTTTTTCTTTGCAAGTGCCACAAAGAGCCGTCTTGATTTTATTTAGAACCGGAAGCCTTTGCCCATTATCTTATCGTTATATTCCTTAATATCCACAACCGTATTTGTCATTCTTGATTCTTCAGCCGCAAATACAAGCATATGGTTTTCAATGGAAATACCGATTTCGCTTACTTCCTTCATATCAATTTCATCATTCACATATTCGTAAAGTACAGCAATAATACCCGTATCACCGCCGCCGTGACCGCCGTTGATGGATGCATCTACCATTGCTTCATTTGTGGGAAGCTCTTCATAGCTTCTTGTATCAAAGTTGAAAAATCTTGCTGTTGCCAGGTCGTCTTCAAAGAAGAGCTCACCCTTTGTGCCCATAACTCTTGTGCTTCTGCCGCCCTTATTGAATGCCGCCATTGTGAAGGTTACTGTGATATCGTCTTCAAAGAGCATATTTACAGTCTGATGGTCAACTACGTTATTACCACTTTTGAATACACATCTTGAGTACTGGCTGTTCAAGAAATGCTCTCTTCTTTCCTCTTCACTGTCAAAAGGACGGGTAAATGCGTGACTTAACCAGTTGGGTGAATCCTTGTAATATACTCTTGTTGCTTCATACGGACAGGTATCAGCAGCAGGACATCCCTCGTGACATCTTTCAGGTGCACCTTTGGGTGCATTTTCTTGGGTAAAATATGTAAGAGAGCCGAAGGACTGAATCTTTTTACACTTCTTATCAAGGAACCACTGAATAATATCGAGGTCGTGGCAGGACTTCTGAAGAAGCATAGGGCTTGTTTCATTACTGTTTCCCCATCTGCCTCTTACAAAGCTATGACTCTGATGAAGATTGCCGACCGCCTCCGTATGCTGAACGGACATTATCTTGCCGAGCTTTCCCGACTGAATGAAGTGTTTAAGGCTTCTGAATGCAGACGTATATCTGAGAACGTGGCAAACCATAATCTTTGTACCCTTTTCTCTTGCCGCCTTAAGAATGTCTGCACACTCCTTTGGCTCCGGAGAAACAGGCTTTTCAAGAAGAAGGTCGTATCCAAGCTCAATTGCCTTCATAGCAGGACCGTAGTGCATTCTGTCCATTGTGGAAACAATTGCAATATCGGCAAACTTCGGACGGTCAAGTATATCCTCCCAGGTTGTATATACATTTTCATCGGGAATTTCATAGGTTGCCTTGACGTCGTTTCTTCTTGCATCGTCAGGCTCTGCAACACCAACAATCTTAAACTTTTTACCGTCGTCAAAATTCTTCATATGTCGGCAATATGTCTGACCTCTGTTGCCGGCACCGATAACAATTACCTTTAACTGCTCAATCTTTGCCATAGTTATACCCCCTCGAAAATCAAGTTTATATGTATAGTATACATCAACCGATTTTAGTTGTAAATACCTTTTTAGATTTAAAATATATACTTTTGGTAAGCAAAACCCAAAAAAAACGACTTTTCTTCGGGGTTATATTTATATTTTGGGAATTACCAGGAGCTCCCCGCCCTTTTCTATGGACTCTGCGGCAACAATGCCGGGAAGCGAAATGTTAATGGCAAAATCAACATCAAGCATAACCTTCTTATTATTGAGAACTATATCAATAAAATCAAGTACCATTTTTCTGTCGGCGCCTCCGTGAATACCGTCTTCACCAAGGGAGGAAATAGTAACGGGAATGTCGATTTTTTTATCGATACTTCCCTGAACATCTGAAAATCTTGCGAAGGAATGGGCGTCCTTAAGCCCCTTTATATTATCAGTTTCAATAGTCCCTCTTGTTCCGATGATTCTATAGTTATGGTCAAGATTTACATATGCGCCGAAGGATATGAGTATTCTGATAACAGCTCCTTTTTTTGTTTTAAAGAGTGCTACGGCATTTCTTGGAATACCAAGATAGGGATTATAAATCGCATCGGGAGACATTGCCGAAACGCTTACACATTCGTCCTCCATTATATGAAGAAGCGGTCCGAGATTATGGGTAAGATACTTAATCGGAGAATTGTATGTACGCCAATGACCTTTGGGGTAATCATCCTCCTTGAAGCTTCTGTAATCCCGTGAATGAAGGTATTCCGATTCGGCATAAACTATTTCGCCGAACTTTCCCTGCTCTGCAAACTCCTTCCACGCCTGAATATGTCCCCAGTAGCAGCAGTTTTCCGCAACCATATATTTAAGATGCGGAAAGGATTTCACGGCTGATTTCAGACGTTTTGCCTCCTCTATGGAGTTTACTGCGGGAATTTCGGACAGCACGTGCTTGCCTACTTCAAGTGCCATAATTGCAAAATCGACGTGACAAACGGCATACGTGCTTATAAAAACGGCGTCAATATCCGCATTCTTTAACATCTCGCCATAATCAGTATAGCAATCAAGGTCTGTTATTCCCTTTTCTTTAAAAAACTTCACAGCACCCTCAAGTACGTCGGGCTGTATATCGCAGATTGCACGAAGCTCAAAGCATTCCTTGCCTATAACCTCGCCCATTACGTCTCTTCCTCTTGTATTGACACCCACAACACCGAATTTAAGCTTCTTCATATTTATCCTCCATATGTCAGAGATTTAAAAATACAAGCGCCAATGCACCGACGGCAACACCGGCTATTTGTCTCGGCAGATACTTTTCCTTGAACAAAGCACTTGATATTGCAAAGGATACAACAATCTTAACACCCGAAGACAGAGGTGACGAAAGTGAAATGGGCATAAACATATTCACAACAAGTGACAGCATATTTGAGGCTCCGTTTGACACACCTGCAAGTGCTGCATAAGGAAAGCCGTATTTTACAATTTCCTTTAAATGCTTTCCGTCAATCAGAACACCTGCCAAAAGTAGAACAAAGGCGGAAATGCCGAGTGTGATAATCATAAATTCATTATTGTATGCGTCCTTAAAGCGTATCTGCTGCATTCGCTTAACTACCGAGAACATACCGCTTCCGAAAAAAGAAAGCAGAATACAGATAAGCCATTTAACCGAGAATCTGCCGCCCACGGTTCTCCCTCTTGTAAGAAAAAGAGACACGGAAAGAAGCGCAAATCCTATAAGTGAGCAGTCAGTAACAGGCTCATTTATAAACACGATACCGTAGACTATCGGAAATACGATTGAATAGGACATAATAAGCATTGACATTGAGAATGAGCCGCAAGTAAGAGCAACATATGTAAGCAGGGATGCTGTGCAGAAAAGAAATCCCGAAATTATTGCATATGGCAGAAGCTCCGTTGAAAACTCAAAAGCAAGCTTATTAGAAAACAAAAAGCAGAGCATTGAAAACAAGGATACAATACCCGTAAATATAAAGCCGCCGCGAGAATGCTTAGCGTTATACTTCTTTATGAAAATACCCTCAACAAGCGAAGCCAGAACACTTACAACCACAAGAAAATATGCCATTTATATCCACATCTCCTTTAATTAAATAATATCAGACATACAGATTTATTGGAATGGATTATTTCGCTTTTTTGGGCAAATTTTCGTCATTATATTGACTTTTTCCATACAATATGTCATAATAGTGCGGAGGTGAGAAAAATGAGAGCGAGTATATGCAAGTTTATGCCGGCAAAGGACTATTCCGACTCAATAAAAACGGTAAATTTTGTTTATGAAACAGAATTCAAGAAGTTAAGGCAACCCTTTTTCAAGCCGATTTTTCTCTTGAATCTTGTGACAAGAGGAAAGGGCGAAATAATCTGCGACGGAATAAGTCAAAAGCTTGACAAGGGCTGCATCTTTTTCAATTTTCCCGGAACCTTCTTTGAAATCAAGGCAAGCAACGATTTTGAATTTGCATACATAAGCTTTATGGGAGACGAGATTGATGAATTCCTTGAAAGGCTGGGCGTTACACGCAAGAATTTCACCTTTGAGGGCTTCGGAAGCATTGCCGAGCTTTGGCTTAGTGCCCTTCGCCGTCTCGATGACTTCAATGCCAACATCCTCACCGAAAGCATATTACTCTACACCCTGTCCTTCTTCGGGAAAAATGATGAAATTTCGGGGCTTGACGGCAAGAGCAGTCTGTTTTCGGGCGTGCTTGACTACATTGACAAGCATATAACCGATCCCGATATAAGTCTGAGAAAGGTATCCGGCATTTTCGCCTATTCTCAAAAGTATTTTTCACACATTTTCAAGGACAATATTGGTACGGGCTTTTGTGAGTACGTAAATGAAAAAAGAATGGAACGTGCAAAATCTCTTATAACCGACAGCGGAATAACGGAGGTTTCAAGGTTATCCGAGCTTTGCGGCTTCACAGATCCGCTTTACTTTTCAAAGGTGTTCAAAAAGCACATCGGGGTATCACCGAGCATCTATATAAAAAACAAGGACGGCAGCTGTTAAGGCCGCCGTACTCTTATTGTTTGAGGAATATTTCAATAACGGGTGATATACCCTTAGGAGGAATGGTAGGCAGGTTGAAAAGAACCGTGCCGTTTTCGCCTTCGGGTGTATACTTGATTTCACTGCCGTCGGAAAGGAACTGAGCATAGTAAATCTTATCGGCAAGATTTTCCATAAACAGTCTGCCAAAGGGATAGCTCTGAAGGTGGATATAGAGACGCTTTTCGTCGTTACTCTGGGTAATCACCGTTCCTTCGGGTGCCTTGAATTCAGGCTCTGCCATTGTGCAGTCATATACCGAACGGGAATTATATTTCATCCATTCGCCATAGGCTTCAAGGGCATTTATTGCTCTGTGGTCCATATAGCCTCTTGAGCAAGGCCCCACATTCATAAGAAGATTCCCGCCGAATGCCACGGTTGAGGTAAGAAGGTCAATAAGCATCTTATCGCTCTTCCAAGTCATTTCATCTCTATGGTATCCCCAAGAGCCCGAGAATGTATGGCAAACCTCCCATACAAGAAGGTCGCCGTTTTCGTTCTTTACCCATTCGGTCTGTCTCTTCTGCTCGGGGGTATACACGTCCTGAAGAATACCGGTTCTGTTATTTGTCATAATCTCGGGCTGAATGCTTCTGATCAGCTCGATAAGCTTTTCGGATTCCCACTGTTCCTTGCCCTTACCGCCTTCAAACTGCATCCAGGGCTTGAGCTTTTGAGGACAGGTATCATACTTGAAGGAATAGTCAAACCAGATAATATCAATTTTACCGTAATTTGTAAGAAGCTCTGTTACCTGATTTCTGATATACTGGGCATATACCTTCATATCTCTGCCCTTATCCATTTCCTCTGCATTATCATAGTGAGCATAACAGTGAGCAACATCGAGAGGATAGGACGGATGATTCCAGTCAAGCAGAGAATAGTAGAAGCCTATTTTAAGTCCTTCTGCTCTGAAAGCCTCGACGTATTCCTTAACCAGGTCTCTGCCAAAGGGCGTATTGGTAATCTTATAGTCGGTATACTTTGTATCAAAAAGGCAGAAGCCTTCGTGGTGCTTTGTAGTAAGAATTACGTACTTCATACCTGCTTTTTTTGCAGCCCTTGCCCATTCCTTTGCATCAAAAAGATCGGGGTTGAAAAGCTCAAAGTATTTATTATACTGCTCAACGGGAATAGGCTCATAGTTCTGCACCCATTCGTGTCTTGCAGGCATAGAATAGAGTCCGAAATGTATAAACATACCGAATCTGTCTTTTACAAACCAGTCGGTATTACCGGGTGACGGCAATGTCCTATAGCTTGACATAATTATTACCTCCGAATTAAAACTTTGTTATACTTATAATATAGCAACAAAAAGCGTCAAATGGAATGGAATTTTTCACTTTTATCACCGCTTGATACTATCAAATCTTGATATTTTACATACAAAATACAAAAAGGGCAGCCGAAAGCCGCCCTTAAAATTTGCTATTAGCCAATCATATCGCTTATGTACTTTTCAACGTCAACAATAACGCCTTCGTGTCTTGACTTTTCAGCCGCAAATACAAGCATATGGTTTCTGCAGGATACGCCGATTTCGGATACATCCTCTGCAGCAACATTGCCGTTTACGTAATCATAGAGAACCTCAACGATACCGTTATCTCCGCCGCCGTGACCGCCTACAAGGCTTGTAACAACTGCGCTTTCGTTTGTGGGTATGGTTTCCCACTTACGTGTCTTGAAGTCAAAAAACTTTGCTTCTGTTTCTTCCATACTTGCCCAAAGCTCGCCCTTTGTGCCGTAAATCTTTGTGTGTCTTCCGCCCGCATTAAAGCAAGTCATTGTGAATGCAACAGTAAGACCCTCATCAAATTCCATATTGACAACCTGATGGTCAACTACGTTATTATTACACTTGAATACGCACTTACCGTACTGAGTGGACTTTAAGCAATCCATAACCGCTTCATCGGTAGGAGCAGCCATCTTTGTCATAGCGCCTCTGAACCAGTCGTTCTTCTTATCATCGTAGTAGAGCTTAACTGCGTTATAGGGGCAGTTTTCAGCTTCGGGACAGCCGTCTACACAGTAGTCGGGAGCTCCTTCGGGGGCATTCTTTTCGGTAAAGTATCTGAGAGAGCCGAAGGAAGAAATCTTCTTACACTGCTTGCCGAGCATCCACTGCAAAATATCAAGGTCGTGACAGCACTTCTGTAAAAGCATAGGTGAGCTTTCATCGGCATTACCCCAGTTACCTCTTACAAAGCTATGGCTCTGGTGTACGTTACCTACCGCTTCCGTATGTTCAACGGAAATAATTTCACCGAGCTTACCCGAGTCGATTATGCCCTTGAGTGCTCTGAAGTAGGATGTAAATCTGAGAACGTGGCAGACCATAATCTTTCTGCCCATCTTTTTTGCAAAGTTATAGATTTCAGCACAGTCCTCGGGTGTGGGTGCAACAGGCTTTTCGAGAAGAAGGTCATAGCCGAGCTGAAGTGCCTTCATTGCAGGGTCTCTGTGCATTCTGTCCATTGTTCCGATGATTGCAACATCTGCAAATTTAGGAACATTAAGTATATCTTCCCAGGTTGTATATGCATTTTCTGCAGGTACACCGTGCTTTCCCATTATGTATTCACGTCTGTCATCAATAGGTTCGGCAACACCAACAACCTTGAACTTTTCGGGAAGGTCTGCCATAATATCGGTGTAAGCTCTGCCTCTGCTTCCTGCACCGATTACTATTACATTAAGCTTATTCTTAGCCATTATATTTTCCTCCATTTTGGATTGTTAATCCTATTATAAAGGCAAAGGAAGATTTTGTCAATAAACAGTGAGTAAAAAATATAAATATGACAAAAATACTTGACGGGCAAAAAACGGGGTGATATACTACATATAGTGTTAAAATATACTTATCAAAGGAGAATGACACTATGAAGAAGATGCACAGAGTTGCTATAATCGGCTGCGGCGGAATTGCAAACAACAAGCATATGCCAAATCTTAAGAGAGTAGAAAACGTAGAGATGGTTGCATTCTGCGACATTATAAAGGAAAGAGCAGAAAGAGCCTGCAAGGCATACGGTGCTGAAGGTGCCAAGGTTTATACAGATTACAAGGAGCTTCTTAAAGACGAGACAATTGACATTGTTCACGTTTGCACTCCCAACCGTGAGCACTCCTTTATTACAATAGATGCCCTTGAAGCAGGCAAAGACGTTTACTGCGAAAAGCCTATGGCAAAGACGGTTGCAGAAGCTGAAGCTATGCTTGAAGCCGCAAAGATAACAGGCAAAACACTTACCATTGGCTACAACAACAGGCAGAATCAGGACGTTCAGTATGTAAAGAAGGCGTGTGATGCGGGTGAGCTCGGCGATATTTACTATGCAAAGGCGCTTGCACTTCGCCGTCGTGCAGTACCCACCTGGGGCGTATTTATGGACAAGGAAGAACAGGGCGGCGGTCCCCTTATTGACATCGGCACACACGCCCTTGATATGACACTCTGGGCTATGGACAACTATAGGCCCAAGATGGTTATGGGTACAAAGTACAAGAAGCTTTACGACAAGGTCGAATGCGGCAGCGGCAACGCCTGGGGCGAATGGGATCCCGAGACGTTTGAGGTTGAAGACTCGGCTTTCGGCTTTATAGTTATGGAAAACGGTGCTACAATCAACCTTGAAGCAAGCTGGGCGCTCAATATGGTAGACTGCCAGGAAGCTACAATGATTCTCTGCGGCGACAAGGCAGGAGCAGACAACCTCAATGCCAGCGGCAGAATCAACGGTGTAAAGTACGGTCAGCAGTACACGGAAAACACAGGCACAAAGGCAGGCGTTGCTTTCTTTGATGCAGATGACAGTGATTCGGTTTACCGCGACATCAAGCAGTGGATTGACGCTCTTGACAACGGAACAAAGCCCTGTGTACTTCCCGAGCAGGCACTTGTTGTTACAAAGATACTTGCGGCAATTTACGAATCAAGTGAAACAGGAAAGCCTGTATACTTTGGATAACATTCAATGAAAAGGTTTATTTTACTACCCCTGCTTTTCTGCATATGTGTGACATTCTGCGCCTGCGGCAACGATGTGAGAAATGATCTTGAAAGGCTGTCGGAGCACTCGTGGATTGAGCCGGGACAAAATCTTTTTGTTATTGAAGCAAAGGACGAAGACAACACAGAAAGTTCCGAAGCTGAAATTGAAGCATCCGACTTAGAACAGGAAGCAATTCCCGTTTTTTCGGATCTAAACACAACTGCAGCCGAATTAGATGCAATTGTTACACCGTATCCCATCCCCGACACAAATGCCGAAACAGACCTTTCGGGCAGTGCTTCGGATTCAGACACTATTGACATAATTTCCGATGAAAATCCATCTCCTGAAATAACCGACAAAACAGCTGATACAGTATCTGAAACGTATGCGGCATCTGATGAACAGGAAGCATACGTCTGGATACCGAAATCCGGCAAAAAGTATCACAGCAAGGCAGAGTGCAGCAATATGTCGGCTCCTTCTAAAGTAACTGTGGCCGAAGCAGAAGCCCTCGGCTTTACAAAATGCAAAAGGTGCTATTGAATTTTGGCGTTTTGAGAGCAAATTAAACTTGACAAGCATTTAACGATGTGATAAAATGTAAAGGTAACAAGCAGGCTGTCCCTACTGACGGAATCAAGTGGAGCACCACAAGGAAGCGACAGCGATAAAGAGCCGACCGTCTGGGCAGTTTTCGTACTTGAAGACTGCCCTTTTTTATACTCAATCGGCTAAAAGAAAGGAAAAATATTATGGCAAAGTTTGACCTTAAAGAATTACTCAGCACAAACACCTACCCCGGCAGAGGTATCGTAATCGGAAAGTCTGCCGACGGCAATAAAGCTATGATTGCTTACTTTATTATGGGAAGAAGCGAAAACAGCAGAAACAGAGTTTTCGAAAGATACGAGGGCGGTATGAGAACAAAGGCGTTTGACGAATCAAAGCTCTCTGACCCCAGTCTTATTATCTACAATCCTTACCTTGCACTTTCCTGTGCCGACATTATCACCAACGGTGACCAGACAGATACGGTTTACAACTACATAAAGGAAAACGGCGATGACGGCTTCGGCTTTGAAAAGGCTCTCACAACACGTGAATTTGAGCCCGACGCCCCCAACTTTACACCCAGAATTTCGGGTATGCTCTATTACGGCAAGGGTGATTTCACCTACAAGATGTCTATTCTCAAGAGTGCCGAGGGTGACGATGCGGTCTGCAACCGATATGCGTACTCATATTCTCCCAGAGCAGGCTACGGTCATTTCATTCACACCTACAAGTGCGACGGAAATCCCATTCCCTCCTTCTACGGTGAGCCCGAAGAAGTTGCTCTTCCCAATACTGCAAAGGAACTTGCAGATCTTTGTTGGACGAATCTCAATGAAGCCAACAAGGTTTCCCTCTTTGTAAGAGTGGTTGATCTTGCAAACGGGGAAGCGGAAGAAATTATTATAAACAAGAACAAGTAAGTGAGGACAGTAAAATGAAAGAATTTGAACTTAAATACGGTTGCAACCCCAATCAAAAGCCCTCAAAGATTTTTATGGAGGACGGAAATGATCTTCCTATAGAAATTTTAAACGGCAAGCCCGGTTACATCAACTTCCTTGATGCATTCAACTCCTGGCAGCTTGTAAAGGAGCTTAAAGAAGCACTCGGTCTTCCCTGTGCCGCTTCCTTTAAGCACGTAAGCCCTGCGGGTGCTGCCTGCGGTGTAAAGCTTTCCGAAGACTTAAAGAAGGCTTGCTTTGTAGACGACATTGAAGGTCTTGACGAGTCTCCCCTCGCTTGTGCTTATGCAAGAGCAAGAGGTGCTGACAGAATGAGCTCCTTCGGCGACTGGATTGCACTTTCCGACGAGTGTGACGTAACAACGGCTCTTATTATCAAGCGTGAGGTATCCGACGGCATTATTGCTCCCTCCTACTCTCCCGAGGCTCTTGAAATCTTAAAGAGCAAGAAGAAGGGCAATTACAACATCGTAAAGATTGACCCTGCATATATTCCCGCAGAAAAG
>CAZTNR010000057.1:0-14417 GCA_964614955.1 uncultured Oscillospiraceae bacterium | reverse complement strand
CCCTATTATAATCTTGGTAATAGAGTTATTGGACTTTATGAGATAAATGTTCCAAATGCTTGGTCTATTATTCAGGCGAATAATATCTATGTTTATTGTGGGAATAGTCCAATCATTTTCTTTGATCCAACGGGACGCATAACAGAAGAGGAAATTGAATTGTATGAAACAGGTCAATTGAGCCAAGATGTTTATGACATTCTTGTAAATTTGGGCGAAAGATGGGAAAACGCTTCTACACAAGCGGCGAGAGATGAAATCCATGGATTAGCTGAACGATTTAGAAACAATGGATATAAATACTCAGATTTGACAGATAAAGCAAACGAAGAATTGGAAAATAACAAACTATCTATTTGCGGTTATACATATTTTATGTCAAATTCTTCTGATTTTTCAGTTTTGTTTTGGTATGCAACGGCTGGACTGGATTGGTATACTCGTGTGGACAATGATGGAGAATGGGATTATAAAAAGGTGCCTGCCTCATGGATGCCAAAAAACGAAGATTATTTTGTATATAATGGAGAGTTGATTTCATTTGCTGATTTTGGAAACATTAATTATGGTTATACTGGGACGATTTTGGGAATTGAACCAAAAACACTATATAAGGCAGCCGGGTATGTTCAGATAGGAAAACTAAACAACAGTGCAAAACAGTATTATGGCGATTCTGAAGTTGATTATTTTAATGTAAAAAAAGGTATAAAATTTGCTAACGATGAAGGATTTGAAGGGGCATTAGAATTACCTCTATCACTTATATTTGAGGTGATGAAATGAAAAAAATGCAACAACCATAATAATCGTAGCAATGATAATAACCCTTATAGTATATGTAACAATATTCATTATTACATACGAAACTAATAATAGTTATTATTTGCAGTTTTCTGAATTCCAAACAGAAGAGGAAATTATTAGTCTTTTTGAAGAAAACAAGAAAGAATTTGTAAATGCAGCCAATGATTTGAACGATTATCAAAGTCACTGGTCACTAAGAAAAGACCCCCAAAGCAGATCTGATTTTAAATCAAAGAGAATAAGACACAATTTTTATGTCGTTATTCACGAAGAACCTTATGATGAGCTTCTTTTGATGGCTGAACATTTGGAGCATAATGAGTGCGTTTTAAGAATTCTCAAAGAACTTAACTTTAAATCAATAAGAAGAATGCCACGATTAGATAGGGATAGTATATATTTCATAAAGCAAACATCAATAAATTACGAAGCAGGAATTGTATATAGTCAAAATCAAACTCCAACAAGTCAGTATATTACGCTGCTAACAAAAATCGATGATGGTTGGTATTATTATGAATCAAAATAAAATAGTTTTCTAATCTGATTGCACACACCGAAGTTGAACGTATGTCTAATAAGAATATTCACTCGAAATGTAAAAACTTTTTGTAAAGAAAAGCATATTTTAAGCAAGTATAACACAAGTCTTTCTAAGGCGAAGTACTCCCGAGGACATTATTTAAAAGTTGTTCTCGGGAGTGATAGGGTATTGTTTTGTGTCCTAGACTGTTATGAGAGGTGGGTTAGGGATGTTTGTTTGCCTTTTGGTGTGATTTGTTTATTTGTAAACATCGTGACTTGTTTGTAAGTTTATTTGTAAATACTGTGACTTGTTTATTTGTTTACATTTTGTTCATATGAAATACAGTACGTTGACACAATGATACAGTACAATTTTTGTAGGTGGTAGGATGCCTTAGTTGTATGAATTCGAGGATTTTATAATGATTGTTTATCATGGTACTGACAATTTGAGCGCTGAAAACATAATCAAAAATGGCATAGATTTGGACTGTGGCGAAGATTCGGTTGACAACGGAAAAGGGTTTTATACGACTCCAAATTTTGAATTTGCGTTGAAAAGAGCAGAAGCAACGGCTGATAAGAAGCGTCTTTTTAGTGAAGTAAATGTTTATCCGGTTGTGTTGGAAATAGATTTTGAAATTCCTGAAGATAGCAGTAATATTTCTATAAAAGAATTCGAGGATGTTACTTACGCGTGGAAAGAGTTCATTTTTTATAATCGCGTTGGGGCTCATTTCTTGCGCAAATGGAAAATCAAAACAAACAACCACAATTTGGATGCAAAATATGATATAGTTATCGATGAAACCGCTGACAACGGAGTTGCATCAATTGTTTCTAGTTTGAGATATGAAAAAGATGAGTTTAAAATCAAAGAATATATTGATAGAATTGATAAATCCTCCTATCAAAATTGGGATAAACAAATATCAATACATTCCGAGAAAGGCTTGTCCTGCGTTAAATCAATAAAAAAACGTTATAGTAAGATGAATAAAAAATAGAGAGGAGCGATATAATGATGTTAGCAGTAAAAAAAAGTTTTTCTGAGGTGTCGAATGTGAATACGTTGTATGATGATGCAGTAATTAGTATAGAAACCATACTGAAACGAAGATATAAAATGAAGTCTCAAGATGCAAAGAAAGCAATTCAAATATCGCCTTTAAAAGATATTTTTAATAAAAACGGCGAAATGGCTGCACACACATCAAATGAAACTTGGGCAAGAGAGATACACAATTTTTGGAAACAAAACAACATTTGATTAGTTAATTGTGATGATTCATCAATCACCGGAAAATGATTAAATAAATTAGCATCTCTTCACCTAAAACGTGAAGAGATGTTCTTTTTATAATTGTCACGAAAAATCTAAAAAATTGCGTAAGTTTCGGGTAATAATATATGTGATAGAAAAAGTAACGCCTTTGTTTGAAGTGTCATTAATACAAATTATAATATTTTCAATAGAAATTCGGAAACACCTCAAAGTGAGGTGTTTTTTCGTTTATAAGGTTGCGAATCCTTTTGTTTTTATTTCAAGTTTTAGAACTATTTTGTTCCATAATTGACAATATATACCTCAAGAGTTATAATTATTTTAAAAATACACCTAAAACGTTTTATCACAAAAATGTTGTTTTATAGGAGAAAATATGAGATTTAGAAAACTATTAGGAACAATACTAAAACACGGCTTTTTCGCGGTTTTGTTAGGCATGCAAGTTGTATCTCTATATCAAGATGCGATATCAATTACAAACAAAATGGAGTGGATAATACATATACTTACAGACTCACTGATAATTAGTGCATGTGTTGGTGAAATCGGCAGTTTAATGGTTATAGATCAATTCAATATATTGCTAACAGGAAAGACGCCGAACTTTGTTGACGATGTGAGAGAAGAAAGTAGCTCGGATTTCTCCGTAACGTATAATGGTCTTTTCGTTATGTCGTTTCTTCATTTTGCTTTTATGGCACTTTATATAATTTATGCTTATACACAAAATCATATCTATAAAGTGATATTAAAAGTATCTTTACTCGCTTTTGTTGTTTTTACTGTGATTAATGTTTTGTCGAAATTTCTTAAAATAAAGCGACTACAACCAACGACTTACTTTTCAAAATTCTCCAACCCCGTCTTTATTCCAATGATTATTTTCACAATACAACTATTAGTAACCAGAAATAGTCTTGTGAGCTTTGTTTTTCGCAATATTTATAAACCTCAAAATGATACTATTCTCATTCTAATGTTGATTTTAGTTTTGTGCTATTTTCTTGCTATGGCTTTTTGTCATTTTTCAAACATCTATTGCTTGATAGGATTTGCATTTGTAAAAAAAGATATTGAAAAAATAGAGAATAGAATTGAACGTATGGAAGAGAAAAATGATAAATATGAAGATGATTTCCGCAAAACAATAGAGTATGTGGATGAAACGGCAGAACAAAGCGGTATTATTAAAAAAATCGGTCTGTTTTTTCCATTTTGGTTTGCACATATTAAATTTTATGTTTTGGATAGAGCTTGTGCCGTGTTATATTTGTTGTCATTTGTGTGTTTCAAAACAACTAAATGTCTTAAGGGACTTTTAGAGCCTGAAAGAATGAAGATTAACATTGTCCGTTTTTGCTGTATTTTTGCAGTTATAGAATTGTTGGCGTTGGATATAGTTTTGTTTATCTGTTTAGAGAGCGATGCACCGTGTTTAAAGTTTTTTGAATTGTTCTCCACAGTCATTATTATACCCGTATTGCTGTCGTGGCTCTCGGAATTGAAATCAAAAAAAGCGTGAATGAGCTTTATGACAAGTTCTTGTATTGTTAAAAAACTATATTGACATAATGTGGCATTTGTGCTACAATAAGTAAAAGATTATATATAAGGAGTCTGTAATGAAAGTTAAAATTATATTATTTGAAGACAATTATTATCTTTCGCTTGATTCTGGGGAAACAAGACAACTCACCGAAAAGAATATTCGCAATTTTCTAAAAAACTATGACTCATACTGTAACAGCGAAGAGTTTAATACACTTCTTCTTACAAAAGCAGACATTTCCAATGGCACAGTAGTAGCTTGTGCTGAGGAAAACGAGGGACTACACATTTTTAGCACCACTCTTCTTAATAACATTATTTCTACAAGTATTTCCTCGTATATTACAAGAGAAGAATATGCTGAAAAGCACGGACGCAAAAGAGCTGTGGTTTTACGGCTTTGTGGTCAGGGAAGAATACCGGGAGCAATACAAAAAGGATCTATTTGGCTTATCCCGGAGGATGCGCCATATCCGGCTGATGCACGTGTGGGAACAAAGATCAGGGTTGTTGAACAGTAAAAAAGAAAACAATACTATGAATTACTGTTTATGACAAAAAGATTGGCTGTATACTGCCTGCGAAAAGGATGGTACAGCTCATCTGGAAGAGCACGAGCTCGTTAAAGAAGAATAACCGAACATATGAACGTATAGCAGCAGCTGTACTGTGTTATACATAACAAGAAAGGAAAAAACTATGAAAGAATGCAAGATTTTGAAGTTTTATTATCGTGTCGGCACACCTGAACGTTTGGTTGAAACATTTAAATTTAAAGGTGTCTCGTATAAAAACGAGGAGTTTGACGGTGAAGCGAAATTGTATGATCACCCTGCTTTAGAAACTAAGCTGAATGAGTATCTGAAAAACGGATGGGAAATTAAAATCGCAGACATTGGTCGCGGAGAATATTTACTGGAACGCGATGTATAACTTTTATGTATAACGAGAAAGGAGGAAGAAAAATGAATCGATTCATATGTGTTTTCGAAGAACACACGGAAGATGGGGAACACATAAAAATATACAAAGATACGGTCACTCGTGTTTTGTATTTAAAAAGAGTTGGAAATGCCGGTTTTACGGTTCTCGTTGATGCAACGGGACGCCCTATGCTTGGATAAATGACTCTGATTTATACATATCAAAAAGCCTCCGGGAATTCCGGCGGCTTACTATTATGTCAAGCGAAACCTCTTGACAGAAAATATAACTTATGCTATAATATAAGCGTTATACGGGGGAGATATCGTCCGTTAGCAAAGTCGGTTGCATCTTGCGACAATTGGAGCCGGTAGATGCAATTCGGCTAAAGTGCCCTGCCACCATTAAGTGCAGATCATTTATAAAGAGTCCGCCACAGCTTTAAATGTGGCTTTCCTTTGCCTTGATTCATACCGCGTGCGTTATATAATAAGCGCACAAAACATTACATAATTGCTAACGCAAAGAAAATGTCGGCAACCGGGCTAAACAGAACGGGAACAGAATCAAGGTAAGTTAATACAGTTGATGCAAGACTGTACGAATGTGGATAATTAACGCACTCACTTACTTTGGTAAGAGGGTGCGCTTTTTTATTCGGCGCGGTGTTTACTTTTATACGACATTTAGCAGTTTATATATTCTCCGTTTCAAGGTTGTTTTGTCATTATGCACAGATAGGAATTGCAGGGAACGACTCAAGACTCTTGCGCGAAATGTAACAGTCTGACTCAGACAATCTTGTGATAGATACCTTTTGAGTGTGCTTCTTTTGACGGTGAGCTGCAACGTTCTTTAACCAAACGTAAAGAGAGACATAGTTTTCTAAATATTTGGTGCTTACGCCACAATAAGTCTTTAAGAAGCGACGAAGATGCCTGTGCATCGCATTAATGTGTTGCAAGTGCTTATCTCCCTGGATTTCAGGCTTATGACCGTAATAGCATTCTGAAGTGTTTGCGGCAAGGATAGTATGATTGTAATTGTTGCTGGAGAGGTAGTTTACGGTGGTTTGGTACTGATCGACGAGCACAAGAGAGTCCTCTTTTTTTACGTGTCTACCGATAGTTGCATCAAGCATTGTAGGGTTCATAAAGCCAACACCGGGAACGGTGGCATAAAAGCCCTTGTTTCCGTCTTTAACCATGCAGAACACGCAAGCTTTATTCTTTGAAGAGGAAGACTTGTTATCAGTGCCTCTCTCATAGGACTGTCTGGGCAAACCGTTGTTGCTTTTATCTTCATTGAGACATCTTTTGTTAAAACTTTCGCCTTGGACGTGATTACCCTTATAACTAATAGGTATTAACATTTCATCGACCTCTATCTGGCCGGACATATGTGTACTTTCCTGATTTATACGAAATGCGTTAAGGATTTTGTGTCTCCAGGTAAAGGCTGTCTGATGAGAAATGTTACACTCCTCTTCGCACTTACTAATGGAAGCACCCAAAAGTGTCAGCTCAATAAACTTCATCCAAACATCGGAACTTTTTCTCGTTCCATTAAAAACAGTATTACTTGTAGCAAAGAAGTGGCGATCGCAAGACTTACATAAAAAACGCTGCACACCGTTCTTAAATCCGTGTTTAACAACACACCCAAGGTTTGCCTTTGCTTTGCAGTGGGGGCAATTAGGTTTTTCAGCTTCAATGTGCTCTCTAACCATGTTGTTGCAGCTTAAGCTCATACTATCGCCTTCATTATAAGTGTTACGCATCATACCCATAACTTTGTCAGCCAAAGCTTTTATGTCTTTTGATGAGAGACCTTCAACCATAGTCATTAAATCATTTAACGTAGCGTTTCTTTTCATAAATACTTCCTTCTTCTTTATGTAGTTGCTAAATTGTAGCACTATTGCCACTATTATTGTAGCATATTTGCCACAATTTGTCAAGGGTTTTCTGTGAATTTGTTGAAATCTTTAGCAATTTTTTATTGCAATTATTAAAAATTAATATTTGTTAATACCGGCATTTTTTCGATAAAAGACTTCCTTTTATGCATTTGAATCGTAAGACTTAAAATCTCGCAAATGCCCGTGGCACAAGGGTTTCTGAGGGGTTCAATATCAAAATGTACTCCGAAATAGAATACAGCCAAAATATGTCTTATAAAAGATAAAAAGTGTCCCATTAATGCTTTTTTCGGATGTTATATTGGTTATATGCGGTGCACAGCACCGCGGCGATATAAATCCTTACGGAATTTGCGAAATACCCTGCGGTGCGATATATTACTTCGTAATGCGATATGTCCTTTCGGGACGTGACAAGGGAATTTATATCATATTTTAAATCAATAAAGGAGAATTGTTATGGCAAAGGTAATAGGCGGCGTATCAATCCCCAATCTTCCTTGGGAGGATAAACCCCAAGGCTGCAGAGATACTGTATGGCGTTACAGCAAAAACCCCATTATCACAAGAAAGGATGCATTTGAAGCTAATTCCGTTTTCAACAGCGCAGTTGTTCCTTTCGGCGACGGCTTCAGAGGTGTTTTCAGAATTGACTCCTACGATATGCTCCCAATGCTTCGTACGGGTAAGAGCAAGGATGGCATCAAGTGGGAAATTTCCGACGATAACCTAGAGTGGACAGACAGAAATCCCGAAATCGGCTACGAATACGGCTATGACCCGAGAGTTATAAAATTTGAAGACGGCAAGTACTATGTTTGCTGGTGCAACGGCGTACCCGGCGGTCATACTATAGGTCTTGGCTATACAGAGGATTTTGAAAAGTTCTATCAGCTTGAAAGCCCTTTTCTCGTTTATAACAGAAACGGCGTGCTTTTCCCCAGAAAGATAAACGGCAAGTACGCAATGCTTTCCCGTCCCACAAATCCCGGAGGAGGCGGAGGACTCGGCTCGATCTGGTACAGCGAAAGCCCCGACCTTGAGCATTGGGGACATCACAGAGATGTAATGCACCCCACAAGCCTTGGCTGGCAGAACAATAAAATCGGTCCCGGTCCTGCTCCTATTGAAACTGATGAAGGCTGGCTTCTTATCTACCACGGCGTAATGGGTACCTGTGCAGGTCTTGTTTACAGTATGGGTGCGGCAATTCTCGACATTGACGAGCCCTGGAAGGTAAAGTACCGCACAAAGAAGTTCCTTTTGAAGCCCTGGGAGCCCTACGAATGTGTAGGCGATGTTCATACAGTTGTATTCCCCTGTGCATCTCTTGTTGATGCAGACACAGGCAGAATGGCAATCTATTACGGTGCTGCCGATACTTACGTAGGTCTTGCATTCACAACGGTTGACGATATTATTAAGTACACCAAGGAAAACTCGCTTTAATCCTTGACAAATAAAAACAAGTGTGATATACTCACACTTGGAAAATGAATACCAAATCTGCCACCGGGTAGAAAATGCAAATATAAAGCATTCGTGCGTGCACTGTTTAGGTCTTTGAAGGTGTACAGACGGATGCTTTTTTTGTAGGAGGAAAAATGAGAATACAGAATCCCTTTAAACTGCTAAGTAAATTTGAAATGACTCTTTGGCTGACATCCGCTTCGGTTGTGCTTTTGTCCTATGTGCTCTCGGGCTTTGAGGGACTCGCCAATACTCTCTGCTCGCTTATCGGCGTGACGGCACTTATATTCGTAGCAAAAGGACACGTTCTCGGAATGATACTCTGCATAATTTTTGCTGCCTTTTACGGCATCATTTCCCTTCATTTCAGATATTACGGTGAGCTTATCACCTATGCCGGTATGACACTTCCTATGGATGTTTTTGCTCTTGTGTCCTGGATAAAGAATCCTTATAAAGACACAAGCGAGGTAAAGGTTGCCAAAATGACAAAGAAACAGACTGCTCTTATGTGGATTGCAACTGTTATTATAACGATGATATTCTATTTTATCCTTAAAGCCTTGAATACTCCCAATATTTACCCGAGTACCGTTTCAATATCCACAAGCTTTCTTGCCGTTGCTCTTACCTATTTCAGAAGCCCCTATTATGCCCTGGCATATGCGGCAAATGACGTTGTGCTGATTGTGCTCTGGACAATAGCCTGCTTTACCGATATGTCTTATATTCCTATGGTTATGTGCTTCTGTATGTTCCTTGTAAATGACCTCTACGGACTTTATAATTGGAAGAAAATGCAAAAAAGACAGCAGACATAAAATAAAACCCTGTGTGACGTAAAAATCACATAGGTTTTGAACAAACATTTATTTTAATCGGGCGGATGTGGGCATCCGCCCCTACGGTTAACGGGTGAGAAATTTCGTTGTATACACTTGCACTTTTTATCAAATTATGGTATTCTTTATTTCAGAAAGCGAGGGATCACCGTGACAAATTACGACAAAATGCATTCGGGCGATGTTTATAACTATGCCGATGAGGAACTTTTAAAAATACAGATGCAGGACTTAGAGCGCCTTTATGATTTCAATGCAACAAGACCGTCTGAATATGAAAAAAGAAAGCAGATGCTAAAGGAAATGTTTGCCGAAATCGGCGAGGGCTGTTATATCGAACCGCCGTTTCACGCAAATTGGGGCGGTAAGCACTGTCACTTCGGCAAAAATGTCTATGCAAACTTCAATCTCACCTGTGTTGACGATACCCATATCTATGTCGGCGACTATACTATGTTCGGTCCCAATGTCACCCTTGCAACGGCAGGACATCCAATATATCCTTCGCTTCGTGAAAAAGCTTATCAGTATAATATGCCGGTACATATTGGAAAGAATTGCTGGCTGGGTGCAGGCGTTATCGTTCTTCCCGGTGTTACAATAGGTGATAATTCGGTTATTGGCGCAGGAAGTATTGTCACAAAGGATATTCCGGCGAATGTCCTGGCTGTCGGTAACCCTTGCAGAGTGCTTCGAGAAATAAATGAGCACGATAGGGAGTACTATTTTAAGGATAGAAAGCTGCCTCAAGAGTTGGGTAAGGACGGATAAACTTGAATTTGCAGGGGAGCAAAATGACAATTATTGAGATTAAGGAAAACAAAAAACAATACCTTTCTTTGCTCTTGTTAGCAGATGAGCAAGAGAATATGATTGACAGATATATTGACATAGGTACTATGTATGTGCTTGATGATAACGGTGTGAAAAGCGAATGTGTTGTTACTGATGAAGGTGATGGGGTTTTGGAAATTAAGAATATTGCTACCCTTCCGGAGCATCAAGGCAAGGGCTATGCAAAGAACTTGATTGATTTCCTTGTCAAAGAGTATGGTTGCAAATACTCCGTTTTACAGGTTGGTACAGGTGATAGTCCCTTGACAATTCCTTTTTATGAGAAGTGTGGCTTTATTCGCTCTCATATCATAGAGAATTTCTTTACAGATAATTATGACCATCCAATATATGAATGTGGTGTTCAATTAGTAAATATGGTTTATTTACAAAGAGAAATATAACAAATCCCAATTTGCCGCACACAAAAATCCCTTGCATCGTGTCCCGATGCAAGGGATTGAGTGGTCGTGATATAACGATTATTTTAGCACCGACATACCGTCGGTGTTGCTTTTTTTGTTGCCGCGAGCCTTATATGCGGCAACAAAAGGCTTGTTTCGCGGCCAATATAGCCTGTCAACTGCAAGCCCTGCCCGCGAAACTGTCAGCAGTGACTCACTGCGCCTTGCCTACGGAACCGAAGAGCTCCATCTTTTCCTTAACGGTGGCCTTGATAGCTTCAACACCGGGAGCAAGTACCTTTCTGGGGTCAAAGCCCTTGCCTACAAGGTCCTTGCCTTCTTCGATGTACTTTCTTGTAGCAGCAGCAAAGCTGAGCTGGCATTCTGTGTTTACGTTGATCTTGGATACGCCAAGGGAGATTGCCTTCTTAATCATATCTTCGGGAATACCTGTACCGCCGTGAAGAACGAGGGGCATATCGCCAACTGCTTCGGAAACTGCAGCGAGTGTGTCGAAAGAAAGACCTGCCCAGTTTTCAGGGTACTTACCGTGAATGTTACCGATACCTGCAGCGAGCATTGTAACACCGAGGTCTGCAATCATCTTGCATTCTGCGGGGTCTGCACATTCGCCTGCACCTACAACGCCGTCTTCTTCGCCGCCGATAGCGCCGACTTCAGCTTCAAGAGAAAGCCCCTTTTCGTTACAGATCTTAACAAGCTCTGTTGTCTTCGCGATGTTTTCTTCGATAGGATAGTGAGAACCGTCGAACATTACGGACGAGAAGCCTGCTTCGATGCACTTGAGCGCACCCTCATAAGAGCCGTGGTCGAGGTGAAGAGCAACGGGAACTGTGATGCCGAGCTCCTTAATCATACCGTTAACCATACCGACTACTGTTGTGTAGCCGCACATGTACTTGCCTGCACCTTCGGATACGCCGAGGATAACAGGAGACTTGTTTTCTTCAGCTGTGAGAAGAATAGCCTTTGTCCATTCGAGATTGTTGATGTTGAACTGACCTACAGCGTAGTGTCCTTCCTTAGCCTTGGTCAGCATTTCCTTTGCAGAAACTAACATTTTGATTTCTCCTTTTTGTTTATGATAATTTTTTATTATAATTCAATTATAATCAATTTTTGTCGAAGAGTTTGCTTTTTAGCAAAATCCACCGAAATTCTTCATTATTCACTTTTTATTTTGCATTACAGCAAGGTAATTCCTTCCTTTTCAAGTTCCTTAACCTTTTCATCGGGCCAAACGGATGCCTGAACTTCGCCGATGTGCACTTTTCTAAGATAATACATACAGAGTCTTGACTGACCTATGCCGCCGCCTATGGTGTAGGGAAGTTTTCCTTCAAGGATTGCCTTGTGAAATTCGAGACTCCTTCTGTCCTCGCAACCCGAAATTTTAAGCTGTCTGTCAAGAGCTTCTTCGTCAACTCTCACACCCATACTTGAAATTTCAAGTGCAATACCTAAAACGGGATACCAGAGAAGAATGTCGCAGTTCATTGTCCAGTCGTCGTAGTCGGGGCTTCTGCCGTCGTGCTTCTTGCCGGATTTGAGAACTCCGCCGATTTGCATAAGGCATACAGCACCTTTTTCCTTTGTTATGGCATTTTCTCTTTCCTTGCCTGAAAGAGTAGGGTACATATCCTCAAGCTCTTGGGTTGTGATGAATGTGATTTCATCGGGAAGCATACTCTTCTGGTATTCCCTTGCAAGAGAAGGGAAATGATAAGACATATGCTGCTCTGTGCTCTTGAGAACTCTGTATATTTTCTTTACCGTCTTTTTTAAGGTTTCTATTGTTCTGTCCGACTTTTCAATTACTCTTTCCCAGTCCCACTGGTCAACGTAAAGGGAGTGAATTGCATCGGTTTCTTCATCACGTCTTATTGCGTTCATATCGGTGTATAAACCTTCTCCGGGAAGAAAACCGTATTTGCCGAGGGCAAATCTTTTCCATTTTGCAAGAGACTGAACTATCTGCACGTCCTTGCCGGACTCAAGTATATCAAACTGAACGGGTCTCTCTGTGCCGTTGAGGGCATCGTTGAGTCCCGATTCGGGAGTAACAAAAAGGGGAGCTGATACTCTGGTTAAATTCAGGGAAAGTGCAAGCTCTTTTTCAAAATAGTCCTTGCAAGCCTTTATCGCAACCTGAGTTTCTTTAACATTAAGGATTGATGTGTACATTATATATCACTCCTTGCCATAAAATCACATCTATAAGTTTAGCACAAAAGACGGATGTATGCAAGTGTTTTTTTGCCATTTGTCAAAAAAATGGCAATATTTACTGTTTTTGCCCGAATATCGCAAAAAACTTGACATAAACGTAAATTTGTTGTACAATTCTATCTGGTAAAAGTTGTTATTTTACGGGAGGTGACGTTGGGTGTATAATACAAAGATCCTTGGTGAAAAGGGCGGAGCAGTGCTTGGAAAAAATTATACCGTTCTTTCATCCGTAGACTCTTCAAACAACTATGTAAAATCTCACGCGGATATTCTGCCCGACGGACACGTGGTAATAGCGTATGAGCAACTTTCGGGCAGGGGCAGACAGGGTAAAAGCTTTTATTCTCCTGCGGGCGAAGGTCTTTATATGAGTATTCTCTTGAAGAAGCCCGAAACCGTTACCGACGAGCTGTTTACCGCAAAAATCAGTCTTGCCGTCTGCCGTGCCATTGACAGACTCACCGGCACAGATAATAACAGCGGTGTAGGCATCAAGTGGGTAAACGATATTTACTTTGGCAAGAAGAAGCTTTGCGGCATTCTCTGCGAGCGCTTCAGAACCGAACAGGGCAATACTTTTGTTGTTGCGGGAATAGGTGTAAATATAAGACTTACTTCGGGTATGGTACCCAAAGAACTGAGAAGCATCGTAACATCCCTTTACGAAATAACAAAGATAACATACGATAAGTTTGAGCTTGCTTCGCTTATCTGCAATGAGTTTGAAAAGGTATTTGCCCTCAGTAATGAAGAAGCCGTTGCCGAATATAAAAGACGCTCAATTGTTATCGGAAGAGAAATCAGAATTGTCAGAGAAGACGGGGATATAAGGGCGGCGGCTCTTGATATCTGCGAGGACGGAGCGCTTCTTGTGCGTACCGAGGAAGGATATACCCAAAAGCTCTGCGGCGGGGAAATAAGTATTCGAATAAAGCGGTAGCTTTATTCGAATAAATGCGGAATTCAGAATGCTGAATGAAGAATGATTGTTGAAATTTGCTATAGGCAAATTTCTTCATTATATCTTATTTGTAGCAAATGTAAATTTATATATTAATTGTAATATTTTTCTTGCATTGAGCAAAACTATGTGATATAATCACATAGGCAAAAGATTGTTAAAAAAATAATTATTATATACACAAGAGAGGTAGAGAACTATGTTAAACAAGAAGACAGTAGAAGATCTTAATGTAAAAGGCAAGAAGGTCCTCGTACGTTGCGACTTTAACGTACCCCTTAAGGACGGCAAAATCACAAGTGATAAGAGAATTGTCAGTGCTATCCCCACAATCAAGTATTTGCTTGACAACGGCGCAAAGGTAATCCTATGCAGCCATATGGGTAAGCCTCACGCAGTTCTTACAGAAGGCTTCGGTCTCGACAAGAAGGAAAAGAAAAAGGTTGAAGCACTTCCCGAAAGTGAACAGGCAGCAGCTAAGGCAAAGCTCCTTGAAGAAGCAAAGAAGAATGACCCTGTAAAGTTCACACTTCGTCCCGTTGCAGACAGACTTAACGAGCTTCTCGGCGGCGTTGTTACATTTGCAAATGATATCGTTGGCGAAGATGCAAAGGCTAAGATTGCAGCTCTCGAAGAAGGCAAG